>DCVH01000076.1 GCA_002327335.1 Patescibacteria group bacterium UBA2193
ATTGGAGTGGTTTTAAATTTCTTTCACCCTAAAAAAAAGTTCTTCTGTGTTGTGCATGGGCTTGATATAACTTTTGCAAACAGAGAAGGCCTCCTGTCAAAAACATATCGAAACATCAACATCCCTTCCCTGAAAAAATTTCATAAACTTTTCATGGTCGGGAATGCTACTATTGAAGAAGCTGTTGCAATTGGAATTGATCGAGAACTTTGCCAATTCATTCCCAACGGAGTCAGTGAAGAAGATTTCAAAGAAAGTCACACCAAAAAAGAACTTTCTCCAATCTATGGAAAAAATGTAGAAAATAAAAAAGTTATTCTGCGACTTGGCAGATTTGTTCCACACAAAGGAACAAGCTGGTTCATCGAAAATGTTATGCCAAAACTTCCTGAAAATATCGTATTGATTGCAGCAGGCGGTCGCGTTGACCGAAGAACTGCCGGCGATCGAGACGCTTTCGTTGATTGCGAGAAAGCCATCACCGACAACCACCTTGAGGATCGCGTCAGACTAATTCCGTCTATTCCGCAAGATCAACTGAAAATCATCCTTAATACTGCTGATCTGGTTGTAGCTCCTAATGTTAAAATTCCAGGAACAATGGAGGGCTTTGGAATTAATGTAATTGAAGCTGGAATATGCGATCGCGTTGTTTTGGCTTCTAATTTGGAAGGACTAGCAGATGCAATTAAGAACGGGGAAAATGGAATATTAATTGAACCAGAAAATGCCGAGCAATGGATTAAAAAAATTAACGGCGTTGTCAACGCAGGAGACGATTTTATTGAAAAATTCGGGAAAAGAGCCGGAAAATACGTAAAAGAAAATTATTCCTGGGACAAGATCTCCCGAGAATATTATAATGAAATGAAAAAGTTTTTGAATAAATAAAATCAAGAATTACGCGTTTGAATAAAAATCATATTANNGTAAATCCTAAAATAAAAAGTTTTAATTAGAAAAAAGAAAATAAATGCTTATCAATTTGATAGTTTTTAATTTATCAATAATTTTCATCCTATTCCTGCCAGGATATTTTTTGCTAAAAACAATTGGCAAAAAACGAGACAGTTTAATGGGAATCGAAACACTGACCCTTTCCTTCGCTCTTAGTATAATATTTATCGATTTTCTGTTTATCTTCATCAACAAAGTTCAAATACCAATAAACCAATTCACCGCCACATTCTTCCCTGGAATAATTATTATTGGGCTAGCAACTATTTATTTCATTAAAAAAAATAAACAAGAAAAAAATACCGCCATTAATAAAGAAAATGATTGGGGCACATTTCTAAAAATATTCATGTTATTAATTGTTTTTGCGGTTGTCATTAAAGCTGGTTTTCTGTTCACAAAAACAATGCCAAGTGCCACTGACCTTGGCCATCACATGTATTGGGCAAAATACATCCAGACATTTCATCATTTGCCTGACTATGGTATGCCGGATTTTATCATCGGAGAACATATTATTTTTGGCATCATTGCAATCATTTCAAATATTTCTCTCATCAGCACCATGCCGATGACTATTCTTTTTTTAATAAATTTTTTCTCACTTTTTGCATTAACTCTTCTGGGACATGAAATCGCCACCAATTTCACCAACAAAAAAAATGCCAAAATCATTGCCCTGCTCGTGTTTATTGCCATTGGTCTTTTCTATGCCATTGCCTCTCCACAAGCAAAATTCGTCTCTGGTGGAGTCATTGGAAATATTATTGGCAATCTCCTCATCCCTCTTTTAATTTTTTCTTTCCTCAAATCTCTGCGCACAAAAAAAATAATTTACCCAATAATTTTTGTTTTTTTTCTGTTAGGAATAATTTTCACTCACCACCTGTCAACTTTCGTTTTTCTTTTTATTTCATTGGGATTCATCTTCTTGACGCTTGTTATTCTTACCATAAAAAATATCTTTGAAAAAAATAAAATTGATGCATGGAAAGAACATTATTCCGATTTAAAAGTTTTTCTAAATATAAAATACATCGTTGGAACGATTGTTTTTGGGGCACTTTTGTTTCTTTCAAGAATCCCTTCCTACCTGAACCCTTCTGCTGTTGACACCGCAGTCGGAACCCCATCGAAAGAAACTCGGATCGGCCTTAGTCTGATGTCCATTGTTGAATCTGCTGGGCCTTGGAGATTTTTTTATGCAGGGATAGGAACAATCTTTCTCTTGCTAATAGTTTGGGGATTATTTATTAAATCTAAAAAAATAACAGGCTTTTTAGAAATAACTAATAAATTCAACCTCAAAACCATTTCAGCGATTATCTTCCCCGTCGTTTGGTTTGGTATGGTTTTTGTCATGAGCTATAAACCGGGGCTTTTGAAAATTGATATTCCCTCAAACAGAATTGCAAGCTATATTTCATTCCCGGCCGCTCTTCTTTGCGGATTCGGAATCTTCTACCTCTTCAAATTAACCGCCAACGCATCGAATAGTTCTCGTAAGTTTTTTTCAATATTCTTTGTTATTATTTTCGGAACCGGCGTTATGTCAGGTCTTTCTGATGTATCAAATTTCTACGAAGAAAACTATGAAGACAAAACCATTAGCCAGGTCTTCGCGGGGTCTGAATACTTGGCAGAAAAAACCAAAGCGTCAGATATCATCATCAAAGATCACATCTACATGCCGGCTGACACTTGGGTAAAACTATTTTTGATGAGAGACTACAAGAACCCGCTCTCCCGTTCCATTCTCAGAAGATATGAAGACTCGGTAAACATCAGAGAAACTTGTACCAGAGACATGATTGCCATTCCAGATTCACCAATTGGGAAAAGCTGTTTTGATGAAACCGGAACTAGTTATGTTTTTCTCAAAAAAGGAAAGGATGACCAACAGTTTGAAAATTCCCCGAACTTTTCAAAAATCTTCTCGAGTCAAGGCGTTGTAATATTTCAAAGAAATTAAATCTATATGAAAAAATATTATTCAATCATTGCCCTAGTCATCCTCCTTTTAACCGCGTCCCTTCTATTCTGGAGAGGAGAAAGTGGCCTGAAAAAATCCTCTCAAAATTTTGTAATGTTCTATTTCGAAAACACTGATTTATCAATTTCAAAAACAGACAAAAAAGCCATTGTCCAAGGAGTCGCTTTTTCAATAGAAAACAAAAAACAAGAACCCGTACAATATGAAATAACACATTTCATTGATAATCAAAAAATATTTTCAGAAACAATTGAGATTAAAAAAAATGAAACTAAACAAATCTCTCCATCAGATGAGTTAATTTCGGCCACAGAAGAAGCCGAAGGAGAATCATTCCTCTATCAAATCAGAACAAATTATGAGAACGAAGGAGAATTCAAATTAACTAAAAAAATATTTTTCAGATAATGACAACAACCATTCAAAAAATTAAAAAAGTTTTATTCTACACCAGACCACTTTCTCCTCCTTGGGATGAGGGTTCAAAAAATCTGGCATTTGAAATAATCAAAAATTCAACCGGAAAAGTTGAGTGCATCCCCCTGACGACAGATGATGTTGACCATTTCAATAATTCTCCTCAGGCAAAAATATCTCCCGAAAAAATTTACACTTCAAATTCAATGAAATTCAGTTTTATTGAAAAAATTCAATTATTGGGAAGACTTTACCGATTCCCCCTGAAAGCGGATATTGTTCATTTCCTTTTCACTCCAAGACCGCTCACCTCAATTTTAATCAGATTTCGTTTGTTTTTTTCGAAAGCTAAAACGATTCAGACCATCGCCACCATCAGCGATGAATTACTCGCAAAAAAAAGAAGGTTGAGAAAAATTCTTTTTGCCAATACAATTGTGGTTCAGTCTGAGAATACAAAAAATAAACTAGGAAAGGCTGGAATTAAAAACACTCAATTGGTTTATCCTGGGATTGATTTGGAAAAATTCAAATACACCGAGAAAGACCTGGAACTTCTTGGATACTTCAACTTAACCACTGATGATTTCATTATTTTATTCAACGGAGAATATACCCGTCTCAAGGCGATTGATACTGTCATTAAATCTTTCGAGATTGTTTCCCAGAAAGATGAAAAGATGAAACTGATACTCGCCTGTCGAATAAAGTCCGATGAAGACGCAAAAAAGAAAAAGGAGATTCAGAAAGAATTAGAAGAAAAAGAACTTGCAAGCAGGGTGACTTTTATTGAAACTTTCGCCAATATGCCAGCTTTAAATAACATTTCGGATGTTAACATATTCCCCGTCAGAGAAATGATCGGAAAATTCGATATTCCATTGGTTATAGTAGAAGCAATGGCTTGTAAAAAACCGGTAATTGTCTCAAACATTCCGGTGCTCGAAGAATTTGTTAAAAATAATGAAACCGGAATCGTTGTCGAGAAACAAAACCCCGAACAACTCGCCGAAGCAATCTTAGACCTCAAAAATAATCCCGAAAAAATGAATCGAATTGGTGAATCTGCTAGAAAATTTTGTGAAGAAAATTTTGACATAAAAAAAATTGCAAAGAAATATGAAGAAATATATTTATCTTTGTGATAAAATAAGTTCACTTTAAAAATAATTTCCAATTTTCACTTTTCAACTTCCATTGAATTTTAAATTTAAAATTTTTACCAATCAATGCTTTTAAATTTTTGGGATATTAATAGCCGAATGTGAAATCTTAGATAACATATTTTCGAGTGTCAACGTCTTGCGTTAGGAGAAAATATGTTATCTGAGATTTCACAACGTCATCAACCAAATTAAAAAATTATCAATCTTGTGAGAATAAATAGAATCACAAAAAAATCAAACTAAGAAAATAAAAAATAAACATGCCAGAAATAATCAAAGAAAATGAATATAAACAAATAATTCAACCAACTGGAAAACAAAAAGTTCCGGTGGTTTTTCATGTTTCCGACGAATTAATGCCGGACGAATCCACTATCGAAAAATTGGTTGACGTTGCTTCAAACGAACACATTTTTCACCACACTGCGGCTCTGGCCGATGTTCACCACAAGCCCGGAAGAAAAAATCCCTCAGGAACAGTTGTTGCGACAGAAAAATATTTTCTCCCGCAACTGCTCGACACTGCTCCAAACTGCGGAATGAGATTAATCAAAACCCCGTTTAGCGAAAACGATTTGAGCAAAAAACAAATTGATGATTTGTTTAAAAAATTTGTTCAGGTCGTGCCAACTAAAAAATATTTCGGCAATTACATATCACTCAAAACAGTGCTTGATATTTGTCAACGCGGATCAAAAGCAGTTCTTGAGCATCTCAAAAAAGATTCTTCTGCTACGGAAAACATGTTGATGAATGGCAACATGTTTGAAGATGAAAAAATAAGCAAGGAAGACCTTTTCACTGCTCTACCTCCAATGTTTTATCGCTTTGGACAATTTCGACTTGGGATTCTTGGCGCCGCCGGAAATCACTTTTTGGATCTGATGAAAATAACCGACATCTTTGACGAGTCGATGGCTCAAAAATTTGGAGTAACAAAAGGTCAGTATGTTTTCCTGCTTCACACCGGCTCTGGTCTCATTGGTCAATATGCAAGCTATTTCTATACCCCAAAAAGAAAAGAGCACTTGAGTCAAAAAATGATGCTGGAACTCGGAAGAATGTCTTTCTTGGGAAACAAAAAGGGTTGGCATCAAACTTTAAAAAATGACATTCCCGCTTTCAAAGACAAAAATGAATTCTATGCCATTGATAGCGATTCAGATTTAGGAAAAAACTACTACACCGCTCATCGAGCAGCCGGCAATTTCGGTTTCGCCAATCGAGACTTCATTCAATTCAACATGGAAAAGGCAATTAAAGAAATTCTCGGAAGAGACAATGCACTTGACCTGCTCTATGACATGTCCCATGTCTATGTGAATAAAGAAAATCATTTCGGGAAAGATGTTCTCGTTCATCGCTCCAACACTTCTCGTGCCTTCGGACCATCAAAAATGCAAGGCACTAAATTTGCCGAAACCGGAGAACCGATTTTCATGCCCTCTTCCATGAGTACCTCGGCCTATTTCGGAGTTGCTACAGATGAAAACGAATCGACTTTTCGATCCGCTGCACATGGCACAGGAAGAGCAAAAGAAAAAACCTCCGAAGTCCCTCAAAACAAAGAGGAATTGTTTGAAAAAATGAAAAAACGCGGAGTGAAACTCTATAACGCCGAATCAAAAGGAGTTGTTGCCCAAGACGCTTCAAGTTACAAAGATCCAGACAAAGCCCTTGCTGACATGGAAGCAAATAAGATAATAAAAACGGTCGCCAAAATGCAACCAGTAGCAGTCCTAATGTACTAACAATTTCGTATTTCGTAAACCATGAAACTAATCACAATCTCCGGTCTTGATGGCTCGGGGAAATCCACACAAATAGACATGCTTAAAAATTATTTTGAATCTCAAAATAAGAAAGTTTTTTATTTTCACGCAATTGAATTCGGCATAGCCAAAAAAATTGTTGAGTTCAGAAATAAATACTGCTTAATCTGCAAAATGACTGGCAAGTGCAAAACCAAAAAGAAAAAAAGCGTTACACGTGCCAATTTTTTTCAAATAATCTTGCGAAGAATCTTCCTGATGATTGATATTTTGCGTTTCAAGAAATTATCCAAAAAACTGGAGCTGTCCGGGCATGATTTCATCCTTTCTGACAGATATTTTTATGATTCCATAATAAATATTTATTATTTGCGTAATTCATCAAAAAAAATCCGCTGTGAAAATTTTATTAAAATTCCAGACATAGCAATATATCTTGAAACTGATCCAGAAATCATTATGTCTCGAGACCGAAAGCCTGATCAGGGAATTGAATATTTGAAAACAAAAAAAAGGTTATACGACGACAAATATTCCTCATGGAATATGAAATTAATAAACGGCAACCAAGAAAAAGAAATTGTTTTTGAAGATATCAAGGAATTAATTTCCTAATTTTTTATTTTTTACTTTCAACTTTAAACTTCACTATTCATGTCAACTCTCGCAAAATCCGCCCTTTGGGTAACTTTCTCAGAAATTCTTTTCAATCTCTCCGGCTTCATCATCCACAGCTTGCTGGGAAGATTTTTGGGACCGGCTGATTATGGTCGCTATGGCATCGTCATAACGCTCACCACCATGGTCATTGTTCTAATCGGCAATGGAATCCCCACCGCAATGAGCAAATATATCAGTGAATATTTCGAAAATAATTCACGAATGGTAAAAAAAATAAAAAAACAGGCCGTGTTACTTCAGTTAATTATTGTCGGCGGAATAACAATCCTATTTTTCATTTCCATTCCATTGATTTGCCGAGCACTCAACGATCCAACATTGATTCCGCTCTTTCGAATTTCCACACTAATAATCCCAGCCTTCGCTGCTGCTTCTTTTTATTTTTCCTATTACACCGGACTTCATCAATTCAATATTCAAGCCTCCCTCAAGACACTTCGTTCCATTTTCAGAATTGTTTTCGTCGTTGCCCTCGCCTATTTTTGGAAAGTCGAAGGATCAATTATTGGTTATGTCATTGCTCCAGGGCTAGTCTTTCTAACCGCCTTTATGGTTGACAAATTTTACATAGAACCCCAGCTAAACAAAAAAATAGCAAACGAAAAGGAACGCGACATTGAATTCCCTTGGAAAAAATTGGTCAACTATGCGTGGCAAATCGTCATATTTTTCCTTGCTTATGAACTCCTAATCAGTATTGATTTATATTTGGTAAAAGCCCTCTTAAATGACGACCATTTAACCGGAATCTATAACGCCGCACTCACGGTCGGGAGAATTCCTTACTATATTTTCTATGCTATGACTGTCTTTCTTTTGCCAATGATCTCAAAATCAACCTCGGAAAATAATCATGAAAAAACTGCTAAAATCCTGGGCAACTCCCTCAGAATTATGCTCATCCTTTTGGTGCCAATGATTATCCTGATGTCAGTTTTTGCCAGACCTATTTTGCTTGATTTTTATGGAGCGGAATATACCGAAGGGGCTTATGCGATGTCCATTCTGGAATACGGAGTGGGTTTTCTGACAATTTTTTATGTAATGAGTTTTGCACTGAATGGTGCTGGGAAAACTAAAGTTATAATGATTATTTCTATTTTTGGTTTTTTCATGAATGCCATTCTGAACTATCTGTTGATAAAAGAATACGGGATCACTGGATCGGCCGTTGCCACAACCGTCACCTCTTTTATTATCATGCTTTGGATGCTATATTATCTATGGAAATATTTTGGAGTTTTAATAAAAATAAAGAGTCTTTTGAAAATAGTTATCGCGGGAAGTTTGATGTATACCTCTTCCTTTTTATTCTCCAAGGGAGAAATTGCCTTCCTGTTCTGGTCAATAATTCTCTTTGCGTTTTACCTGATAATTTTATTTGGCTTGGGTGAAATAAAAAAAGAGGATTGGCAATTCATAAAAAACTCTTTCGCAAAAAAACCATCTGTTAATTAATTTAAATAATAAAAAAATGAAAAGCAATCTTAATGTTTTTTTTCTGATAGCAATAATTGCCCTCGTTGGCATTGTGGTTTATTTCGTATTGAAACCATTCCTGGTCCCATTCTTTCTGG
>DCVH01000014.1 GCA_002327335.1 Patescibacteria group bacterium UBA2193
ACTGCAACGTCATTGATTACAAAATAATTGTCTTTTTTGATATTATTCAAAATTTCACCATGTCCTATTTTTACCGATACTTCACTTCCATCCTTTCTCATGTTGCAAACACTTTCGTGCAAGATTCTTTCGCTCTCCAAGTCAATTATTTTTAAGACTGAGAAATGACTTTTTGTGATACTGCATGCCAAACTCAGAATTTCGCTATAAGCTTTTTTCAAATCGTTTTTTGTCTTGGGCATTTCCATTTTCTCCAATAAATCTTTGATCATGGAAAACTGGACATTCACCTTGCCAAGATATTGGAAAGCTTCCAATAACTCCTTCTCTTTCTTTTTTAATTTGAAATCAAGCAAAATTGCCTCTTCTTCTCTTTTTTGCACCAAAAAATCATAGTGTCGGAAAAGATAGATTAACGCAACAAGGCCGATTGCAATGAAAAATGACTCGGTAATCTCTTCTGAAAACCAACTGGTATTTTTTTGAATAAAGAAAGGGATTGAAAGAATGAAAATAAAAAGTATCGAGAAATTTAGACCAAGAACAAATTTTATTTTTTGAAGCGGATTAAAATTCATTTCAGCAAACTTTAAATATAATTATTTAGCTTAGGTAGATTATAGCACGATTAATCCTTTTTTACCACCTTTCTCATCAAAAACAGCCCGTCAATTTTTTTATCGAATTCCACCTCATAAACTCTTTCCATTCCGCCATGTGCTGAATCTTTCTCTCCTTCTTCGGGTAAATTAATCTTCAAAATCTTCGCAAAAATATTTTTTTCGGGAGAAATAATCTCCACTTCTTCATTAAGATTGAAAAAATTATGAGCAAAAACATTTCTCTTCTTGTTTTCTTCTTGATCCCAAGAAATTCCTATAAATAAATCACTTGCCTCAAGAGAAGCTTTGTCAAAAAGATGTGGCGGTTCATCTCCAAGCAAGAATCCGGTCCAATAACCTCGGTTAGACAATTTATCAAGTTCCAGCTTCTGTTCTCTGATGATTTTTTTAATTTCATTTTTGCTTCCATCTTCAATGATTGCATCAAGAACTTTTCGATAGGCCCGGGTTGCAATGGCGACATAATAGACGCTTTTTGCTCGACCTTCAATCTTGAAACTATCCACGCCAGCTTCCACCAATGCTTCCAGATGTTCAATCAAATTCAAGTCATAGCTATTGAAAAAATATGTTCCATTTTGATCTTCTTCGACGTCCATTTCAAATCTATTTTGATCATCAACTACTCTCAAGTGACCTCCCCTTTCAAAAGTTTTTTGATTTTCGATATGATATTTCCATCTGCAAGGCTGGGCACAATCTCCAAGATTGGCGCTCCGATTTGTCATCCATTTTGAAAGAATGCATCGCCCGCTATAGGACATGCACATCGCACCATGTACAAAATATTCCAGCTCCAATTCTGGGATTTTTTCTTTAATTTCCCTTATTTCATCCAGCCCCACTTCGCGTGCCAAAATCACCCTTCTGATTCCCTGCTCAAACCAAAATTGTGCCGCTTCAAAATTTGTGACATTCGCCTGGGTCGAAAGATGAATTTCCATTTCAGGAATTTCTCTTTTAACAACATTCAGAATTCCCGGGTCAGAAATAATCAACGCGTCCGGTTTTATTTTTTTAACAAAATCTAATTGTTTTGATAATTTTTCCAGGTGAGAATTATGCGCATAGATATTAAAAGTCATGTAGAATTTTTTGTTTTTTTCTCGACAATATTTCGCCGCCTCTTCAATTGCTTGACTGTCAAACTTGTTGATTCTTGCTCTTAAAGAAAAATCAGGCAAACCAAAATAGACCGCATCTGCTCCAAATGCAAAAGCTATTTTCATTTTTTCCAAATCTCCCGCCGGTGCCAACAGTTCAATCGGGTTACCTTTTTTAATATTATTTTTCATTGTCTAGTCTTACGATTTTAAACCTCCTCTCCCCCAACAAGCCTTCTCCCGCCAATAATAATCAACAATCAGATTTTCTTTTTTTAATAAAAATAATAATTCCACCCCAAACACCTCCCAACATCACCCAAACGCCCAGAACGATAATAACTATATTAAAATATTCATTTCCTCGACCAGCGACCAATCCTCCAAACAGACTGAGAAGAGCCGTTGCAACCCCCATGGCAGTTTCATAAATTCCATAGCTCAACCCCCTTGTTCCCTTGCTCAAGTTTTCCGCAAAAAGTTTTCTCCATGCGATCAAGTTCATAGACGCACCAATTCCAAGAAGTGCTTGGAGAAAATAGAAGGTTGTCTCCTTTTCAATCATTGGATAGAAAATGAAGGCGGTTCCCATCAAAACACATCCCAAAAATAACACAAAAATATCATCATGATCCCTTGCAATTTTGTCCAACAAAACCCCCAGAGGGATTTGAATCACGGAGCGAAATAAAAGATAAATCGCCATTCCGATTCCAACAATTCGCACTGTGTCTCCTCCAATTTTTTCAGAAAGATAGATTCCCATCAGAACTGACATCACCGTGAAACCTCCCCAAGTAAAAATGTCAGAAAGAGTGAGAAGTGAAATAATTTTATTGACTCGAAAAATTTGATGCTTGTGGCTCATTTTTTTTAAATTAATTTTTGTATAACGTCTTCCCAAGAATTCACTCTGGTAATTTCTGAATATTCCTGTTCGTCAAAATGCTGATTATGCGGTTGATCAAACAGAAAAGAAGAAACATCGACAGAAGCACACTCCAAGCAATACCGAGGCAAATCATCTATTAACAATTTTATTCCATTTTCAATACACAATTCTCCTTTATCCTTTTTCCCTTCATGAAAAATGTGAGCATCGGTTATTAACAAATCAGAAAAAACACCAAAAAATTTTTCTTCCAACCATTTTTTTGTCACGTCTGCCACACTAGCGGGCCGACCAGTCAAAGCAACCAGCTTGAATTTTTCCCCTAGTTTTTCAACCGCCGGCTGAGAACCTTCGACTGTTTCAAGATTTTTTGTTTTGTCACTTTCAACAAATTCCATTATTCTTCGAATTCCTTCTTCTCTTGATAAATTGGAACGATCCATCCATTCGCTTCCATAAAGCAAATTTTTGATCGGCTCTAGATCAAGGTTGTATTTTTTCTTTTGAAATTCAATAAAGGCACCCGAAAAGTCCGCCAAGACATCATCCACATCAATCGCAATTTTCATTATTTTAAAAAATAAATTTTAAAAACCTTCTTCTCTTTCTTCGCAACTAAGCACATTTTCAGTCTAACTTTAATTGACAATATTTTCAAGCCAATGCAAGATATAATTAGTATTTCAGACTTATCAAATATTTTAGAACTTACGCGTTTCAAATAATATAGTGCACCCCCCAAGAAATATTTTTTCGCAGCTGCCGTGTGAAACGAAAGGCCGGAGAAAAAATGTTTCTTGGGGAAAATAATATGATTTTTATTCAAACGCGGAAATTCTGTATTTAACAAATTAATAAACCAAATTGAAAATAGGAATCGTTGGGCTTCCAAATGTCGGTAAATCCACACTTTTTAAAGCTCTCACAAAAATTCAAGTCGATATCAATAATTATCCATTTTGCACCATTGAACCAAACATCGGAATCGTTGAGGTCCCAGACAAAAGAGTTGACCAACTCACTGAGCTTTCAAAGTCAAAAAAAACAGTTTTTGCCACGATTGAATTTGTTGACATCGCTGGCCTCGTCAAAGGTGCCTCCGAAGGACAAGGGCTTGGAAACAAATTTCTTTCTCACATTCGAGAAGTTGATGCAATTGTTCAAGTAGTCCGGATCTTTGAAGATAGCAACATCACCCATGTTCATGAAACCATTGATCCAAAAAGAGACGTGGAAATCATCAACACCGAATTGATTCTAGCCGATATCGACACCGTGAGCAAGCGTGTTGCCAAGCTTCAAAAAGAAGCGAAGTCCAACGACAAAGAAGCTCAAGAAAAATTGGAAATAATCAATAATCTCAAAAAAATTCTAGATGAAAATAATCTAGAAAAAATTTCTGATTTTATTTTAAGTCTTGGAGAAAAATTCGAACTCATCGAAGACCTTCATTTGCTATCTTTCAAACCAATTCTCTATGTTTTTAATACTGCTAATCCCAAAAAGGTTGAGGAGGATTTGAAAAAATATAATTTAGATATCAAAAACTATCTCGCCTTGGATATAAAAACAGAAGAAGATCTCCTGGAACTTTCCGATGAAGACAAGCAGGAACTCGAGCTGAAATCAGAGCTTTCCGAATTAATCAAAAAAAGCTATTCGATGCTTGGGCTGATAACATTTCTAACCACCGGAGAACAAGAAACACGTGCCTGGACAATCCCGGAAAATTCCACTGCTCCAAGAGCCGGGCGAGCCATCCACGGAGATTTTGAAAAAAAATTCATTTGTGCTGAAATCATTAGCTATGAAAAATACATTGAAACCGGCACTCGCGCCAAAGCTCGCGAACTTGGTTTTGCCAGAACCGAAGGACGACAATACATCATTAAAGATGGAGACGTAATTGAATTCAAAATCTAACACCTTAAAAATTGAGATAAAAAAGATAGCTTTTTGTGCTATCTTTTTTTGTTCAACATTTTCGCCTTATCACCTCTTTTCATTTTTTTAATTCGCCATTCTTCCCTGGAAGCATCTGACCGATCCTTGAACTTTTTGGAGTAAACCAGTTTTACCGGACGTCTGCCTCTTGTATATTTTGCTCCAAGATTAGAAAAATTGTGCTCTTCAATTCGTTGATTGAGATCTTTTGCAATTCCCGTATAGAAAGTATCGTCGGAACATTTTAAAATATAGACATGCCACATTAAAAATTTATTTAACAATAACCCGCAACAGAAAAAGGAGGTTTAGATAGATTCTAGATAATATTCAAGGGTATAAATCCAATCCTCGTCATTTTCTCCGTTTTGGTTTTTGGCTTTTATTTTTTCATCCAAAAGCCACTTCAAATATCCGGCATCATTTTTTGCGATGTCAGCCACCCTTCTCCCTTTGTATTTCCCAAAATTAATCTTCTTAATAAGAACCGGCAACGCAGAAACTTCTAACATTTTGTCCAAAACTTTTTCTTCGTTTTTCATATCCCGAAGCATCTCTTCAAAAAAATGTTCAAAAAGTTTTTCCAAAACCCGAACATCTCCAAGCGCGTCGTGAGCCGTTGCATTTTCAACTTCCAAGTCAAAATAATATCTCAGATATTGCAAATTATATTTAGGCAAGTCTCCTTTCTTATCAAGATATTGAACAATTTTCAAAGTATCAATCATTTTGTTAACCACCACGCCCTCCCTCGCCAACATTTCCGCATCAAATTGAGCGTTGTGCGCCACCAAAATATTATCCCTATTAAAAATATCGCTCAATTCTTTTTGCATCTCGGAATCAATGAATGGTTCCTTGTCATCCACCATCTTATTGGTAATGTGAGAAACCGCCATCGCTTCGATTTGAATCAGGACCGGAGGTTTGAAAAGCGCCTCATTTTCCTTTTCTTCAAATTTATATGCCACCTGACACAATCGATCACCCGGGCCAGCTCCCGTCGTTTCCGTATCCAAAAAAACCAAATTTTCTTTTTTCATGTTTTTATTTATTTATGATAAACAAACAATACCACCTTTGACTTCTTTTTTCAAATATAATCAAAAAACCGCCCAACAAGCAGTTTTCTGTGAAATATTTATTTTTTCAATGTGTCCCGGGCAGGATTCGAACCTGCGACCTACGGCTTAGAAGGCTGTTGCTCTATCCAACTGAGCTACCGGGACGTGATTATAAATTGTATAAATACTTGAACTTAACTGACTTTGCAATCCGCCACATGCAACAAAGACAATATGAATGATGAGATAAAATTCAAAAACACTCTAAAAAACTTAGCAAGAATAAATCAAATAGTCAAAGGTTTATGGAATTTTGTTAATTCCAGCTCCGCTTGTAGGTGAGGGAGACGGATTCATTTCCTGAAAAATTTCCGCTCCGCTTTTGAATATTTTTCTATCAAGCTGATGATTCACAGCCTCCTGAAAACGAAAGTTTCGTTCTTGAATTTTTTTGATTGTAAGCTCCACTCGCCTTTCTTTTGTTTCAAATTCTTTCTGCTCCTTCTGAATATCGGAAATAACTTGCTCGCTCGGAGAAGGATTAAAGATACAACTCCACCAAATCCAAAGAGAAAAGCCAAAAGTAACTAGAAAAAAAACGATAGTAAAGAACCAAGTTTTTTTTCCGATAGCCCCAATCTTCAATGAAAAAATTTTAACTTTTTTCAATGACTCCCTGATATCTGTTTTTTTTGTTTCTATTTTTGTCATTTTTGAAAAGTGAAAGAAATAACAATTTTTGCCTGAAGAGGCTTTACGTTTTCTTTTGTTTCCTGTTTCTGGTTTCTGAGCGTCGGCACCGCTGAACGAGTTTTAATATTCAAGGAAACAATGTTTACAACATAATTCAAGTTTTCCAGCTTATAAACATAATCCAATATTTCATCGTATTCACCATCGACAGTTAGCGAAAAAGAAGTTCCCCCGTCATTTGAGCTTTCATTTTTCGTATCTTTTTTGTCTTTTGAACTGTCTTTTTTTTCAGAACCAACTTCAACTTGACTTTGAATTTCAATTTCAACACCCTCTTCGCCGGCAATTTGCTCCAAACGCTCAATAAGATTTATTTGGGTTTCATTCTTAACCATCGAATTAGCCAGCAAGTCCTTGCTCTCTTCCATTTTTTCTCTTTTTTGTTTATAATCCTGCCATTTCTGACCTTCCTTTTTTATATTCTCCAATCGTTGCTTGCTTTGCTCAACAGTGTTCATTTTTTCTTGAACTTTGCCATATAATGGCTTTGCTAGAAAAAAAATCAGACCAGCATTGACCAGCAAGACAACCAGAATGGCAATTATTATGTTTTTATTTTTTTGAAAAATTTCCATATTATTTTTTTATTCCAATAGTAAAGGTAAAATTAATATTTTCACTAGCAGTGAAATTTGAAATTGGAGCCTCGACGGAATCAAATTGCTCATCGCCTTCCAGTTTGTCACGAAATTCAATCAGTGAATCCCTGCTTGAAGAAAAACCTTTTATTAATATTTTTCCCTCCATAATAGAAATTTCTTCTAAAAACAAATTCTCCGGAATCAATCCGTTCACCTTTTCTAAAATCAGCACCTGAGAAACTTGATCCGATAGTCCCTTCTCGAGTTGTCCAGTGTTTTTGTAATATTCGTCAACAAGGTCATAGGTCTTTCGAACCTCCCCATAAACATTAACCTTTTCCAATTGAATAGTTTCCTCTGTTATTATTTTCTCTTGCATATCAATAATAAAAAGACAAGAAAACAAAAAAATTACGAAAACCGCAATAGCAGCCACCGCTGAAAATCCAATCTCAAAAACCATCCCGGCCAATTGCTGAACCCTGATCTCCTCTTTCTTGTTTGATGGTAATAAATTAATTGTAACTTTCATAATCTTGCGCCCTTAATGCTAAACCAATCACTGTCGAGAATCCCTGCGAATCTTCTTTCGAAATTGGAGGGATATCATTTTTAAATTTAATATTAACCCACGGACTTGATTGTTCGATAGTTTCCTGGAGATTAATCGATAAATAAGAATTTAGTCCTTTTAGATTGGCTCCTCCGCCAGTGAGAACAACTTTGCTTATTTTCAATTCGCTTTTTCCGGTGACATTCTTCTGAACAGCCAAAGTTTCATGAAAAAAATTAATCGTCCTTTTTATTTCATCGACAAAAGTTACGAGTGCCGACTCAAAAATTGAAAAAGCTTCTTGTTTTTCCTCCGAAGTAGAACCAAGCCCAATTTTTATTTTATAACTTTCCGCTTTTTCGATTGAAATTCCCTTGGCTTTCATCACCATGTCTGTTAATATTTTTCCAGAAACTGAACCACTTGAAGTGAAAATAGGGAAACCTTTTTCGTATATTGCAAAGTTAGTGCTTTCAAGCCCCATGTCCACAACCAATGCATAATCGCCCATATCATTGCCAATAATGCTTCTTCCGGTTGAGATTGATTTTGGCTCAAAAGCAACAACCTGATAGCCCATTTCTGAGAATACTTTCAAATAATTATCAATAATCTTCATTGGAGAAGCAACAACTAGCACGTCCATATCTTTTTCTCTTTTTTCAACAATTTGCCAATCAAAATAAACCTCATCCACTGAAATAGGAATATTTGACTCTGTTTCAAAGCGAACTGATTCGGTTGCCTCTTTTTCCTCCATCAATGGAATGGTGATAATTCTAATGAAAACTTTATTTTCCGGAACCGAAACAACAATCCGATTCCCATGGATTTTTCCCTCTGCTTTTTTTATTGATTCTGAGAAAAAATTTTTAAAATTATCACTGTTTTCTATGAGAATATCATTCATAATTCCTTGTGGAATTTTTCTCTCAATCCAACCCGTAACTTTCTGATTTTTTCCCTTTCTTTTCAATTGCATTATTCTTAGGGTGCGACCATTAAAATCAACTCCAAATGCGGTTGAAGCTTTTAACAAAAAAAGTTTTTTTAAATTAATTCCTTTCATTTTTCTCTGATTTTATAGAATAAATTTATAAATCCTCCCATAAATCAAGCTCATAAACCGTTCCTGTTGGAAAATATGGAGGAGGATAATAGAGAAGATTATTATCAAAATATATATCCCTTATTTGATAACCTGTTCCGTCAGTCCAAGCAAAGCCATATCTCTCATTTGTGGCGATTGAACCATAAACAACGATTCGATCTCTTTTGGTGAAAGCATTTGAATGAGATTCTGTGAAATAGTCCCTTCCGACTCTTCCGTTTTTTGCCAAAAGGGCCGCATCAATTTCAAGATTATTTGCCGAATAAAGACCAATCGAGATATCCCCTTCAGCAACCAAGCCAATGATGTCCTGTCCGTTTTTATTTGTATATAAAATACTGTCATTAATATAAATATTTTCGTCATTCGATGAATTCAAACTAGCAGCAATGATAGTCAGCCTGGCAGAATCAATTTGTCCTTCAACCCAAACATGACTGCCAAAAAAAGCTAGCCCGTTGGAGGGAATGTCGTATAGCACAGGGTCTGTTTCTTTTTGTATTTTATAAGTTTTCGGCTCATGCGGTCCATCCCCTTGATAATCAGTTATCATTCTTATTTCAATTTTATCATCAGTTCTCAGTGTCACATGATAGCCTTCAACTATGATTGTTTCTGTTTCGCAAGAATACACCATTTTGCCATGCACCTTCCTCCATTCGCAAACCTCCTCAGAATAAGTGTCTCCTTCAAAATAAATTCCATCTACTTGAGCTTCTGATCTCATGAGACTGAGATCGGTCGTGACTCCGTTAAAATCAAGTGCGGCGACCGGGAACTCCTTGCCCGCAAGAAAAACTTCTTCTTCGTTTGACAGGGATGTCCAAATGCCTGGTTTCGTAGAATGCGTATCCGGATCATAATAATCAACCACAGCACTCGAAACCGTGTTATTCGCAATTCCATCAAACCTGATGCCGTTATTTGAATGCACTGGACCATAAACGCTGGTTCCTTCTCCGAATCTAACAATGTCATTTGCAAGAACAGAATATTCGCTCCAAGAAGGACGTCTGAATCTCACCCTAACTGATTTGGTTATTTGTGGATCTTTGTAGGTCCAACCAGTTGAACTAACAATGACAATGGTCGAATCCGGTTCTGGTGGAATTGCTTCCACCCGATAACGTCCTTTCACATTACCAGAAAAATCAGTAACATCGTTTTCATAAGGAGTCCCCACCCCAAGTGGACTGCCATTTTCCCAAAAATCCTTGATTTGCAAGACATCTCTTCCATCCAAACTATGTGCAAGATACCAACGATAATAATAGATTCCGCTCTCCGCAATCTGAAGAGCCTGTTGGTTGGAAACTTCATTGGTGCTTTGCCGATGATTGGTTGTCACAAAAACAACCAGGCCGGTAATAATCGTTACTGCCACAGAAATGGCAATCAATAAATATGCAGAAATAACCCCCTTATCAGAAGTCTTTGCTCTTTTAAATTTTATATTATTTTCAACTTTCACTTTTTTATTTTTATATTCTCACTCTTTTGATTCATTATAACATTCTTTTAAAAAATAGCCAACTCCTCTCTTTCTTTTTAACGTCCAATCAGACATTTAATTGTCGATATCGTCAATATTGCTAATCGCTAACTCTATGCTAGGATGTAATACTAAACAAGAAAGCCCGCTTAAATCAAATTTAAAATAAACATCTAATGGAAAGTGTTAATCAGGATTTTTTTAATTTTATTGATAAGTCGAATCACGTCCTCCTCGTAATTCCACCGAATCCTTCAATCGACTGCATTTCTTCATCTTTTGTTCTTGCTCAAATTATCAAAAAAAGAAAAAAGGAAGTGACCCTTTTTTGCCGAGAAAGCATCCCCGACAAGCTTTCTTTTTTGAAAAAACCAGAATCTATTATCAAAAATTTTTTCGGATCTCGTGACTTTCTTTTAATATTCAACACCAAAAAAAACAAAATTATCAGCATAGACACCCAAGAAAAAGAAAGTGAATATATAATAAAATTAACTCCGGAGAAAGGATCGATTGACCCCAGAGATTTTTCTTTTATCCCAGCAAACTTTAAATACGATTTAATGATAACGCTTGGCGTGAAAAGTCCCGAAAGTCTTGGAGAAATATACGTTGAAAATAATGATCTTTTTTTTGAAGTTCCAAAAATAAATATTGACCACTCCAGCTCAAATGAAAATTATGGACAAATGAACATCATTGACCTGACTGCTTCTTCTTGTGCTGAAATCATTACCGAACTACTAATAGAAAACAACGAAGACGAAATTGATCAAGAAATAGCACAATCGCTTTTGACAGGAATTGTCGCCTCAACAGAAAGTTTTCAAAAACCAACAACCTCTCCGAAATCAATGATCCTGGCTGCAAAGTTAATGAAATACAAAGCCAATCAAGCCACCATCATTCGACACCTGTATAAAACTAAACCCCTTTCCTTTATGAAACTCTGGGGAAAAGTCATGGCAAGATTGAATTGGAACGAGGAATATCAAATGGCCTGGTCCCTGATTTCTGGAGAAGATTTTGTTCAAAGCCATGCCAGTGAAGCCGACTTGCCATTAATACTGGAGGAAGTTCAAAAAAGTTTTTCTCAAGGGCAAATTTTTGCTATTCTCTATTCCTATGGAACCTCCCGCACAAAAACGCAACTCATTGCAGTTGATCCAAAAATAAAACAAAAAATATTTAACGCTTTTGAAGCAACCCTGACAGAAAAAAACGATGTAATCTGTTTTGAAATTGAAGAACAAGATTTAATAAAAGCTGAAAAAAAACTTTTAGAAAAAATAAAAGAAGTCAACGAAGAACGCAACTCTCCTTCTATTTAATTTTCCATTTTATCGCACTCCCCACCGTCACTTCATTCTGTCTGGACCAACCAGCATTAACCTCTAGAACTTTGTCATATTCTTTTGTCCCTGCGATGCTTCCTTCGAAATCCGAAGGAACATTTTCTATTATTTCAACAACCTCATCCTTGTTGATGAAAATGAAATCAAGCGCAAAATTCATGCTTCTCATCTCAAAAGCAAGCCTTCCTTTCTGAGGAAAAATGAAAAGCATCCCCTCATCATTCATTAAAAACTCCCTATTCCCCAACCCTGCTATTTTTTTTTCTTCACTCATTGCAACTTCAACCTGCAAAGCACTCCTTCCTATTTCCAAACTCATCGATGTCTCGTCTGTAATTTCTCTTTCTGCTTTTATTTTTGAAAAAGACCCTTGCCCCAATTCCCTTTCTTTAAAATCGTTAGCATTAAAAACACGAAAATAAAAAGCTAGAATCAACCCGCAAATTGCTATTAAAATAAAAATTTTATCCTTAAATTTGAGCTGAATTTCATCAATCATTTTTC
>DCVH01000079.1 GCA_002327335.1 Patescibacteria group bacterium UBA2193
CCAAAAGCTATAAATTCCATCTGTCGGTGTTATTCTTTGTGCCTCGAGTTCGGGGCATTTTATTTTGAAGCTTTCAATCAGCCATTCATCTGCTTCGGCGAAAACATACAGAGCGTCATCGCAAGTGGAATATCTGATTGCATCTAATGGATGAAGAAAGAAGAATTTTCGGTATTCTGGGTAGGCGATAAATTCAGTTGTTTTGTAACTGGAAGACCTTTTGTCTTCGCTGATGCTCACTGGATCGGGAACAACAATAAAGTTGTTTTCTTTTGGCGTTTGTTGCTTAATTGTGAATCCCAAGTCGAAAAGTTTTCTTTCAAATGCTCCAAGAGTTTTTTCGTCTTTGGCCCAAACTCCAAAATAGAGATAGCCTTGCAATAAACCACTGATGAAAACCAATGCAATTAATCCAATAACTGATCCTTTTAAGACATTCCATCGCCAAGGTTTTAGTTTTAAATTTTTGGACTTTCTGATTTTTTCATAGAGGTTGATGGCATATTCAAAAGGCAAAACAGTAATGAGGAAGACTGCTGGGATAGCTCCAATAATTCGAAGAGCATGAGGAATCCCTTCAATGCTCAAAACTCCTGGGATTAGCATAATCCAGAAGCCGGCTTGAGCAAAAATGGATATTTGAAAAAGATTGCTCGGCTTGTATTTTTTTCTTTTTTTAATTTTCTGAATAATATTCTCGATTATTTCTTTGAGACTTATAATTATTCCTAGCCCAAATAAGATTGACCAAACAGCAGGCAAAAGGGGAAGGGCTCCGTGATTGTGTCTTTGGTTGGCATCACCGTGAACGAAGAACGCTCCAATATGATAGGCGAGACTTTTCCCGAAAGCTTGAGCAAAGCTCATGTCGGGGGAATTGAAAACGGAAACAGCATTGCTTCGGCCGATTAAATCACCTTGATGTTGATAGAAGTAAATGCCAATAGGAGCGACGGTTATAATTGTTGCAACAACAAAAATGATTGCCTTTTTCCAATAATTTCTGAAAAAATCTTTTTCAAATATCAAACTGAAAAATACAACAATTGCCAGAATGAGAGGGACAACTCTGAATGAGATGTAGGTGTGAAATCCAAGTCCCATTAGAAGGCCGGAGATGGCGATGAACCAGCCATTCTTTTTTCGAAGTCCCAAAAAGAAAAAATAAAAAATCCAAACAATGAGAAATGGCACCATGATTGCTCGATAGCTGGTTCTGGAAAAATTCAAGTGCCAAAAGGAAAAAGAAAGCATGAATGTTCCGATAAGCATTGAAAGGCGGGATAGTTTCAATTCTTTGGCGAGTAATGGAAAGCCGAAAATAGTGAGCATGCCAATGATGGGGCTGGCAAGACGCAAGGCAAAAAGACCAATACCAAAGGTCATTGACAGAATCGCAATAAAGTTCAAATAGAGTCCTTCACGACCAAAGTTATCCGGATAAAAAAGTTTGAACTTCCCGTCATTGATGGTTTGGATGATGTCTATCCCGTTATATGCTTCATCGTATTGCAATCCCGGAGGAAGTTTTCCGATTTGCCAGAAACGCAGAAATCCCGCAGCGACAAAGATTGCCAAAAGAATCAGGATAAATACCCATTCTTCTTTTACATAATTTAACACTTTTTTCATTTTTTGTTTTTTTACTCTGTTAATCTTATGAGTATTATAATATTTTTTGCAATTTATGTAAAATAAAAAATTTGGTGGTAAATTGAAAATATGGTACAATGTAAAAATATAAAATCTTTATTAAGATAAAAAAAATGGGAGATGAAAAAAACGGAGGGGATGGAACTTTAGGGGCGGTTTTAAAAGCAAAAATTCCTGATGTCGAGAAAAAACTCAATGGCATAGTCGCTGTCGTTGAAAAAGCCAACGGTCTCAAGAAAGAAGTGGAGTTACCAGAAAAATTGGATATTGACGTGGATGGGATTGCGGATCTTTTTTTCGGTAAAGAGGTTATTGCTCGATATTGTGAAAAAGTGAAAAGAGTAAAAGCACTTGAAATAATTGAAAGAGAGGCGGAAATATTTGCTGATGCATTGGCAAATCAGAAGAGTTTTAGCGAAACTCAATACGCTCAAGAGATTTTGGCGTTACTTGCAGAACAAAAAACAATACCAAAGGTTCTTAGGAGTATTGTAATGGCGAACAAAGACAATGTGCAAATACCGACATCACTTGTCGGCATAAACGGCAATGCAAAAGCCGACGATGACAAAGGGAGTGGTAAGACAATAGTTGATAATAATAAAGGAAAGACAGCGAAAGATATGGGTGTTGATGATTTAATTCCAGAGTCAAAAGATGCCACTTCTGCTGATTCAGAAAAAAACAAAAAAAAGACTATTGAGAAAAAAGGTGATTGGCCAACATATAAAGAATTTTCCGAAAAGTTTGGCAAATTTGGTGACAGAAGACCGGAATTCTATAATAAAGATGGGGAAGTTATTTTAATTGAATATTATGATGAAGAAAAAGGGAAAGTGAGAGTTTCTATCGTGCAGAATTCCAAACTTGAAAAAGACAAGGATGGAATAATTAATTTTTCGGTGGGTAAGACCGATTATGGTAAAACCGAAACCAAGCATTTTAATTATAAAGAATTTGAAGACTTCATAAAAGACTGTGTTAATTTTGGTTTTGTGACAAGAGGAGGAGAAGAGGTTCGATACAAAAAAATAGCGAAAAAAGAGCCTGTTAAGAAAACTAAGAAAGTTGGCCCAAAAGAAAAGGTCATTACTAATTCAGATAATGTGGGCAAACTAGACGTTGGAAAAGTTGATCAAGAAGATTTTAAAAATCTAACACTGGAGGAATTTGAGGAGAGATATGAATACGGAAAAAGATATTTTCGTGAGACTTCAAAGGAAAGAATTATTGTTAAATTGATTAAATATTTTCCTAGTACTGGTATTGTTGTTCTTGAGGAAGAAGGGAAAAATAAAGTTGACAGAAGAGAGGAGTGCAAAAATTTTATCAAACTTTATAAATTAGCAAGTGAAGACATAAAAAGTAAAAAAACTTTAAAAAATAAAAAAATGGAAAATTTAAAACCAACCCCTGTTGCTAAAAAAGATGCAGTTGATCCTGGTGCGGTTATTGCGGAAAATCTTGTTAGCGAGGAAGTTCTTGATGGGGAAGAGGGGGATAATGAATTAATAGGAGAATCTTTGGATATAGATACTGTTGAAGCCCTAAAGGCGGAGAAGGACGTGAATGATAATAGTGAAAATAGTGATGACAATGTGACGGGGGAAGTACTTGACCCTGGCACTATTGATATTCTTAAGAATGGCGAGAAGACTGAATTAGAACCAGAGAAAGAAGGATCTATTAATCTTGATGATCTTGAATTTGATGATGAAGCGGGAGAAAAAATCGAAAAAGACAATACTGTTGAGACGGCTGATATTCAGGGGTTCAAAATGAATATTGATGATTCCGTGGAAACATCAGCACAAGTTGCCAGACCTGAAAAAGGGGGGAATCCAGAAACTGAAGGGAGAGTTCCTGAGGTAAAATGGAGTATTGAAATGTTGAGTGTTCAGAATAAAAGCATTTGGGAGCGAATGTCAGAAAGAGGAAAGAAATTTTTTAGTGATATCTATGACAGCGCAAAATCCAAGTTGCCGGATCCGGCAAGTTTTTTGGGAAAAATTGGAATTGCCTATAATCAATTATGGATGAACAAGCACGAAGAAAAAGCTGCTAAATTGAAGGGAAAGATGGATAAGATTGAAATGCAAAGAGGAGCTTTAAAAAAAGCTAAAGATGAAATTTCGAGAGTCGTGGAAAACTTGAAAAAACAGGGCATTCCCGGATCGGAATCTCTGCAAGTAAAAATGAGAGTATTGGAGCAAAAAGATGCAAAATTTTTAAATAAAAAAGACAAAATTCAGTCAAAATTTGAGGATCGAGATAACAGGTTGGCACTTTATAAAAATGACAGAGACAGAATTGCCAAATCTTTCATTTCAAAATATGATCAGAAGCTTTCTCCGGTGGAAAGCGAATTGCGAGGATTGAAAAAAGAGCTGGCGGAAGTTTGCGTTGCAGGCGAAGAGCGTTTGAATGGGTGCACGGAACAAATTGCTGGGTGGGAGAGTCAAAGAGAATCAATAAGGGCAGCCTATAAATTGGCTGGAGACAGTGATCGTCAAATCAGAAAAGATTCAGCCGTGAAAATGCTTGATCAGTTGATAAAAAGCAGTCAAAAAAATACAGCAAAATTGGAGAAAATGCTTTCTCAAAAAAAGGCATCAATAAATGAAGAGATTGCAAGGTTGGATAAAAACGCCAATCCTTATCGAGATAGAAGAGAGACATTTGTAAGAACAACAGGATTGAAACCGGTTAGAGCAGAAGTCAGCGGTCGGGAAAGAGGTGCTGTGTCATCGCAAGAGGAGGAAGTCAGAAGCAGTTCAAGAGAAAAAGAAGAAGCTGTTGTTGCTGATTCTGATGAGAGAGTGGATGAGTCTGAGAAAAAAGACGAAGAAGAGAAAACTGAAAATCCAATTGATGGTTCCAATGTAGAAAATTCTGCCGAAGAAGAAAAGAAAGTGGAGGTGGGATTATTTATTAATTATTTTAATAGAAAAATAATAGAAAAATTTGGAAGCAAATCAAAATTTTATATTGACAGAAATGAATTTACGAGAGAATCTAATGTGAAAATTGATGAAAGAGTGGAAAAGGAGGACTTTAATAAAATGTTGATCAATTATTACAAAAAGAAAAAAATTGACATTAGAGAATTTAAGTTGAAGGAAAATAAATAATAAATAATTTTTTTAAAAAAATGACAATAAATTCAAATCCAATTACCAACGAAGAAATTGATCTTCAGGCGGAGGAGTTGATTAAGGAGATTGAAAAAGCTAATCAGGAAATGGGAGAATACAATTCTCAGTTTGAAGCAAAAATGGATTCAATCGAGGAGAAAACTGCGAAACTTTCAGAACAAAGCGAAAAAACTCTTTCTGAAATTGATCAACTTGAAAAAGAGACGGGAGATGAGTTGGATAAATTAATGCTGGAACAGTCGGAGGTTTTGGCAGATGATTCCGATGAAGGTGAAGATGTTGACGATGAAGACGCTGAGGGATTGGAATAAAATAATAAACGGAATTTAAAAAGATTAAAAATAACTCATAAAATCATGATAGCAGATCAGGATCAAAAAATAGAAAAAGTGCCGGAGGGAAGTGATATTAACAAGACAGAGAAAGAATCCAATTTTGGTTTGGAGGAGTCGGAGAAAGGGTTGGCAAAGGAGAGTAATTTGGAAAATATTTCTTCACCGGACAGTGACCAAGAAAAGAAAAATGAAGTAATGGAGGCAATACAGCAAAAAGGAAATTCTGGGAGCGACGATGATGACGATGAAGATGATGACGAAGAGGGTCACGCCATTATTCATTCTCACGCGAAAGATATCTATGAAATAAAAGATGTTGAGCAACAAATCGACAAGCTCGTGCAACTTGCTATTCAAAAAGATCCTTTCATTGCCATTAAGGTCGCGAGACATTTGGATGAAAACTATGTTTTAGACCAAGTGCATGATAAGTTGGTGGAAGACAAAACCAGAAATATTTTAATCGAGAAAGGTCTTTTGGAAAGCATTTAGGGTTGGTTATTGTGGAAAATAAATAAAAAAATAAAAATGTTAGATAGCATCTTATTAGTATTGTTTTCAGTCAGTGGTGGCATCATGTTTTTTAGCGGGGTGTGGTTTTTGATAGAATCACTATTGCTTGTGAGATTTCAAATCACCAATTCCTTGAATTCTTCATTGGACATGATTCGAGTTATTAAGTCTCACAAGGCTGAAGGAGTGACAGATAAGGAGCAAAGGAGTCAACTGGAGAAAGAAGAAATTTCCATAATGGAGCATTTGTTAACAACACTTTCTGATATTCAAAACAGGAGGAATTTCTTTTCCAGGATTTTCTATGGAAATTTGCAAATAACTTTTGAAATAGCGGTGCCTTCGGATGATGAAAGAATTTCTTTTTATGTTTCAATGCCTTCAATTATTCGAGAATTAGTTGAAAAACAAATTCACAGTTTTTATCCTGATGCTCACATCGAGCAAGTGAAGGATTATACAATTTTTAGTCCGAAATCATATACCGCAGGAAGTTTTTTGAAACTTAAGAAAAAAAGTGCCTATCCAATAAGAACCTATCAACAACTTGAGACTGACCCTTTGCACAGCATTACCAATGCACTTTCAAAACTTGAAAGTCAAAACGAAGGCGCTGTCATCCAATTAGTGTTGAAAAAAGCCGGGAAAAAAGGCAAGGAAAAGGCGGAAAAAATTGCTCAAAAAATGCAACAAGGCAAGCAACTCGACAAGGCTGATACAAGTTTGGCTGGTGATTTGGCCAAGGGGGTCGGTAAGGAAATTTTTGGTGTTTTATCTGGGAAAAATGAGGATGAGATGAAGAGAGACGAAAACGAGACAGTGAATCTTACTCCGGAAGACAATGAAATAATTAAAAAACTTGAAGCCAAGGCAAATAAAGCTCGTTTTGATGTTAACATTCGCTTGCTTGCTTCAGCGGAAACTCAAGAGCGAGCAGAAATAATTTTGGCTCAAGTGGAAAACTGTTTTGTTCAATTTGAAGATGCTAATCTGAACAAATTTGTGGCGGTTCGAGACAAATCGAGAAATGCTCATGAGCTTGCCTATCACTATATTTTACGAAATTTTATTCCATCAAAAAGCATTAATCTCGACATCGAGGAGATTGTAAGCGTATTTCATTTTCCGATTTCAACTACTGAGACACCAAAAATTAATTTACTAAAATCAAAGACAGCCACTCCGCCAGCAAGTGTTCCCAAGGAAGGACTTTCAATTGGTTATAGTAATTATCGAGGAACAAAAACGGAAATAAAATTAGGAATAAACGACAGAAGAAGGCATCTCTATATGATTGGGCAAACCGGAGTTGGTAAGTCGACTTTTATTGAAGAGATGGCGAAGCAAGATGCTCGAAAAGAGGGAATGTGCATTATTGATCCGCACGGTGACCTCATCGATCATGTTTTGGAGTGCATTCCGAAAGAACGAGCGGAAGATGTTATCTATTTCGATCCGTCTGACACAGAAAGACCGTTCGGGTTTAATTTAATTGAATATGATGAAGAGCATCCAGAGCAAAGAACATTTGTTATTAACGAACTGATTGCAATTTTTGACAAACTTTATGATCTCAAGCAAACCGGCGGTCCGATGTTTGAACAATACATGCGAAATGCTTTATTGCTAGTGCTGGACAGTCCGGAGATTGGTTCAACTCTAATGGAAATTCCTCGAGTTTTTCGCGATGTCGAATTCCGAAAAGAGAAATTAAAAAGATGCAAGGATTTTACGGTTGTTGAGTTTTGGGAAAAAGAAGCGGAAAAAGCCGGAGGTGATGCGGCGCTGGAGAACATCGCTCCTTACATCAATTCAAAACTCACTACATTCATTTCCAATGACATGATGCGCCCGATTATTTCCCAACAAAAAAGCACGATTGATTTCAGGCAATTGATGGATGAAGGGAAAATTCTTTTGGTAAATCTTTCGAAAGGGAAAATTGGTGAAATAAATAGTCATTTGCTCGGAATGATTATCGTTGGAAAACTTTTAATGGCAGCCCTTTCTCGGGGAGATTTGGACGAAGATAAGCGAAAGGATTTCTATCTCTATATTGATGAATTCCAAAATTTCACCACGGACTCAATTTCTCAAATTCTTTCTGAAGCAAGAAAATATCGACTTTGCTTGACGGTTGCCCATCAATTTATTGGACAACTTTCCGAGGATATTTCCAAGGCGGTTTTCGGAAACGTTGGATCGATTTGTTCTTTTCGAGTTGGACCGGAAGACGCAGAATTTTTGGAGAAACAATTTGCACCGGTTTTTGATGCGAATGACTTGGTGAATATTGATAACTATACTTGTTATTCAAAGCTTCTGATAAACAATGAATCGAATAAGGCTTTTGACATGAAGATTTATCCACCAACAAAAGGAAGTGCTGAATTAAGAGAAGCATACAAGGAATTATCGCGATATAAATATGGAAGAAGCAGGGACGTTGTTGAACGAGAAATTCTTGATCGATATCGAATGGTCGGTGTCAAAAAAGATCTTGATGATCTCAAAACTTTTGAATAATTTTTATAAAAATTTAGTCCAATCTTATGGAAGATGAAATGCTAGATGAAGAAGGGGAAATTTTGGGAGCGGAGAAGATGGAAAAAATAAAAACATTAGAGCAAGAGCCTCCCGTGGAAGAGTCTCGACTTGAGCAACTAATGGAAGAAAAAGAATCTAATGATCCGGCTGTTTCATTGGAGGAGGGAGCGGCTATCCAAAAATTGATAGACTTAAGTGAAGATGCCAAAAGAAAGGGAGAAGAAATTGATTTTAATTCTTTAAAAATAGAAGACATCACACAAGACGAAATTGTAATAGGGCAGGCATTGCAAGATGATAATTTTTTTAAAGAAATAAAGGAAGCGGCGAAAGATGGCTTGGATGAGGCAAAAGTTATCGAGCAGGCAATTGTTGAAAAGGGGGAGGGGGCAAAAGACTTTCTCATAGAAAAAGCAATGGATGGCATTGGAGGAAAAATACTAGCCCAAATAGAAAATAACAAAGCTTTATCAGCTGCCTGTTTGGTTACGGGGCTGTTGAGTGTGCTCTCCTTGGCAAAAAAAGACAAGGGAATTGCTGGGTGGTTAACAGGATTGACTTTAGGGGGAGCTTCTACTTATATGGGGCTTTCTCTTTTTGGGAAAACAGAACAAGCCAAAAAATTTATTGAGAATCAGGTTCTTTCGCTAACTGAGTCTGGAGAAGAGGGCGACCAAAAGAGAGAGGTGATTAAGGACGTTGTTAAGGAGGGAATTAGTAGTCTGATTGGAGAAGAGGAACTTAATAATGTTCTAAGAGTTGTTGCCCCTTTTTCTGCTGATATTCCGGGACTAGAGTCTCTCGGAAAACTTGTTGGCAAAAAAGAGCAAACAGGAAATGTTGAGAATCAACCAGAAGAAGATTTGAAGCAGTCGTCAATGGAGCAAAATCAATTTGCAGAGGCTGGCGTTTTATCCGGAGGAAAATTTTCATTGGGTAATCTCAAAAAATGGATTGATAAAGGGAAGGAAATATTTTCTGGCAAAGAGGAGCAATCAGAAGAAAACCCGAATGATGAAAATAGGGTGAAAAGTGAAATTGCTGAAGTTTCAAAGGAAGTCATTGATTTTTCAGAAGAAACCAATGGAGTTATTCAGGAGTGGGTAGAAGGGAAAACTGAAATTAGAGAGGTAATCGCTTCTGTTATTGAAAATGATTCAGCAGATGTCATTTTGACTTCTTCTTGGATCGCCATAAAAGGTGCTGCTGGGCATTATGTTAATTTGGAGGCAATCTTACTGAAAAAATATTGGGAATCTGCCAGGGATGTCACTAATGCCGGATTGGAGGCCAAGAGATTTTCCTATGGTCAGGCGATTACTGAATACATCACAAAGATACCAGAATTTTCTTTGGCTTTTGCTACAAAAGAAGCTCTCTCGAATTTTTTTAAAAGTGGTGGTAACCCGAAATTATTAAAATCTTCTTTAGTTGGTTTTTCAAAAGGAACAAGATGGGGCTATTTGGTCCCAAAGAATTTAACAGTTGGTGTTTATAGGGCCGGAAAATTTATTGCTGATCATGGAGCGACTGCCGTTTTTCGAAAAACCGCTGAGCAAATATCAAAACACAAAGAAGAATTTGCAAAAGTTGGGAGGAACGTGTGGCCGAAGTTATTTGAAAGAAATGCTGAAAAAAAGGCGGAGGAAGTTTTGGAAAAAAGTGTTGCTAAAAAGATTGCTAAAAAACTTGGTCTAAAAATTCTTTCTGCTCCAATCAAGATGTTGGCAGGGCCGGCTGTTTTGGGATTTTGGGCGTGGGATGCCTACGATGCCTATGCTTTTTATCAGGATTACAAACAATCAAAGGATAGTGGAAAAAATCTTTTAATAGAAATGTATGGAGAAGCTGGAAAAATTTTGACAGAAGAGATGAAAAGGCAGCAAAAATCTTCAAGAGAAGAACAAAGTGATTTTTTTGGAAGTTTAGAAGAAGAAAATGACGGAAATTTTGAAAATATGGATGTGGATGCGATGACCAAGGCCGTTGAGGCGGCGAATGAAAGAATAAAAAATGAATTGCCGGAAACCCCACTTTTTGAAATGCCAAAAATTGAAAGTCAAAATGAAAATTCAGAAGAGAAAGAAAATGACGTTTCGGATGTTAAATATTCTTGATAGTCAGGTGAAAATATTTTTATTTAAAAATGAAAGAAATGAAAAAGGACTAGCGCTTGAGATGCCAGTCCTTTTGATTTACTTTTGAGTTTGGAGAGTTTTTGCGGTGATTTTCCCCGCAAGCTTTGGCCGATATTTTTGTAATAACGAAAAAATATCGTTGATTCCATTTTCTTTAACAGATGACCAGAAAATTATTTCTATCTGGCTATCTGAATTTTTTCTGTTCCTAACCGCTTTTTCGAAAAGGATCAACCTTTTTGATTTTTTGGCTAATCCCGAATCTTCATGCTTGAACATATCGTCCCGCTCCTTTTGTGAATATTTAATCAGTTGAATAGAAAAAACGAATGCCTAAGCCTAGCTTTTATCGAGTCTTTTGTCAATGAGGGCTATTGTCCAGGTGAAAAAATTGACTATTTTAGGAGATTCCAGTAAAACTAATGCTGAAGAGAGAAGTTCCTTTTATTAACCAACAAAAAAGAAGAAGAGGTGGATTATGCCTAGAATTTTTATTAAGATGAATGGTGTTGACCCAATGGTTTTTGTTACTGGCGTTTTCGACAAAAATTCTTCCTTAGCATCCAATTCTTTGGTGCCGATAATTGTTGAGCAAGAGCTCTTTGATGATTTTCAAACATTGCAATTTGCATTGGATGCATCGAAGCAGATTTCCAGTGGCTCCTTCTGGTTTTCTATCCTTGGCCCGCTTTCTCTTGGTCAATTTGCTGCACGTTTCGGAGCTGGACTTTTTGCGTTTGCGAGGAGCGATATCGTCTTCCGTAAGCCTACACCTGGAGAAATCAGAGAGGATCTTCTTGATTTCGGGGAACAAGTGATTGGGCCTGAATATACTGGGCAGGAAATAGGCGAAGCTCAGGTGATAATGACATATGGGGAAAAGGAATATTTCTACCGTGGACCATTATGTCCTCTTCGGGCAACGTTAACGGCTCGTATCTTGGCGCGGGAAGATGTGCCAAGCGATTACGAACTTGAAGGGTGTAAAAGTGAAGTGGACGCAGATTGTGGAACGCCAGAATGTTCCACTTTTCAAAATTACATCACTTTTTTGACCAATGGCGCCGGAAGAAATTTCTCCAGAATGATGGTCTATCGCTTCCGCGATATCTCTGAATTTTCTTCTGAAAAAATGCAACTTCTGGGAACGATTCAGGTGGAGGAGAAAAATCAAAAGCTCTTCTTTCTTCCTGGGGGAATAATGGCCGACAAGGTTGATTTTTCCATAAATTTCTGGGAAGGTTGATTAAATAACCTGAAGAAAAAAACAGGAAGTCTCTCATCGCGAGCACTTCCTGTTTTTTGTTCTCAAAAAAGAAAACCCACCGAAAACGCAGATGGGTTTTCGGTGGGGATTTTTTAAAACGCTATTTATGTTCGGCATGTGTTATCGTTAAGTAAGCCACCCTGCCGAGTTTTTCGTCTTCCGGGATATCATTGAGTGCTTGTTGTTTTATAATTTCAAAATTGTGTTCAGAGTCTCGCTCGTATTGTCTGATGTGAAATGAAAATATATAACCATCTCTTTCAAATACCACTTGTTCGGCGAGTTCCCCTTCTATCTGGGTTGCGCTACTGAATTCATAGGAAACACTGGTAAGAAAATTATCTCTTATTTTATCTGTGAATTCTTGCCAGAAGCCACTTCCTCTGATGGAGGAGGAGTCAACTTTAATGTATCCAGGATCCCGGTTTTGTCAGTTGGGAACAAAGCCATTTCGAAGGAACTATCCAAAACGGCTCGGGCGAAATGTTCCATGCCAAAACTCATGCCGACTGCGATAATGAAAAATGTGGCGTTCTCTTTCGCAATTTTTTTTGGTTTCATTTTATTGTCCTTTCTGATCTAGAAATTGTTATTTTAAGGGTGCTTCGATTGAAATATGAAATTAGCACAAAGAATGCATTTTGTAAATAGGATGCATAAAATGAATACGAAAGGGCAGTAGTTGTTTTGAGAATAATTAAATGTCTATTGAAGATAAATTTGAGTATAGAAAAAGCGCACCACCCATGGGGTAAGTGCGCTTTTGTTTTTTATGGTCTTGTTTTACTGTGCTGATTTGGTTTGGTAATTATTTTTTTAAAATAAAAAAAATTTTTAAACATAAAAATCAAAAATTAAAATATATA
>DCVH01000055.1 GCA_002327335.1 Patescibacteria group bacterium UBA2193
AAAAACAATTTGCAAAGATTGATTGTTCGAGCCTTTTATTTTTTGGCTGCCTTTCTTTTCTTTTCGGAGTTTTTATTTTTACCTTTTTAAGCTTTGATGAGGCAAGAATATTTTTTGTTGCGATGGTGTTTTTTGTGGTAATTTCATATCTCTTATTTTTTAAAAACAAAGGCATTTTGCTTTTGTTTTTTGTTATTTTATCTTTTTTCCTTGGAGTTTGGACGGTTGAGGGTGAAAAAGCTGGGATTAAAAAATCGATTGACCCTGGAAAACAAATTGGTTATTTTGTTATCACGGATTTACCTGAAAGGAAAGAGGACTATCAAAAAATCGTGGGCTGTTTCCAGCAAGAAAAGGATTCCTTAAAAATTTTGAATTGTGCTGATAAAACTCTTATTTTTGGTGCTTCTTCCGATGTTTTTGAGTTTGGCGATTCTTTCCGGGTGGAATGCCAGATGGCTTTGCCAGAAAATAAATATGAAAATTTTAATTATGTCAGATATCTTGCGAAGGATGATATCTATCAAATTTGTTCAAAGCCAAAATTCATTGAAAAAATTGGCGTTTTTGGGAGTCTGGAAAAGGCGGGGTTGCAACTTGATAAAGTGAGTTTGTTGAAGATTAAAGTTTTTAAAATTATCTATAATGTCCGAGAGAAGGTTGAGAAACAGATAAGGCGTGATTTCCCCGAGCCGGGAGCAGCGTATTTATCAGGGCTTTTGCTGGGAGGGGCGGACCGACTCCCGGAGGAACTTTCAGAAAGTTTCAGAAAAACTGGAACAACGCATGCAGTGGCCGTTTCCGGCTACAATATTACCATTATTGCTTCATTTTTGATGTGGCTTGGCATTATGATTGGTTTTTGGCGTCAAAAAGCTTTTTGGTTTGCTGTTGTTGGGATTGTGTTTTTTGTGTTTATGATCGGAGCACCGAGTTCAGCGATCAGGGCAGCAATCATGGGGGTTTTGGTGTTGTGGGCGGCTAAAAACGGAAAATTGGCTAATTCTTGGAGAGCGATTGTCATTGTTGCTTTTCTGATGGTGGCATTTTCCCCTTTTTCGTTGGTTTATGATGCTGGTTTTCAGCTTTCATTTTTGGCGACAATTTCTTTGATTTTTCTATATACGCCACTTTCGGATAAATTTGAAATAACAAATGATTTTTTGGAGATAAAATCGATTTTGCTAATGACAATTGTGGCTCAATTGGGAGTTTTGGGGCTGATGATCTATGTTTTTAACAGTTTTTCCTTGATTTCTCTTTTGGCTAATTTAATCATTCTTCCTCTGATTCCGGTGATTATGTTGGGAGGATTTCTGGTTGTAATTTTGGGTTTTTTTGTGCCTTTTTTGAGCGGGATGCTGGCAATGCCGGTTGAGCTATTGCTTAATTTTGAAATTAAAACAATTTCATTTCTAGCTAAATTTGAATGGGTCGATGTGAAGGTTGAAAATCTTTCGGTTTGGTGGCTGATTGGTTACTATGTATTTTTTATTGGCTTGGTCCTAAAATACAATTTTTCCTTAAATATCAAGAAAAAAGATGTAACGGAGATTTATTAAAATATCGTCTTGTCACAAAAATTATAAAAGCAGAACTTGCACGTTTGAATAAAGAGCGTATTGTTCCCCCCCCCCAAGAAATGTTTTTTCGCAACTGCCGTGTGAAACGAAAGGCCGGAGAAAAAATGTTTCTTGGGGGAAATGAACCATATTGCTTGAAATGCGTAAGTTCTAAGATTAATAATTAACATTTAGCTAATTTGCTCAAATAAAAAAACTGTGATAATATGTTAAGTAAATAAGGGCTTTTAGCTTTGCTGTTTAATGCTAAAAATAACCACTTTCTTTTATTATTAATAAACTTGATTTTGTCGGTAGAGGCAATTTCGATCCCAATAAAATATGAAAAAAATTCTCATCGTCGAAGACGACCCAATGCTATCAGAAATATATCAAAAAAAGTTTTCACAAGATGGTTATTTTGAAGTTTTAACAGCTGTTTCAGGAAGTGAGGCAGAGGAAAAAACAAAAAAGAACAAACCCGATTTGGTTTTGCTTGATTTGGTTTTGCCAGAAAAAGATGGTTTTCAAATTTTGAAAGATCTCAGGGAGGACGCAAGTCTTAATGATGTGAAAATTGTAATTTTTTCAAACCTTTCTCAGGAAGAAGAACAACAGAAAGCAAAAACCCTTGGAGCGAATGGTTTTATTGCTAAATCTGATTTTACTCCTCAACAAATTGTTGTTGAAGTGAAGAAAATTCTTGGAGATAGTGAAGAAAATAATAAAGTCGAAACAGCTGATGTTGACCAAAAAGGTTTAATGGAAAAATCGACAACAAGCAATAGGAAAAAGAAAAATGGAGTCGTTAATGTCTCTGAGGAATTGGGATTTACTCCTAAAATTTTGATTGTTGAAGATGAGGAAGTGTTTTTGGAAGTTTTTGGAATAAAATTGAAGGATTCAGGATTTGAGATTGAAACGGCCTCAAATGGTGGATGGGGGTTGAAAATGGCGGAAAAGAATAAATACGATGCAATTTTAGTGGATATCTTGATGCCGGTTTTGAACGGAGTTGATTTGATTAAAAAACTTCGCAAGAAAGGAGCAAATAAGGAAACGCCAGTGATTGTTTTGTCAGGATCAATCGATGAGCAATCGCAACGAGATGAGGTTTTGAAGGCTGGGGCGGTGGATGTTTTGATTAAAACTCGAGTGACACCGAGTGAGGTTGTGAGTTGTGTTAAAAGTCATATCAAGAAACAATAAATGTTGCAGGAATATAAAATAAAAACAGAACAGTTCGAAGGACCACTGGATTTGCTATTGGAGCTGATCGAAAAGGAAAAGCTGGACATAACAAGACTTTCAATCGCCAAGGTGGCAGATGATTTTTTGAGTTTTATTGAAAATAATTCTAAGATAAATCTATCAAATCTGAGTGAATTTTTGTTGACGGCGTCGCAATTAATTTTGCTTAAGTCGAAAGCCCTTTTGCCTCTTTTTGAATTCACCAAAGAGGAAGAAGAAGAAATTTTGGATTTAGAAGAAAGACTTTTGGAGTACAAAAAATTCAAAGAAATTTCTGAAAAAATAAAATCACTGTATGCTTCTTCTGAAAAATGTTTTTCTCGTAAAGAAGAAAAATTTGTTGATTTCAAAAAATTTGTTGACCCAAAATTAAACGGACAGGATTTATTAAGGTTGTATAAAAATGTTATCGTTGAAATCCCTCAGGAAGAACAAATTGCTGAAAAAGTAATGGAAAGAGTTGTGAGTCTCGAGGAGAAAATGGTTGAATTGAGAGTGTCTTTAGAAAAAAGAATGAAAGTTGCTTTTACTGAGACAATAAAAAGTGCTTCCAATAAAATTGAAGTGATTGTCACTTTTTTGGCGATGCTCGAGATGATCAAGCAGCGTTCTGTATCCGTTGAACAAGGAGAAATATTTGGCGATATTCTATTAACAGCAAGAAAAAATGTCTGATAAAAATATAAAGGGAGAAATTGAAGCGATTTTGTTTGCAGCTGGTGAGCCAGTTGATGTTGTTCAAATCGCAAAATTTTTTGGAATATCAAAAAAAGAAATGCAAGAAGAGCTGAATGGTTTAAGGGAGGAATATTCTTCGAAAAAATCAGGATTGACTATTGTGGAAAAAGGCGGAAAGGTACAACTTTCAAGCGCATCGGAATTTGGTGAAGTAATAATGAAATTTCTGAAAAAGGAAATTGGGGAAGAACTTTCGCCGGCGGCGTTGGAGGTTTTAGCGGTAGTGGCTTATCGCGGTCCTCTTACCAGAGCCCAGATTGAATATATCAGGGGAGTGAATTGCAGTTTCACTTTGAGGAATTTGGCGATGAGGGGGTTGGTTGAAAGAAAAGATAATCCCAATGACTCTCGTTCCTATTTGTATGAAATAAGTTTTGATTTTATGAATAGTCTTGGTCTTAAAAAGATTCAAGATTTGCCAGAATACGAAGAGTTAACTAATAAAATTGAGAAATTAGTCGATGAACCCAAGAACGAAAATTAATATAATCGGAATTATTTTTTCCGGCATTGTCCTGTGGTTTGGATATTCAATTCATTCTCATTTTTTTGATAATGAAAAAAAGGATAATTTGGCGGCGAATCAAGGCAGTCAAATAGTTCAGGTTGATGGCCAACAAATTAGTGTTAAAGGAGAATCTGATGAAGAAGAAAATACTGCAAAAGAAACGGAGAAAAAAAATGATTCATGCTCTGGTAGTATAATTTCAAGTGAACTTTTTATGGAAAATCCTGATGCTCCGAGAAAGGATGAAGAGTTTGGAAATCATTACGTGGGAGCTCGTTCGGCCGTAGCAATAGATTCTGATACCGGAACAATTCTTTTTGACCAAAATTCCAAGCAAAGAATGGCAATCGCTTCTCTGACAAAAATGATGACCGCTGTTTTGGTTATGGAGAATATTGAGAATTTGGAAAAAGAAGTTATTGTTATTGATCAGGAAACACTCCAGACTGAAGGGACTGTGATTGGTTGTCCTCGAAGCGGTTATTGTATTTCAAATCGCTTGAGGGTCGGCGAAAAAATATCTGCTCGAAGTCTCCTGGAGGCCATGTTGATGAATAGTGCAAATGATGCGGCTGTTGCTCTTGGAAAACACATCGCTGGAAGCGAAAAAAACTTTGCGAAAATGATGAATGAAAAAGCAAAAGAGCTTGGTTTGCAAGACACAAACTTTTGCAATCCTTCGGGTCTTGACGAAGATGACAATCCAGGGGGATGTTATTCTACCGCCTATGACCTCGCGAGAATTTCTGCCTATTCCTTGAAATATGAGACAATTTGGAATATCATGCAGGGAGAGGAAAAAGATATTTATTCAGTTGATGGGCAAATTTCTCATCACATCATCAATACCGATCTCTTAATCGATCAAATGCCAAATTGCATCGGAGGAAAAACCGGATTCACTTATGAGGCAGGGAAATCATTGATGACCGCTGCGCATCATCCCTATGATAAAAATAAAAATGTTATTGCCGTGATTCTTGATGATAATCAACGATGGCAAGACATGAAAGACTTAATGGATTGGGTTTTTAGTGCTTATGATTGGCCTAACTAAATATAAAAAATGATCTATAATATTGCTCAAATTCAAACTATTCCCGAAGTGCTGGCCATGACCAAATTGGCAGTTTTATCGGTCTCCGCTTTTATTTTGGCGATGCTTTTAACTCCGCTTCTCACTTATTTTTTGTATAAATATAAAATAGGAATCAGAATAAAGGACAAGGATATTGATGGAAAAAAACTTTCCTACGTGAGCAAATTGCACGCACATAAAAGTGGAACTCCAACGATGGGAGGAGTTCTTGTTTGGGGAACGGTTCTTGTTTTGATTTTTTTAATGCATTTTCTGGCACATCCACTTTCAGAGTGGACGAAAAATATTTGGGTGAGTCGGTTGGACTTTTT
>DCVH01000002.1:0-2076 GCA_002327335.1 Patescibacteria group bacterium UBA2193
ATAAAAATTGGAATGCCAGTGATTGTTAGTGAAGGTATTTTGGTTGGAAAAATTTCCAATGTTTTTGGTGGTTCTTCAGAATTGGAATTAATTCTTAACCAAGAAATTAAAATCAACGGAGAAATTAAAGAGTCTGAGGCAAAAGGGATTATTCATGGGGAATATGGCACTTCAGTTGTGATGGACATGATTCCTCAAACAGTTGAAATAAATGCAGGTGACAGCATTTTTACTTCAGGACTCGGGAATACCATGCCGAGAGGACTTTTGATTGGCTATGTTAAAGATGTTTCTTCGACTTCGGATAAGCTTTTTCAAAAAACATCAATTTCTCTTCCGGTTTCAATTGAAAAAATCAGAGCAGTGTCAGTAATAAAAACGATCAAATAATTTTTTGCAATATGAACAAATTCATTGGAATATTTATTGCGATTGTCTTTTTGCTCCAGTTTTCTTTTTTTCCTTTTGTTGGAGCTGAAATAAATCTATTGCTCATTTTTGTAATAATCCTAGCTCAAAAAAGATTTGATTTTTCTGGAATTTTTTGGATATTTATTTCTGGAATTTTGATGGATATATTTTCAGCTCAGATTTTGGGAGTTAATTTGTTGAGTTTCATATTAGTTGCCTTCATAACAAGCCTTGCCAACAGCTTCTTTGTGGCTTTTGAAAGTAATCGTTTCATTAATAGCGTAATATATCTCGCAGGCAAATTAATTTTTGATTTCATGAGATATTATCTGGGGGCAATTTTTGTTGTAATCGGAATTTCAAATTCTAATGTGCTAATGATGCCAAAAATATTTTCTTTCGGCTATCTTTTGAGTCTGATTATTTTTGCGATTGTCGCTGTTATTTTGTTGATGATATATGAAAAATTGGAAAAATTTAGTGGAGAAAAAATGCAAACGCTCATAATCGATAAAAAATAAAAAATGATTGGTTTTGGGAAGGTTAAATCAAGTGGTGTCAGGGAAGTTGAAAATCCGGTTAATCCGGATACTGATATTAATGAAGAAAGCAGTGCTATTAATAAAAATGAAAATAATCTTAAAAATTTTCAGTTTTTTTGGCGAGTGACAGTCGTCATTATTATTTTGCTTCTAGGAAGAACTTTCTATTTGCAAGTCATCAAGGGGGCCTATTATAAAGACGTGGCTGAAAATAATCGCATCAGATCAATAACCGTTAAAGCACCGAGGGGAATTATTTGGGATAAAAATGGCCAAGTTTTGGCAAGAAATATTCCAAGTTTTGACGTGGTATTCACTCCTTTGGATTTGCCAAGAGAAGAAAATGAGAAAAAAGAAATTTATTCCAAGCTTTCACAGGCGCTTGAAATGAATGAATCAAGTGTCCGTTCAATCATGGAGAATGCAGAGGAAAATTCAAAAAGTTCTTTTTTGTTAAAGGAAGGAATTAATTATGAAGAAGCATTAATTTTGACTGAGAAATTTCAGAATATGAAAGGGGTTTATCTTGATAAAACGGCACGGAGAGACTATGTGGGTGGTCCGGTTTTTGCTCATGTCATTGGTTATGATGGGAAAATTACGCAAGAAGAGCGGAAAAAAAATCCTGATTATTTAATGACAGACTATATCGGTAAAAATGGTTTGGAATATGTTTATGAAAAATTGTTACATGGAGAGCACGGGGAACATCGCATGGAAGTTGATTCGAATGGAAACATTAAAGAGGATCTTGGAATTATTAATCCAACTCCGGGGGACGAATTAATTCTTCATTTGGATGCTAGTCTGCAAAGAAAGGCACATGAAATTCTCTCCAAAATTCTTGAAGAAAACAAGGATGCAACTGGTGCGGCCCTGGTGGCGATCGATCCTCAAACTGGCGGGGTTCTGGCGTCAGTAAGCTTGCCAAGCTATGACAATAATTTATTTGCAAAGGGAATTTCTCAACGGCAGTATAGCGATTTATTAAAAGATGCAAGAAACCCTTTGCTTAATCGTCCAATAAGCGGAGTCTATCCTCCCGGTTCTACTTTTAAGCCTTTGATGTCAGTGGCAGCTCTAGAGGAAAAAATTATAACCGAAGACACTTCGATTGATTGTG
>DCVH01000002.1:2131-2792 GCA_002327335.1 Patescibacteria group bacterium UBA2193
ATTCCGGGACTGGGCGTGGATCGGATGAATTCCTATGCCAAGCTTTTTGGTCTCGGAGAACCGCTTGGAATTGATTTGCCATGGGAAGCTGGAGGGAATATCCCAAATGAGGAATGGAAGTTTAAAAATTTTGGCGAAAATTGGTATGTTGGGAATAGCTATCACTTCTCCATTGGTCAAGGATTTGTTACTGCCACGCCTCTTCAAATGGCAAGCGCCACAGCAACCATCGCTAACGGAGGGAAATTTTTTGTCCCCCAGTTGGTTGATAGAATAAAAAAACCAGACGGCAATGAGGAGATTTTGAAGACCAAGATTGTTTCTGAGAATTTTGTTTCAGAAAAAAGCATTGAGATAACGAGAGAGGGGATGAGAGAAACAGTGACAAGTGATTCTGGTTCGGGCCACTCCTTGAGAGATTTGGCAGTGGAATCTGCGGGGAAGACCGGAACGGCACAATTTGGGAACGAAGACAAAACTCACTCCTGGTATATTTCTTTTGCTCCCTATGACAACCCGGAGATTGCCATGGCAGTTCTTGTTGAAGGGGGAGGAGATGGGCACAGCTTTGCAACACCGGCAACAAAAGACATTTACAAGTGGTATTTTGAAGAATATAAAAAACAAGAATGAAATTATAAAAAAAACTGCGAACATAAAA
>DCVH01000061.1:0-1803 GCA_002327335.1 Patescibacteria group bacterium UBA2193
GGGTTAAATTTCAAATCCTAAAATCCAAATTCCAAACAAATTTTGAAATCTAAATTCTAAATTCAAATTTTTCTGGCTCTGCCAGATCTGGCGAAGCCAGACAATTCACAATTTCTAATTTCCAATTTTCAAACAAATTCAAAATCAGAAAATAAAAATAAGCATAAAACCCTAATTTGTCATTCCCGCGGAGGCGGGAATCCATTCATCAGAGAACTATAATTAATACTCAAAACATTATCATCGAATTTCCATTCATTTGAATCATTCGAGTGCAATTCGGGCATTCGAGTCGCCACTAAAATTTATAAACTTTTTGGAAGATGGAAGGTGAAAACGCTCTTTCATCTTCCGTCTATTTTAAACCTTCAAAAGGTCGGTCTCTCCTTTGCAATCTTTGATATTGATTGTGGGGAGTATTATTTTGGTACAGGCGGTAACGGAAAATTCGTTTTTTTGAAAAAAGGAAAATTCAATTTTCAGTAAAACAAAAAACAATCCATTTAATATGCACACCAAAAATCCCAACAATTCTTGGTGATTGTTCCCTGAAAAAAAAGACAAGCCAAGAATCATAGTCTCCGTCAACAAGACAAAGAAATCTTCCAATCCATGATTTTTAGTTATAGCTTCGGTCATTTCGAGACCAAGAACAATCAACACAAAGAGAATTATCATGCCAATAGTTGATGGGATATCGCAATTTCCAATCAAAAAGCATAGGACGGAAATGAATGCCCCACAAACAGCCCGGGCTGCGTCTTTCGTAGTGATCATTGATTTCAATCTCATCTTGAACGTCCTCCTTCTATCTAAGAGTTGGTTGAATTACAATCTAAATCTTCCAAAAAATTTATAAACTTAAATTTTCAATGAACACTATGTAAATTTCAAATTCTAAAATCCAAATATCAAATCAAATTCTAAGCCCAAAGCACTAATTATTGAATATTTAGATTTTGAGATTGAATTGACATTTGGGTTTTGAAATTTAGATTTTAAAGCCTATCTTCTTGATTTCATAATACGTTCGATATTGCGGGTACTTTCTCTTTTTTTAATAGTTTCTCGCTTATCGATTTTCTTTTTTCCTTTTGCCAGGGAAAAGTTCAATTTTATCAAACCTTCTTTATTATAAACCGAAATTGGCACTAATGTCAAGCCATCAGCTTGTTTTTTCCCGATTAAATATTTGATTTGTTTTTTGCGCAAAAGCAGTTTTCTGGCTCGAATTGGGTCATAATCCGCGATTTTTCCCGCACATTTGTAAAGAGAAATGGTTGAGTTGGTCAAATACAACTCTTCGCCTTTGGATGTTACAAAAGCACCTTTGAGCGACATGTGGCCATTTTTGACTGATTTGACTTCGTGCCCAAACAAAACCAGGCCCGCTTCGAATTCCTCGAGGAGCTGATAATCAAACGTTGCTCTTTTATTAATAGCGAATGTCTTCATTTTCTATGCTTAATAATTTTTGTTGTCGTGTTAGCTAACACGATAGCAGCAGAACCCTAGTAACAAATTACAAATTCAAAATCTCAAATTCAAAATAAATTACAACAACCAAAATTCAAAAATGATTAATTAAGGCTTGCGTATTAGATTTTGAATTTCGAAAATTTGAATTTGTGATTTATTTAGGGTTTAGAGTTTCGAATTTGGTGCTTACTTGTCAAAATTAATTTTGACAAGTCTCCATTTTCCAGCTAAATCTTTTTTAATTGAAACCTCAACTTTATTGCCAAACTTTTCTTTTATTAAATCTTCTATCGATTCTTTCTGCTCTGGAGATATTTCCAGTAA
>DCVH01000061.1:1814-6830 GCA_002327335.1 Patescibacteria group bacterium UBA2193
TTAATCTCCTCAAACAATCTTCGATAATGATCCAACCCGTCAAGCCCTGAAATCAAAGCTTCTTTTGGTTCGAAATCCTGAACTGAGGAGGGCGAGTTGTCATAAATATTTTTTGAGAGATAGGGAAGATTAGCAGTAATTAAAACATTTTTTTGATTAAAAATATTCCTGTCCAAATCTTGTAATAAATCACTTTTTTTCAACGTTATTTGATTCTCCAAATTGTGATGTTCAATATTTTCCATTGCTATTTTCAGAGCATCTTCCGAAAAGTCGATTGCTAAAAAATTAACAATTCGCTTGATATTTTTAGCAATGGCAATTGGAATGCACCCGCTTCCTGTGCCAACATCCAAAATTAATAATCCCGCTTCTTTTCCTTCAAAATTTTCAATCCAACCGAGTGCTTCATCAACCATCATTTCTGTCTCGGGGCGGGGGATGAGGACGCTTGAATTAACCCTGAAATCAATTCCATAAAATTCTTTGGATCCCAGGAGATAAGCAAGAGGCATTCCACTGGAACGTTTTTGCGCCAGTTCTTCAAATTTCTGAAAAAACGCTAATGAAATTTCTTCTTCTGAATGGGTATAAATATATTCAACGGATTTGTTGAGAATAAAAGACAACATTAGCAATGATTCATTTTGCGAATTTTCAATGTTCGCATCAGCCATAATCTGATTTATTTTCAGCAGAGCATTATTAAGGTTCATTCTATTCTTCTTTATCTTGTTCTTCTGTTCTCAATCTCAATTCCTCTTCCTTAAGAGACCCGATGATTTCATTGATTTCTCCTCCCAAGACCACATTCAAATTACTCCAAGATTTTTTAATCCGATGATCAGTGACTCGATCTTGGGGGAAATTATAGGTTCTGATTTTTTCACTTCTGTCGCCACTTCCAATCTGGCCTTTTCTTGCAGCTGAATTTTTTTTATCCTGTTCTTCTTTTTCTCTTGCAAGAAGACGAGAGCGAAGCACATCCATCGCCATGTCCTTGTTTTGATGTTGGGATTTTTGATTTTGACAAGAAACCATCACACCGGTTGGAATGTGAGTAATTCTCACCGCTGAATTTGTGGTGTTTACACTTTGTCCTCCTGGTCCGGATGATGCAAAAGTGTCAATTCTCAAATCTTCATTTCGAATAATCAAATCTTTTTCTTCGGCTTTTGGAAGAACGGCAACAGTAACAGTTGAAGTGTGAATTCGCCCTTGTTTCTCAGTTTCCGGGACACGTTGCACCCGATGCACGCCTGATTCATGTTTCATTTTTGAAAAAACATTTTCCCCCGAAATTTCAAATATTATTTCCTTGAATCCTCCCAGTTCACCTTGACTGGAATCATTAATTCTCACTTTCCATCCATTTTTTTCAGCGTAATGAGAATACATTCGAAACAGACTTCCGGCAAATAAAGCTGCTTCATCTCCACCGGCACCACCTCGAATTTCAACCAAAACATCTTTTTCGTCAACGGGATCCTTTGGAATCAAAAGTTCCGTCAACTCTTCTTCTGCTTTTTTGATTTTTTCAACCAACTCTTGGTTTTCTTCTCTTGCCATTTCTGCCATCTCGTCATCAGAAGACGAAGCAATGTTTTCATTTTCAATAAACTGACTTTGATATTTGAAAAATTCTTCGTGTTTTTCGATAATTCTTTGCAAATCATTTCTTCTTCTTGTTAAAATTTTTACTTTTTCGATATCAGAAAAAACCTCAGGAGAATTCAATTCCTCCTCAATTTTTGCATATTCCTTCTTGAATGATTCAATTTTATACTTCATCAGAATTATTTTAATAACTAACAGCTGTGCCTATTATATCACAGGATCTAATTTTTACTAATAAAAAACTCCCGCCCAGAAAAAAACAAGGGGGGACGGGAATTTTAAAATATTAAAGAAGCTATTTGGCGGTCTTTTTTTCTTTTTTAGCTTTTACTTCTTTTTTAACAGTCTTTGTCTTTGCTTTCTCTTTTTTAGCCTTAGCTTTTTCCTTGAAAGCAGCAAATTTCTCCATCTTCTTCTTGAATCGATCAACTTGACCAGCTGAGTCAATAAGTTTTTCTTTTCCAGTATAGAACGGATGACAAGCACTGCAGATTTCAGTGTGCATCTCTTTTCTCGTCGCACCTGTTTCAATTATATTCCCGCAAGCACAAATGATTTTAGCATCTTCATGATATTCCGGGTGAATTCCTTTTTTCATAACTTTTACTTTAAATTAATACAAAAAATAATAGATATTTTTACCTAATAAATCACAGACTAGCATAGTTTTAAAAAATTGGCAAGAGCGTTTGTTTGTGCTAGAATCATTAAAAGTTAAGCTTGAAAAATTCTCAAAATGAACGCAACCAAGAAAAAAATCATTTTGATTGCCGGAGTAGTCACCTTACTTCTTGTTTTTATTGGATTTTTCCTCAAAAATGCCAATAAAGAAGATCCGGAGAATGAAAAAAGAAGTCAGGCAAAGAATGAAATTCTTGTAAACAAAAAAAATACCGAGGGAGAAATTCGAGAATTCAGAGGGGATGAAAATGCTATTATTGAACTTGTTAATGATTCTCGACATGAATTTGGTCTTCCGCCCCTTGCCCGAAATGAAAAGTTGTCCCGATCTGCTCTGGCAAAAGCTCAAGACATGGAAAGGAAGCAATATTTTGAACATATCTCTCCCGAAGGGTTGCAACCTTGGTTTTTCGCTGAAAAACAAGACTACCGGTATAAAAACTTTGGAGAAAATCTTGCTGAGGGATTTTTCAGCTCGGAATCAGTTCATGAGTCATGGATGAAGAGCTCTGGGCACAGAAACAATATCCTATCGGAAGATTTCGAAGAAATCGGAGTGGCAATCATTAGTTTTAAACAAAATGGATTAAAAAGTTTTTTGATTGTTCAACACTTCGGCACACAACTTGAATCCAGCGATTCTTTGAAAATAGTCTGTTCATCAAAAATCAAAGATCATTGTCGGGATGCCGAAAAGAAGAGGTCTGAAATAAAAAATTCCATAGAAGAGCAGGAGACTATTATCAAAAAAATAAAAAAAACTGGAAACAACACACTCATTGATGAGTTTCAGGTGAACATTGAAAAATTAAACAAAATAAAAGAAGAATTAAAATATTATCTTTCAAGATGCGAAGAGGTTATGGAAAAGTGTGAAGAATGGGAATAATTTCCCTCGAAAAAATTTTCCTATTTTTAAAATAAAATAATTTTCTGCTTAACTATTTAACATTGACATTTATCGTTCATCTCGCTAAAATACATTAGAAAAACTTATCAAAAGTTTTTTGTTTTTCTTAGACAGATTCTGGTCTCATCGTCTATCGGCTAGGACGCCAGGTTCTCATCCTGGTAAGAGGGGTTCGACTCCCCTTGGGACTACAAAAGAATCCAGGTTCTTCACCCAGAAACTAAATTATACCAATCTGATCTGACCAGGGTTCTCACCCAGAGGGTGACCAGTCTCTGCTACAATAAAATCGCAATAACCAATAAAAATAAATTGTGGAAGCAATTGAACTTCTTCGGGAATATAAAAAGCAAGTTGATAAAAAACTTGATATTTATTTAAAAAAAAGTGTTGAAAAAGCAAAAAAAATCAACCCACTCGAAGTAAGGGCGATTGAATATATTCATGATTTTACTATTTCCGGAGGAAAACGTCTTCGCCCCGCTCTCATGTATTATGGATTTCTTGGAACTGGGGCAAAGAGTTGTGAAGCGATTATCAACGCCACCTTGTCAATCGAAATGGCCCACTCTTTTCTGTTGATTCATGATGATATTATTGATCGTGATGCGAAAAGACATGGGGTTCCAACATTGCACGAGCGATATAAGAAATTTGGAAAACTTTTCATTAAAGACAAAAACGAGCTAAACCACTTTGGAAACTCAATGGCAATGGTCGCCGGCGATATGGCAATGTTCATGTCCAACGAAATTCTTTTTAAATCAGATTTTCCAGCGGAAAACATTTTGCTTGCTCTTTGCAAATTGCAAGAAATCGTTTATCAAACAATTCCAGGAGAAATGCTTGACGTTGTGATGGAATTTCGAGGGAAAGCGACCGAAAACGAAGTCCTGAAGATGCATGAAAGCAAAACCGCTCGCTACACTTTTGAAGGGCCTCTTCATCTCGGATATATTCTCGCTAAAGGAAAAAATCCTTCCTTGAAAAAAGAACTTGATCAACTTTCTGATTATGCACTGCCACTTGGGAAAGCCTTTCAAATCAGAGATGATATCCTTGGCGTATTCGGAGAAGAGAAAAAACTTGGAAAACCAGTAGGATCGGATATAATGGAAGGGAAGCAAACAATTCTATTAATCAAAGCACTTCAGGGAGCAAACAGAAGTCAGCGAAAAGAATTAAAAAATTGCATCGGGAATAAGTCCATTACAAAAAAACAAATAGAAAATTTTAAAACCATCATTAAAGAAACCGGCTCGCTTGACTACTCCAAAAATCTTTCAGAAAAACTCGTGATTGAAGCCAAGGAATCTTTAAGAAAAGCCAACATAAAAAATGAAGAGGCATTTCGGTTCATGGATGGCATCGCCGACTATATAGTTGAACGACAACAATAATATCATCAGTTTTATTAATAAACTTTTTATTAAAAATAAAAATGTCTAAACTAGAAAACAACATCCCTTTTCACGTAGCAATTATTCCGGACGGGAACAGGAGATGGGCGAAAAAGAGAGGGCTGGCTCCATGGGAAGGGCACAAAGCCGGTGCTGACGTCATTGAGGAAATAACAAAAGAAGCTCTTAATATTGGGATTAAATGCTTATCTTTTTGGGGTTCTTCTGCTGACAATCTCACAAAAAGACCCCTTGAGGAAAAAAGAGCTCTTCTTAAAATATACGAAACCTATTTTTCAAAACTCATTTCAAACAAAGAAATCTATGAAAAAGAAACTCGAATAAACATTCTTGGTCTCTGGGAAGAACAGTTTCCGGAAGGATTGAAAAAAATATTAAAAGAGGGAA
>DCVH01000015.1 GCA_002327335.1 Patescibacteria group bacterium UBA2193
TTTTTTCTGTATTTTTTTTAAACATTTTTTTAATTTAATCACATTCTCCAGTGAAACTACATCCGTCTGCCGTGCAAACTGCAATGCACTTCTCACCTTTGTTGTTCAAATTGCACGCCGATTCGATTCCATCGAAAGTTGCTGTTGCAAAAATTGAATAAATTCCGCTTCCATCGCAATCAACTCGCTCTTTTGGAGCTGAATATTTTCCATGACCAGAAGAACTGCAAATTTCTCCCCCATCCTCACTCATAATGTCATAATTTCCGGAATCCAACAACATGCCGTTATCCCTCAGACAACCTGAGATATAGTGGGAGGTGTCTTGCATCTGTTTCCTGAACTCGGCAATTCTTGACTTCCGGATTTGACCGCCAAAAACCAACACTACTCCTGTTCCTATTAATATGACAATTGTAATAATTAGCAACAATTCTGTAATAGTGAATCCAAGTTCATTTTTTTCTTTTCGCATAAGATTTTATTCAAAAATTACATTGAAGTTGCAACTTGATAAATCGGAAGCATCACCGCTGAAACAAGAATTCCAACGCCAACTGCCAAAATGATCATAATAATCGGCTCAATCAAAGAAGAAAAATTCTTAACCAAGTTGTCCGCCTCTTTCATATAGAAGTCAGTAATCTTTCCAAGAGTGAAGTCCACCCTTCCAGTCGCTTCTCCAACCTGAATCATCTGAGCAACAATTGGTGGCATCACTTCATAGCGGCTGAAAACGTCTCCCATGCTCTCTCCTCGTTTCACGTGTTCCGCTGCCTCCCTGATAATTTCTCGATACACCTCGTTTCCGATAATATCAGAAGTTATCAAAAGAGCGGTGGTGATTGGAAGACCACTTTGAAGTAAAGTCGCAAGATTTTCTGAAAAACGAGCAATATATATGTCATTTAAAATTTTGCTTAAAATAGGAATTTTTAAAATAATCCTGTCCATTTCGACTCTTCCATCTTCCGTTTGGATGTAATATACAAACATTCCTATTATCGCAAAAACAACAATCAAAACAAGTATCCAATAATTAGCCAAAAAATCGCTCAGCCAAATAATGAGTCTTGTTTGGACTGGAAGAGTGCCAACCTCTGCTTCTTTGAGAATTCCAAGAAGTTTCGGCATCACAAAAGTCATGACAACGAACCCAGTCACAATCATCGCCACAAGAATAAATGCCGGATAATACATGGCACTTTTCAAACGAGAAGTTAATTCATAATTTTTCTCAATATTATCCGCCAAATCATTCAAAACCTTCTGCAAAGTTCCAGATGCCTCTCCTGCCCTGACCATGTTTACATAGAAATTAGAAAAAACATCAGGATGTCTCGACAAAGCTTCTGATAAAGACGATCCTCCATCGACATCATGCATAATCAAACGAATCTTGGCAGAAAGAAAACTGTTTTCGGATTGACTTTCAATTGAATGAAGTGCCGACAGAAGAGGAACTTTGGCGTCTATCAACACAGCTAATTGACGAGAAAAAAGCACGAATTCTCTTGGCTTCACTCCCACCCAAATCTTCTTCAGACTATTGAGCAATTCGCTTTCTTGAACTTTTTTAAGTTCCAGAACATGCAGTCCTTTTTTTAGCAGTAATTCCAGCGCAGCTCTCTTGCTGCCAGCGTCTAATATTCCTTTCTGTGTTTCTCCTGATGGGTTTTTTGCTTTGTAAATGAATTTCATATTTTTTTATTTATACTGATTCTAATAACATTTTAAATGAATTTTTGTCTGTGGCGAAACCCTCCGCATCCTCAAGAGAAACCACTCCTTCGCTCACCAAATTCGCCAACGATCGGTTAATACTGATCATTCCGTCATCCAATGAAGTTTCCATGACAACGCCAATCTGATGAGTCTGGCTTTGTCTGATGAGATTTTCGATTGCATTATTGCATTTCATTATTTCTATTGCAGGCACTCGTCCTCCACCTATTTTCGGTAAAAGCCTTTGAGAAACAACTCCCACCAAAACACTTGAAAGTTGATATCTGATTTGATTTTGTTGATGAGCCGGAAAAACATCAATAATTCTGTCAATCGTTTGAATGGCATCATTCGTATGAAGAGTCCCAAAAATTAAATGCCCTGTCTCCGCTGCAGTGATGGCTGTTGAAATCGTTTCCAAGTCTCTCATCTCTCCAACAAAAACAACATCCACGTCTTCACGAAAACTCGCCTTCAAAGCAGTTGGAAAATCAACTGCGTCTTCATAAACCTCCCGTTGCTCCACCAAGCTTTGTTGTGATTTGAAAATATATTCCACTGGATCCTCAATTGTGACAATATGTTTTTCTTTTCTCTGATTAATATAATCTATTAATGAAGCAATGGTAGTTGTTTTTCCGTGACCGTTTGGACCAACGACTAAAAATAAACCTTGATGACAATCGGCAAATTCATAGATATCTTCAGGAAGACCAAGCTCCTTCAGTGTCTTAATTTTATTCGGAATCAAACGAGCGCAAAAACTAAGCATCCCTTTTTGATAAAATATGTTAACCCTAAAACGAATGTCATTGCCCATATCTAGAGAAAAATCGATTTGTCGATCTGCTTGAAGTTTTTCGAAACGTTCCTTGTTGAGAAGTTCCTGCGCCAAAACCTCCATGTCACTTTGAGCAATCATTTCTTCTTCCCTCATTTGCTTTAACTTACTATCAATCCTGATAGCAGGATAATTGCCAGCAGAAAGATGCAAATCTGCACCACTTTGACTGACAACCAAATTGAGATACTTTTTTACTTTCTGAACAAATTGAGATTCTTTCATTCTTCTTGTTTTTCTTTTTTTATTTTTTATTTTTCTTCTTTTTTTCGAGAAGCTTCCTAATTTTTATCAAAACTTCTTCTGGTGTGAAAAATGATTTTATTAAATAATCGTCTGCACCGATTTTCAAAGCCTTGTCAATTGCATCTTTGTCCCCAACATTAGTCAGCATTATCACAATAGCACTTTCTGCTTGTTTTTTTTGGCGAATTTTATTTAGAACTTCCCACCCATCCATTCTCGGCATCAGAATATCAAGCAAAACAACATCTGGCTGAACTTCTTCAAATTTAGCCAATGCATCTTCTCCATTGTCCACCAGAACAACATCAAAATTCTCAGAAGAAAGTTTGGTGAAATAAACCTCTGATATAAAAAGATCGTCTTCCGCAATTAATATCTTGTATTGTTTGTTTTCCATCATATTTATTTAGAATTAATCACCCTTTGCTTGAATCGCTTCCTCCTCACTATCATCCTCCGTGACTCTCTGAATTTCTTCAAAAGTAGTTAGCCCTTGTAGTGCTTTGATTATACCATCTTGCTTCATTGTTGTAAAACCACTTCTTTTCGCAATGTCCTCGATGTCTCCTCTTGAGATATTTTGATTGATAGACTTAGCCAAAACACGGTCCACTTCAAGAGTTTCAAAAATACCAATTCGTCCTTTCATCCCATTCTTTTGACACTTACTGCATCCCTTTCCATAGTAAAGCTTATGTTCTCCATTAACATCAGACTGGGATAGTCCAAGGCCTTCTAGCACTCCGCTGGACACTTTTCCAAGTTCATAATTTATAATTTTTTGAATTTCCGGCGACACACCTTCCTGCTCCGTTCTGCAATCACTGCAAATTTTTCTCACCAATCTTTGACCAACAACAAGTTTCAATGCAGAGGATAATAAAAATGGCTGGATTCCCATATCAATCAATCTTGGAATTGCTCCAACTGAATCATTGGTGTGCAAGGTAGAAAGAACCAGGTGACCCGTCAGTGCAGCGTGAATTGCCAATTCTGCTGTTTCCGAATCACGAATTTCACCAACCATAATAACATCTGGATCCTGACGAAGAACGCTTCTCAATCCAGAAGCAAAAGTATAATCAATTTCTGGCTTGACCTGCGACTGACTCACCCCATCAACCATATATTCAACCGGATCTTCCAGTGTCACAATATTGACACCCTCCTTGTTCAAAATATTCAAGATTGAATAAAGAGTAGTTGATTTTCCTGAACCAGTTGGCCCGGTTACCAATATAATTCCAAAAGGCTCTTCAATAATTCTTTTCACCTTGCTCAATTCTTCGCCACGCAAACCAAGATCGTCGAGACTGACTAACCCCTCGTTTTTATCCAAAATACGCATCACAACTTTCTCTCCATGTGCAACGGGAAAAGTTGAAACACGAAAATCTATCATTTCGTTTAAATCGTTGATCCGAAAACGACCATCCTGTGGCTTTCTTTTTTCATCAATTTTAAGATTGGCCAATATCTTTATCCGAGAAACTATCGCCGGACCAACTTTTTGGGGCAGAAAAATACTGCTATGAAGAACTCCGTCGACTCGATAGCGAACCCTGACATTGTCTTCTATTGGCTCGATATGGATATCCGAAGCCTTCCCGTCAATCGCATTTTTAAGGATAACTTCCACCATTTTTGCGACTGGAGCGTCTTGGATAACTGTGTCAGAAACTCTCTTCCTTCTCAGTGTTGCCGAAGATTTTTTTTCTTCATTATCACTATCCTCAAGATCACGAAGAGCCTTCCCGATTTCAACTTCAGGATTTTTTACTCTCTTAATAAGATTATTAAATATTTCGCCAGTCACCTGAAAAACTCTGACTTTTTTTTCGTTTTTTCTTGAATAAAACTGAATTACATTTTGAGTATTAATATCATCAGCATCAAGCACTGCCACATCGATAGAATCATCACTTGATCGAAAAGGAATAAATCCATATTTTTCAATAGATTCCAAAGGAACCGAAGAGACAAGATCCTTCGGCACCATAATATTTTCCCAGTTCACATCAGAACTATCGTTGGATTGTACAACTGAATCATCAATCATAAAAAATACGCATTCTAAAAATTTAAAACAATTGCCAATACTTATTGACCAGCGACTGGTGTTGTGGCGGTAGCAACTGTACTGTTTCCAGTTTTTGCAAACAAATCACTCTTGCCTGAAACGATAGTCGCAGGACTGAAAATATAGCCACTATTAAGAGAACTTTTGTATTGACTGATGTAATTGAAATCCAATCCTTTCTCGATAAGAGCCCCCAAAATCGGATCTTCATTATAGACAACAGAACTAATTTCCAAGTTTTGATTATCGTTTTTATATAAACAAAAAGCAGAAACCGAAGTATTTACTACACCGCCTTCTTCATCAGCCTGACCCATTTCAACATTAGTTACAGTGAAAAGCCGGGTAGCAGATTCGAGCAATTTGATATAATCCTTTGTCTCAGTATAGCTTCCAATCAAGTCCAAAGAAAAAGGAATCTTCAGAACATCCTGTTTGATCAGCGGGACTGGCGCATCATCATCAAACTCAGCCTCTCCGTCAAGCAAAATGTTTTTCGCCACTTCTTTTTTGATGGTTTCAATTTTTCCAACATTTACACTTGTAACCAAGATTCCCTTGCTTTTCGCTCCATCAAATATCTCGTCTATCAAAACATCATTATTAACATCAGACGGCAAAGCATTGTAAATCACCGAAGCCTCCCTTGCATTCTCATCATAAACCGCGATATTTTTATTAATACCATTTTTTTTCTCCTCTAAAACCTTCATTGTCTCGTTTTTTTTGCCGAGGACAACTCTTTGTTTCTGCATCTCTTCCCACTGTGGGATAATAAACCAAATAACTAGAACAACCGTAATAATCATTGAAACTGGAAAGAAAAATATTTTTAGACTCATTTTATTTAATAAATTTTTATTTATTTTAAATTATCCTGGCTCCCGGAAACCACTTCCTTTTTTACATTAAAAGCGAGTGACGCCTTTAGTCCCTGTTCTTCAAGGGTACTGCTCCCCAATTTTATATTTTCTATTTGAGAAGATTGCTTATATGCATTTAGCTGTGAAGACAGCTGATCGGCATCGCCAACAAGAATAGTAGCTTCAACCAACGAGCTGGAAGGAGAAACTCTTTCTATCGAAATATTTTCATAAAGAGTGTTTTCAAAAGTTTTTGCTGAAATCACATTTAAAACTTCAACTTGGCTGTTTGATTCAGCTGAATATTTTTTGACATCCATGATTCGTCCTTGCAAGTCATAGACCTCTTGGAACTTCTGCCTGTTGATTCCCTGCTCTTTCTTTTTCATCTCAGCTTCCGCAAACACAATGCTTTTTTGTAGCTGAGCCTTGTAGAGGAAAATGCTACCAAGCACCCCGCCCGCAATAATCAAGAATAGTGTGCCGAGAACCAACGAAAGGCTTATGCTCCTGGTTCTTCCTTGACCGGTACCATCTGATCTCAAATTAATTTGTCTCATTTTTATTTGTTAAAACTTATTAAAAAAATTATTCCTCAATCAACCCTCTTAGCGCAAGCCCTACCGCTGTTCCAAAATATGGACTGAGAGATTTTAATGAATCTTTTATTTTATCAGGATATTTCAAATTTTCCCAAGGATTGCTATCAGCAACAGCCACCCCAAGTTGATTAGAAAAAAAATCTTTAAGCCCCTTCATCTGAGAAAACCCTCCCGTCAAAAGAATCGACTCCAACTTTGAATCTGGATAACCCTCCTCAAACCCTTCTTTTGCTTTTTTTATGTCATCTGAAATATTTTTTAACAGAGGAATCATTATTTGTTTTTTGATGTCTTGCGAATCAATTTCCAAACCTTGACTACCTATGATTTTCTCTGCTCGATCTTTGCTTATTTTCATCGCCTGGGAAAGAAGGTCCGTCATTCTTGACCCTCCAACATCAATACTTCTATTTACAACAACGCTTCCGTTAGAGATAACTGAAATATTTGTGATACAACTTCCGATGTCGGCAATTAAGAAATTCCCCTTCTTGGCTCCTATCATTGACCTCTTTAGAGCAAATGTATCAACCTCCAGAGATTCAATATTGTAACCACTATTCTCAAAAACTTTCTCGTATTCCTGGCTGATATTTTTCATTATCGAAGCCAACACGACTTTCACAGGAGTTTTTCGCGAAGCTTTCAGTAAACTTGAATCACCATCCTCTGTTTCATCTTTTGCTTGTTTACTGTTAACAACTTCCCATCCGTAAACAACCTCCGATAACGGAACGGGAATATACTTAGGGGCTTCTACTTGTATAATTTGTTCTATTTCCTTTTCGGAAACTGGCGGCAACTCAATTGTTGTGATCAGGGAGGCAAAACTAGGAATCGCCACATTTATATTTTTGTCCTTCAGTTCAATGTCATTAAAAATCTTTTTGACAATTTCTCCAACGTCATTACTTATAATTTTTGAAGAGCCGGGTCTAATGAGTCCTTCCTTGTCCACTTTTGTAATGGCATAGTTTTTCAAAAAAATTCCGTCTTCTTTTTTTTCAAGTTCAACAATTTTGATACTGGAGTTCCCAATATCAATGCCAACCCCTCTCTTTTTCTTTTTTTTGAACAAACCAGAAAATCCGCCTGGAAGTTCTATCGTCATGTCACCAAACATTTTGTTTTTATCTTATTTTAATTTATTTTATTTTTCTGAAAGATACTTTTATTCTAAGAATATTTCCACTTTTTGTCAAATTAATTTTCCTTGAATTATTTCCACCTTCTGCTATGCTGANNTAAAGTAAAATTAAAATGGAAGACCATTGAAAATTTTACCTCCGGGACAACGTAATATTACACCAGAAAACAATTTTTAACAAATATTAATTTTATGATAAAAGAAATCAAGAATCGTCTCACGAAAAATGCACAAAATGTTCTGGAAAGAGCCCAGCAAGACAGTCAGCAAGAGGACCTAAGCAAAATCAATGCATTATTAATGCTTAAACCGATTCACGAACAAAAAGGAAGCTTGGGAAACATTCTTATGAAAACATTGATTTCCAATCCGGACAAGATTATTTACGAAAAGAATTTACCAAACATCAAACTTTCAATTGCGGAAGTTTTGGTAAAGTCCTTTCAATTGGCGTCCTCAACAAACAGCCCCTTTGTAGGAACCGAACATCTTCTTCAGTCACTATTATTGCTCCTATCAGAAAAAGATAAAAAAATATTTGATATTTATTTCAAAAAAAACGCAAGCGACAATGCTTATAGTAAAAAACAAAATTCCGATAAACCCGTGAATCGAATTCCAACCCCAAACAACGATTTTTTTCAAGACATAAATTCAATTATGGAAAGCTTCCTAGCACCACAAGGGAAAAAAAACAACAAGCGACAATCCTTCCTTAATGATTTTGCTGTTAATCTGAACGAGGAAATAAAAAAACATGACTTTGTTTTAGTCGGAAGAAATGATGAACTTGAAAGAATTTCGAACGTCCTTGGAAGAAAAAGCAAAAATAATCCAGTACTAATTGGTGAACCAGGCGTAGGAAAAACTGCCATCATTGAAGGACTTGCTCAAAAAATTCATGAAAACAAAGCGCCCTTCTATCTTGCTAACAAAAAAATATTCAGTCTTGATCTTGGACTCCTTGTTGCCGGAACAAATTTTCGGGGAGAATTTGAAGCCCGTCTCAAAGAAGTTATCAATGAAGCCAAAGAAAATGAAGAAGTGATTCTTTTTATAGACGAAATTCATAACCTTGTCGGGGCTGGAAATGCCGTCGGTGGAATGGACGCTGCAAATATATTGAAGCCGGCTCTCTCCAGAGGAGAAATTCAGGTTATTGGCGCCACCACGATTGATGAATATCACAAACACATCGAGAAAGACGCCGCCCTTGAAAGAAGATTCCAACCAATTCTAATCGAAGAACCTTCCCAGAAAGAAGCAGTCTCGATTTTAAAAGGAATAAAAAAAAGCTATGAAAGATATCATAATGTTAGAATCTCTGAAGACGCCCTTCTAACAGCCACCTCTCTTGCAAAGAAACTTTTCCCTGACAGATTTCTTCCTGACAATGCTATCGATTTGCTCGACGAGACTGCGTCAAGAATAAAATCCCAAAACACTGATTCCAAAATTTACGGAGAACTTTCCAGAAAAAAGCAAAAACTCAATAATATTATTGACGAAAAAGAACATCTTGTAATCACCGATCGCTATGAGGAAGCAATTCATTTGAGAAATCTAGAAAAAACCCTTGAAAAAGAAATAAAAAGATTAAAAGACGAACTTCGTAAAAATGAAAGCGACCACCCAATCCAACTGGAAGCAATCGACATCAAGGAAACCGCTGCTCGTTCCGCAAGAATTCCAGTTTCCTTGCTTTCACAAGAAACAAAAGACATTCCAGATAAAACCAAGAAACTTCTCGAAGATAAACTCGTTGGGCAAGACAAAGCAATTAGCAAAATCCACAGAACACTTCTTCGACAATTTGCCGGAATTGGACATCCGGACCGACCGTTAGGATCATTTCTTTTTATTGGTTCATCCGGCATCGGGAAAACCATGACCGCCAAAACTCTTGCACAAGCAATTTCTCCAACCGGAAAACAAAACTTAATTCAAATCAATATGAGTGAGTTTATGGAAAAACATTCCATTTCAAAACTTCTTGGCGCTCCAGCTGGCTATGTTGGCTATGATGAAGCAAGCGGTTTTGCTGATAAAATCAGACGCAACCCCTATAGTGTTGTTTTGTTTGATGAGATTGAAAAAGCCGATCCAGCAATCTTGAACATCTTGCTTCAAATTCTTGAAGAAGGACGAATCACAGATGCCAAAGGAAGAAATATTGATTTCAAAAATTGCATCATCATCCTCACTTCAAACATCGGAACTCGAGAATTGAACCAGGTTTCAGAACTTGGGTTTGGAACAACTTCCAAGAAACAAAAAATCGAAAAGGAACGAAAAGAAGCAATTGAGGAAATTAAAAATCAAATCGAAGAAGTTCTCCCTCTTGAATTAATCAATCGGCTTGATCATATTATAATTTTTGATTTTCTCAAGAAAAAAGATCTTGAAAAAATAGCCAAAAAAGAACTTCAGAAACTTTCGTTGAGACTCAAAAAAAGAAATGTTCAAATGACCATTGCTCCTCAAGTCATTACTTTTATTGCTGAAAAAAGCTATGATCCAAAAGAAGGAGCTCGACTCGTCAGAAGAAAAATTGAAGAATTTATTGAGCCAATCATTGCCGAAAATCTATTGAAATCCAACAAAAAAAATATCCGACTTTCCGTCTCAAAAAACAAAATTGTCTTTGGGTGAGAAATAGCTTAATTATTTTTAGCTTTTTTAGTCTTTTGATAATTATTCAGCATCTCCGCATTCTATTATAAATTCCATACTCCTCGGAAGAGAAAGTAATTATTTTTTCACTGACTAAAACTTCAGTTTCTTTGTATTTTTATAGTGAGTTTTAATACGTTCAAAAATAACTACTTTCTCTCCTTAATAAATCATAGCCTACGCACGCGCAAGTGTATTACCCCCCCCAAGAAGTTTTTTTTCGTAGCTGCCGTGTGATAACGAAAGGCCGGAGAAAAAATATTTCTTGGGGGGAATCTGTCTAAAACTTCTCTTTAGCTAATAAAAAAATAATCACTTTCTCTTCTTAGCGAATAATAGTGATTAAATTGGACGCAAAAAACAAAAATAATGTCATGGAAATATTAAAATCCATCGAAAATTTCACGCTCGAAATGATTTTTCCCTCTCAATGTGTCTGTTGTGGTAAAAAAGGACCAGCACTTTGCAATGATTGCACAAAATCAATCAAATTGCTCAATGTCCAGAAATGTCCCTGTTGCGAAAAATCAATTACTGATTCTGGGAAACTTTGCTCAGATTGCAAACAGACTGATTATCCAATCAAAAGATTGCTGGTCGCCACCAGCTACAAAGACCCTGAGATTCCAAAGCTTGTTCATCTTTTCAAATATCGCTTCATCTCAGAACTCCAACTTGGGATTGGAGAAATTCTGCTAAAAGCTCTTGCAAAGCATGAGATGGAGATTCCCAATCTCATTATCCCCATTCCCCTTCACTCTTTCCGTCTTCGCTGGCGCGGATTCAATCAATCAGAACTTCTGGCAAATTATATCGGCAAAAATCTGATTCCGGGAATCGAGCTAGAAGTTAACAATGAGATCATAAAAAGAACACGATATTCTACTCCTCAAATGAAAGTAAAAAAATATTCAGAGAGACAAAAAAACATTCTTGGAGCTTTCCAGGCTAATCCAGAGCTTGAAAATAAAATCCAAGGCAAAAAAATTCTGCTCGTCGATGACATTTGCACCACCGGATCAACCCTAATCGAATGTGCAAAAGCCCTTCAAGCACTCAACCCCCGTTCAATTTCCGCCATCGTCATCGCTAGACAAAGCTAGATTTAAATGGTAGGCTTATTCAGTAAATTATGGTCATTTACAATCATTTAAATTGCCGTTATTAAGTTATGTAAATTTTAAATTTTGTAATTTTTGAATTTTATAAATAAATATTAATTTTTAATTTTATTGATAAAATTATAAAAGGAATACGGTTTTGAAAATTAATAATCAATAACTAGCAATTAAACACGGAGAGGTCGCATAGCTGGCCGATTGCACCACACTGCTAACGTGGAAGAGTGAAAGCTCTCGGGAGTTCGAATCTCCCCCTCTCCGCCAATTTTCACTTTTTGTGAAATCGTAAGAAACAAGGTTTTATTTGCAAAAAATTACGCACCAATTGCGTAATTTTTTTTATTCTAAATATGGAAATCTTGAGATAAAGAATATATTTTTATTTCTTTGAAGTTTTTATTCAGATTGTTCTCTTTTTTTATCTTCTCTTTTCGCCACTCCTAGCTTGTATTTATTTTTTAAAACATTTAAACCATTTAAGGTGGCTGCTGAAATTCCAAATATCGTAGGAGCCCCCGTCAAATAAAACAAGAGCGTGGCCAGATTTGCTGCTCCATCCGAACCCCATAAGGTAATTACCGCGGAAGGATTTGCAAAAGCCAGGTTTTTGTCCATCATGTCCTTATCATCATCAATATCTTTTTGATATTTTGCAATTTTCCTCTGAAGTTCATCCACTCCTCCTATTTTTTCTAATTCTTTTTGCAAAGTCCCTACATTCTGTTCAAGTCTTCTTTCTTCCATGCTCATTTCTTGTTCTGTTGGACTTAATTCCAGAGTTGAATCTTCCGTTTTTAATTCTTTTTTTTCCAACCCTTCCTTGTCACTTCTTTGCAATTCTTCGATAGGCATATATTTATAAATTAATTANNATTAAATTATTCAACGACATTTTTAACATTATTTCTAGTATCCATAATTGTAATCTGATTAATTAAATCAATCAAACCTTCTATTGCAATATTAGCTTGTTTCAAAAAAATTACTTTTTCTTCTGGAGTTGCCTGATTATTTTTTATTTTTTCAGCTAATTCTCTAATTTCTT
>DCVH01000075.1 GCA_002327335.1 Patescibacteria group bacterium UBA2193
GATCAACTTTGGGAAACAACCATGAACCCGGAAACCAGGATCATGCTTCAGGTTACACTTGAAGATGCTGAAAGAGCCGACAAAATGTTTGATATTTTGATGGGAAGTGAAGTGGCTCCTCGAAAGAGATTTATTCAGGCACATGCTAAGAGTGTTCAGAATCTCGATATCTAGTCAAAAATTTCGTATTTGGCACATTTCTTCGTCAAAACCTGCGCTACTCATTCAATGTATTTTAAATACATCTCATTCCGTTGCTCGCTTTTTCCTTGAACTGTGCTCAAATACATAATTTTTATAGTAATAATTTTTAAAAATAAATAAAAATGAAAATTGCGATAAATGGTTTTGGGAGAATCGGGAGACCGGTTGCAGAAATTATGCTGGAAAATCCGGAATTGGAAATCGTTGCCATTAATGATTTGGGAGAATTGGAAAATTTGGCATATTTATTGAAATATGACAGCGCCTATGGCGTTTATGAAAGAGAAGTGGAGGTGAAAAACGGAGCGCTTGTTATCGACGGAAAAGAAATTAAAGTTTTTGCAGAAAAAGATCCTTCGAAGTTGCCTTGGAAGGAATTGGAAATCGATGTGGTTTTGGAATGTACCGGATTTTTCACGGAAAGAGCGGGGGCAGAGGGACATTTGAAAGCGGGAGCAAAAAAAGTGATTATTTCCGGTCCAACCAAAGATGAAAGCATCAAAACAATCGTGCTTGGTTGCAATGAAGATGAATTATCTAGTGAAGATGATATTATTTCAATGGCTTCTTGCACTACAAATTGCATTGCTCCGATAATGAAGGTTTTGGAAGAAAATTTTGGTATTGAAAAGTCTTTGATGTCAACAATTCACAGTTACACTGCCACTCAAATGTTAGTTGATGGACCTGGTGGCAAAAAAGACATGAGAAGAGGAAGAGCGGCGGCACAAAACGTTGTTCCTTCCACAACTGGAGCAGCTGTTGCAGCAACTTTGGTTTTGCCAAGTCTTAAAGATAAATTTGACGGAATGGCATTTCGTGTGCCAACGCTGGTTGGTTCAGTGAGTGATGTGGTGGCGGTTTTGAAGAAAGAAGCAACCAAGGATGAAATCAATAATGCTTTTGAAAAAGCAGAACAAAATGAATTGAAAAATATTTTGAAAACCACCGATGAACCTCTTGTTTCCTCTGATATTGTTGGAGATGCGCATTCTGCTATCGTGCAAACCGATTTAACAAATGTTGTTGGCGGAAATCTTGTTAAAGTTGTTGGTTGGTATGACAACGAATGGGGTTATTCAAACCGTTTGGCAGAAATTGTTTCAATGTTTGGGAAATTAGTCTAACAACCTTGCAACTTATACTCTCGGATGAAACAAGTTTGTTAAATTTTTTGCTACCGGATAGATTAGATACATTTCTTAATTAACAGCGAGAGGCATATGTTTTTGGCCACCTTAGACAAAGTGAAGCGACTCGTTTGGACAAAAATATATGCCTCTCGCTGTCTCGAATGCATAAATTATTGTTTAAAATGCGTAAGTCTTAAATTTAATCATTCTCTATTAATGCTGAACGAACAAGAAAGATTTGTTTTTGAAGGGTATCAGATAGACGAAAAAAATTCTTCTCTCATTTTTAACTATGCAATGGAGAAGCAAGAAGAGACTATTAATTTTCAGGAAAAAATATTTTTTCCTGAAATTGGTTTTTGCCCAAAAGCGGTTCCCGAAGAACTTTTGAAAAGAATTCTTGAAAATCTTTTGTTGGCCATTGGGATAAATTATTGGAAAGCTTTTTGCCCTTCAAACATTTCGCTCGGAGATGTTTCTTTGTCGGAAGCACAGGCTGAATTTTGGAATAAATTTTATTCCGATGGGATGGGGGAATTCTATTATCAGAATAAAATGGATCCGAATGGCTTGGTGAAATTTCCTTTTGACGCAGAAAAGAAAGAGTTTCCAAAAATAGATTTTGAAAGAAAAAACAGATCCCTCGTCTTGTTTGGAGGGGGAAGAGATTCCATTGTAACGGCGGAGTTTCTGAAAAAAGCCGGGAAAGATTTTGTTTTGGCTTTTGTGAATGAAGATGATGTCAAAAAAAATACCTCAGTTTTAGTGGGAAAGGAGACTCTGGCTATTGAGCGAAAAATTGATCAGAAACTGATCGAGCTTGGGAGGCAAAACAAGGTTTTCAAAGGTCATGTGCCGATTTCTTTAATCTGGGGATTTATCTATTCATTTGTGGCAATAGTTTATGATTTCAAATACATTGTGACTTCAAATGAAGGAAGTTCTAATTTTGGCAACGTTGAATATCGAGGGAAAATTATCAACCACCAATGGAGCAAGTCTTGGGAAGCGGAAAAGTTATTCAATAATTATGTGAAGAATTTTATTAGTCCTGATATCACATATTTTTCTTTATTAAGACCTTTTAGCGAAATCAAAATAACAGAGCTTTTTTTGAAGCATGAAAAATATCTTTCTTCTTTTTCAAGTTGCAATGCAAATTTCAAGATGGAAGGGAAGCTACGCGATTCTCTGTGGTGCGGGCATTGTCCAAAATGCGTGTTTGTTTTTACACTCATTTCCGCTTTTCTGAGCAAGGAACAATTGATTGCAATTTTTGGCAAAAATCTATATGAAGATGAAAAACTTTTGCCTGTATTTAGTGAGATTCTTGGAATTAGTGGGATTAAACCTTTTGAATGCGTGGGAACTCCGGATGAAATGAGGTTGGCCTTTACAATGGCGTCTGAAAAAGATGATTACAAAAATGACAAAATCATAAAACATTTTCAAAAAAATTTATTGACAGATTTTGAAAAAGAAAAATTGCAAAAAGAACTTTTTTCTTTTTCGGATGAGCATAGCATCCCGGAAGAATTTAAAAATTCGATTCAGCAAAATTTATGAAATTATCAGCAATAGCGAAAAAAAATAAGATATGTATTCTGGGGTTTGGCGTTGAAGGCCGAGCAACTTTAAAATTTCTGAAATATTTTTTTCCAAATAAAGAATATGTTATTGCGGACGAAAAAGACAGAAAGGATTATTTGGAAAAGCAAAAAGATTGCGATCTTGTTATCAAATCACCTGGGATAAATAAAAGATTCGCTAAAAAACCATATACCACGGCAACTAATATTTTTTTTGCTAACAACAATGATTTCACAATTGGCATAACTGGCACAAAGGGGAAAAGCACCACGGCCAGTTTGATTTATTCAATTATCAAAAATTCTGGCAAAGAAGTTCGATTGGTTGGCAATATCGGTTTTTCAATGCTGGAAACACTGCTTGGTGAGTGCAAAAACAGGAAGATAAAAACAGTGGAAGACTTGGAGAATTACTTGAAGCACAAAAAAGAGGCGGAAAACATTATTTATGTTTGTGAGCTTTCAAGTTATCAGCTCGATGACATTGAATATTCTCCCAATATTTCTGTGATAACAAACTTGTATTCCGATCACATGGATTATCATGGCGG
>DCVH01000029.1 GCA_002327335.1 Patescibacteria group bacterium UBA2193
GAAGACGAAATTCTTCATGCACTTGGAGATGTTGAAAAGGATATTGAAGCTCTGGAAGAATTCTATAGTCAAGTGGAAAAGATTGGAATTAAAATTGTTTCTTCTGACGAAATATTGAAAAGTGAAATTGAAAAAGAGGCTGAAAATGAAAAGTCTAAGAAAAAAAGTCGTCCCAAAAGAGAAGACATGATCGGTGGCGATGATTTTGGAACTTCCGATTCAATCCAAATGTATCTTCGAGAAATTGGAAAAGTTCCCCTTTTGAGTGGGGAAGAGGAAGTTTCTCTTGCGAAAGGAATTGAAAGAGGTGAGCAGGCTGCAAAGCAACAACTGACCGAAGCAAACTTGCGTTTGGTTGTTTCAATTGCAAAAAAATATGTCGGAAGAAGTCATAATCTTTCTTTTCTTGATTTGATTCAAGAGGGGAACATTGGTTTGTTTCGAGCGGTGGAAAAATTTGATTACAAAAAAGGATATAAATTTTCAACCTATGCGACTTGGTGGATTCGTCAGGCAATCACGAGAGCGATTGCTGATCAGTCTCGAACTATTCGAATCCCGGTCCACATGGTGGAGACTATTAATAAATATATTCAGGTGACCAGGAGGCTTGTCCAGGAGTTGGGGCGGGAACCGCTTCCAGAAGAAGTTGCGTCTGAAATGAATCTCGATGTTGCAAAAGTTCGTCACATCATGAAGGTTTCTCAAGAGACGGTTTCGTTGGAAACTTCAATCGGAGATGATGACAGTGAAAGTGTTTTGAGCGATTTCATTGAAGACACAGAAACAGTAATGCCAAACCAGGAGGCTTCAAGAACACTTTTGAAAAATCACATTACTGAGGTTCTGGACCAACTTTCATTGCGTGAACAAAAGATATTAAAAATTCGTTTTGGTCTCGAAGATGGAGTCACTCACACTCTTGAAGAAGTGGGAAATGAATTCGGCGTTACTCGTGAAAGAATCCGGCAAATTGAAGCAAAAACTCTTGAGAAAATAAGAGACATGAAGGGTATGAAAAAATTGAAGGATTACTAGGGGGGGGCAGAATTTTGAATATTGAATATGGAATTTTGAATGGGAATAAAGAACGAAGAGGATGCGAATTTACGGTTTTATATCAGAATGATTCAGATATGAAACTTGATGAAGAAATTCTTTCTACTCTTAAATTTATTGAATAAAATTTTTAATTTTTTAAACCAGTTTTTTGATAAGGCTGGTTTTTTTGTGGAAAAGAAAAGTTAATTAAAAAATATAAAAAATTTAATTTTTCCTTCTTTTTCTTGTTTTTAAAAAAATATTAGAATTAAGAAATTTCAATAAAATCAAAATAAATGTTAATATAATCCGTATACATATAAGAAGGATATAATATGAATTTAAAAAGAGAAATTAAAATTCAATATGCAATTGTGATTGTCGTGGTAACGGCAATTCTTTGTGGTGTTTTCGTTTGGTTTTTTGCAGGGAAGGTCGGAGAGGAGGTTGAGGCTGTTCCGACTTTGGTTAAAATAGAAAAAAAAGTGTCAAAAATTCCTGAGAAATTCACCCCCCTAAAAAGGCCGATTCCAAGTCCGGTGAACATGAAAAAAGTTAAAACAAAAGGTTGTGTGGCAGACGGTTTGCTTTCTGAATACCATCCGGAGAATGAAGATTTTATTGATTTAATAAACCGTTCCGAATGTTATTATCTTCATCGATCAATTGAAACTTGGTTGAAGCCTCCGGATTTTGAAACGATTGATTTTGTGATGGATAAAATAAAAAAAGGCAATGTTGTTTATGGAATGTTTATTGCAGAAGCGATTGACACCAAGGCAGTGTATTTTAATGATTATGAAAAACGTTTTTTTGATTTTGATGCAATGTGTCGAGAGGGAAGCAAAAATATCTGGGGGGAGCATTCTTGCAAGCCCAATTTTGCAAACAAAGAATATCGAGAATACATTAAATACACAACCAGCAAGGCGATTGACCTGGGAATCCAAAGTTTCACTTTCGGACAGATTTATATGCAAGAGGGAGGAGAAAAAGATTATGCTTTTGAAATTGTTGATGATATTCGCGATTATGCAAAAAAGCAAAAAGTAGATGTCATTATTGGCGCTCAAACAGGTGCGATTACGGATGAAAAATATTTGAAAATTTTTGATTATATCGAGGGAGGGGTTGGTATTGATAATGAAGGAAAAATTGAAAATGGTCCATGTCTTTCGCGAAAGGAAAGTTGTTGGGGGTTGCTTTGGCATGAAGATTTTTCTTCAAAAGCGGAAAATGTTTTGCTTCATCTTGATTGGACGGGAATTAAAGAGGATGATCTAGACCGATTTGCCAGAATGGACAAAAAAAAGAGAGCAGAAACTTTGGAATATTTATATCAATATTTTACTTCGAAAAATATGGGATTTTTGATGCCATTTTTTGGGGTGCTTGATCGGGAAAATGGAGGGTGTTATGGTCCCAAGAAACGTTTCTATTCTCCCGATAATCAGTATTCCTGTAAAGATGAAGGCGCCATCAACAGGATTATGAAAAACGGTAACTTAAGATAAATTATCCCCTGCCTACTAACTACAAACTACTAACTAATCTGAGCCCTTGACAAACTTATAGCTTTTTGTTCTTTTTTGTGGTATAATTTTGCCGTAAAATAATGATAGATTAAAATTAATTTATTATTGTGAAAATCAAAAAACAAAATAAGAGTGGGGGCACGCGAGCGTTTACTTTGATCGAGCTTCTTGTCGTGATTGCGATTATTGGAATCTTGGCAGGAATAGTTTTGGTAAGTCTTAAAAGTGTCAGAGTGAGAGCCAATGATAACGCTGTTTTCCAGATGATGAAAGGACTTCAGTCCGCGGTTTCTTTGTGTCTCTATGAAAACGCTTTTGCCCACATGCGCTTCTATGTTAGTGGAACTAGCAGGCCTTCTATGTGCTATAGGGTTGATGATGTGGCAAGTCCAGGGTATTATCTTTTAAATTTTTCAAAGATTCCTTATATGGAGGATCTTGATGAAGATGGAATAATGCTCTTGGAAGAAAAATATGGATGGAAGTTTGGAAATTATTGTGTGCCTGGGTATGAGGGAACAACAGTGAGACCCAGCGGTTGTGCTTATTCGAATGGAACGTGTGGGGGTGATTATTCAAGTAAGAAATTTTGTTTTTTATACAGGACGAGAGATGACGCTCCTAGGAAATACATTTGGTGTACCGAAACAGGATGCAAAAAACAAGGGTTTTAATTCTGTGTTAATTTTGATAAAAGTTCAATGAGAATGTGGGTGGGGCGAGTAAACGAAAAGTAAGAATATATTTTATTCTTTAAAACCATCAATTATCGCAAAGAAAATAAACCTGTTGAAGTTCGAAGGGGTGGTTATTCGCTTTTAGCTATCAACCAAAAACCCGCAACTGGTTTGGGTGCTTGACAACATTTTTAAAGGTGCTATATTTTACATTGAAGTTTGACAAGTGAAAGGGGAAATTTCACAATCAAATAAGGTAACCAATTAATGGTAGAGAATTACAAAAAATCAAAACTTAAAAGATGAGCGATTAACAAAACGTTAAGTGTTGGTTAACATCGCTTCGAAAGCGATTTTTTGTTTGAAAATTAGAATGTTTTTGAAAAATAATTTAAAGGTGTTATCTAATAGAAATTGATTTGATTTTCTTTAGATGATTCCTTGGAATTGCTTGACGGCAATTTCTTGAGTCGGGAACCTTGAAAATAAAATATTGATGTAGTAAAAGAGTTAATGGCAATTTCAATGTATTGTATATAATAGTAAATAATATTGATTTATTAATCTTTGTTATTTGCTAGTCGAAGATAGCGGTAATTAATACTCAATTAGCGCGCATGGTGGATGCCTTGACTGAAGCAAGCGAAGAAGGACGTGGAAGTCTGCGATAAGCCTCGGGGAGATGACAAACAATCTTTGATCCGGGGATTTCCGAATGCGGCAACGCAATAGAGCAAACCTCTATTATCCGTGCATAGCACAGAAATTCGAAATTCTAATATCGAAATTCGAAACAAATTCTAATTTTCAAAATTCAAAACAAATACGTTTTGAACATTTGAATTTAATATTTTTAATTTGTTTAGTATTTGTTATTTAGGATTTAGTATTTCCGTGCTGTGTGCGGAAGCGAACCCGGGGAACTGAAACATCTTAGTACCCGGAGGAAAAGAAATCGAAGAGATTCCCCCAGTAGTGGCGAGCGAAAAGGGAACAGCCTAAACCGTATTCTTCACTGGCGTTCAGAATAAATTTTTAATTACTAATTATTAATTTTTAAATAAATCTTAATTTTTTAAATTTTAAAACATTAGGAAATTTAAAATTATTTAAAAAATTATAAAATTAAAAATTATAAAATTCGGAACGTGAGTGAAGAATGCGGGGTTGCGAGGCAATTGTGCCTATTTAATTAGGGCGAAAATATTATTTTTAGTTGAATATCTCTGGAAAGGGAGACCACAGAAGGTAAAAGTCCTGTAAGCGAAAAAAATAATACTTTGTAGCAATTGTTCTCAAGTAGGGCGGGGCCGGAGAAACCCCGTTTGAATCTGGGATCACTATAATTCCAAGGCTAAATATTGCTTCAGATCGATAGCGAACTAGTACCGTGAGGGAAAGGTTAAAAGAACCCCGATGAGGGGAGTGAAATAGATCCTGAAACCATGTGCTTACAAAGAGTCAGAGCCNNGTGATGGCGTGCTTTTTGCAGAACGAGCCAACGAGTTAGTTTTATACGGCTTGCTTAATCTCGTTAAACGAGAGAAGGCGTAGTGAAAGCGAGGCTTAACCGCCGAATATGTCGTATGGACTAGACCCGAATCCGGACGAGCTACACATGAGCAGGGTGAATCTCAAGTAATATTGAGAGGAGGCCCGAACCCACGCGTCGTTCAACTCGCGGGGATGACTTGTGTGTAGAGGAGAAATTCCAATCGAGTCCGGCAATAGCTGGTTCTTTCCGAAATAGCTTTAGGGCTAGCGTCAAGTAACTATCAATGAGAGGTAGAGCTACTGAATGAGCAACCGGGTTTACCTAGGTTGTTCAACCAAACTCCGAATGCTTATTGAATTATCTTGGCAGTCAGAACTTGGGCTCTAAGGTCCAAGCTCAAAAGGGAAACAGCCCAGATCACAATCTAAGGTCCCAAAATCTATACTAAGTGGGAAAGGCAGTGAAACTACTAAAACAGCTAGAAGGTTGGCTTAGAAGCAGCCATCCT
>DCVH01000023.1 GCA_002327335.1 Patescibacteria group bacterium UBA2193
AGGAAGTTCCCGCGTATTGCCAAGCCAGACTAGATGTTAAACCAATGTCATCGCTGGAGCACATCGTTGAGCCGGAAGGGATTGAACCTGTGCAGGAATAAGGTACACAACTAGTTCCACTTCTATAATAACCAGCACTACATTTATATTCACATTTAGCAGCTGTGTTCGGAAGTGCATATGTCCAAGCGACATTAGACGTTAAACCAGTTTCTTCAAACGCAGAAGAAGCTTCGGCGTTAGGCGGGATGGAGCCGGTGCAGGAATAATTAACGACTGGCGTATAATATTCACATTTTCTAGCCGTGGTACAACTAGAAGAAGAATTTCCAACGTATTGCCAGCTAGTAACATCTGTGAAGTCGTTAATTGTATTATCCCCTGAACACATCGTTGATCCAGTCGGGATAGAGCCGGTGCAGGAACAATTTACTACGGAATAAGGTACATCCATAGTGCCAAAAAATTTACCCGAAAAGATAGGAGCGGTGTTACTAACTTCCACAAATTTAATATTGTAGTTTCCTGGCGTATTTTGAGCAATCCCAGTTGCTGATTTAGTATACTGAACACCTGTATTGTAAGCCCCTGAATATAATTGTTTTGTAGAAGAATTTGTTGTTTCCGTTACATTGAAATTGAATGTGAATGGGGGATCGTATTCAACCTTTAATCTTGCGTAAGCAGTTATTGTTTCCCCTGGACAATATGGAGTGCCTGGATGTCCATGCCAAAAACCCATAGATACAGAAGGTGTAGTAGCTGCTTTCACTCCACTACTGAAGAAAAACAGCCCGATTGTTATCAAAAGAGCAAAAACACCTATGATAAAAAATCTTTTTTTATTCATTTTTTTATTTTTATTTTAAATCACTTGCTATTATTGTAAAACTTTTAAACAAAATGTCAAAATGAATCGGTAACATTTAAACATATTTGGAACTTTTCATTAAAATAATTCTCTAGAGCTACTCAGCAATGTGTGTGCAACTAATATGCCAAAAACAAACAAAGGAACATTTCAGTTGGATTAAGTCTATTCTGAAGAAAAAATTGATGATTATAGGCGCAGCAAGGGTGTGCCCCTGTGGCATAAGCGATGGTTATGTACTTATAGGGAGGGGAAGGAGTGAAAGGATTAATACCAAATCAACTAGATCTACCCAGTTATCCACAAGGAGAAAACCAAGCTCGCTCATCTATTTTTCAAAAAATACTAAAATAAATTTTTCACTTTATCCACAATCTCAAAATTGACAAAATCTCGAGCGGTGACCAGGACCATCAAGCCCAAAAGGATTACAAACCCGACAGTGTGAACATAGCCTTCGATTTTCTGACTGACTGGTGACCCTTTTATTTTTTCAATTATCAGAAAAATTACTCTTCCTCCGTCCAGCGCCGGGAACGGCAAAAAATTTATCACTCCCAAATTAATCGAAAGAATAGCAGCGAATTGCAAAATATATGCCAATCCCAATTTGGCCATTTGCCCAGTAAGCACGGCAATTCCAACCGGCCCGGCAACCTCAGCTCCAACAGGTTTGGAAGTGATGAGATCTCCAATTAAGGAAACAACAAAAGCAACAATCGCGCCGATAAAAAAAACAGTATTTCTGGTTGCAATCCAAAAAGACTCAAAAAAACCATATTTCGTTATCGTAGTTTTTGCCAGTGCGATTCCAAGAAGTCCCTCCCCTTCTGGAGCGCTTTCTCGAACTTTAACCGGAATTTCAGAAACACGGTCTTTTTCAACGTGCTGAACAGAAAGCACAATTTCTTGTCCGGCATTTTTCTGGATTAGTTCTTGAAATTGCGCAACAGATTTAATTGAAGTTTTTTCTTTACTGCTGTTTTCAATCGCCAAAAGTTCATCACCGAGTTCAACGCCAATATCACTCGCTGGAGAATTTTGAGCAACCTGAATTACTTGAATTTTTCCTGGCACATCGATTTCATCACTCACTGCATCAGGAAGTCCGATTTGCAAAGCAAACGCAAGCAAAACAATGCCTAAGATGAAGTTCATAAAAACTCCCGCGGACAGGATTTTGAAACGAACCCAAACTGACTGATTAGAAAAACTTTGGGGGTCACTTTTGTCCTCGCCGTTTTCTCCTTTAATTTTCACAAAACCTCCCAACGGAATCAAGTTTATTGAATAAACAGTATTTTCTTCGCTTAAAATATTTTTTTCAATCTCCTTGTTTCCCCAGACAATTTTTATTTTCCCATCCTTATTTCGATATAACCCAACAATTCTCGGCGGAAAACCAAAGCCAAATTCTTCTGCTGTCACACCATTTCTTTTGGCAACCAAAAAATGTCCTAACTCATGAACCAGCACTAAAAGTCCCAATATTAAAAAGAATATGATTATCGTAAGTAACATTTTTGTTTATAATTATTTTTATACTGCCATAACATCCGCTTCTTTTTTCTTTTCCAATTCCTCAATTTTTTTATTATATTCATCCACCACTTTCTGAATCTGGTCTTTTGCTCTGAATTTATCATCTTCTGAGATATTTCCTTGTTTTTCTTGGTCCTGAATATCACTCAATATTTCCTCTCGAACTTGTCGAATTTTTATCCGAGTTTCTTCAGTTTTTTTGCCAAGAACTTTCACAAGTTCCTTTCTTCGTTCTTCTGTCATCGGAGGGAGTGTTATTCGAATAACTTCTCCGTCATTATTCGGGGTAAGACTAAGATCTGACTCACTAATAGCTTTTTCGATACTAATCAACTGATCCTTGCTCCAAGGAGCTATCACGATTGTTTTTGCATCGACAGCATTAACAGAGGCAATTTGTGCAATCGGAGTCTCCACCCCATAATAATCAACCTTGACGCCATCTAGAATAGAAGCGGTCGCACGACCAGTTCTGATATTTTTTAGTTCTTTTTCGAAATCACTCACAATTAAAACGAAACGCTCCTTCAGTTTTTTTATTGATTCATCTACCATTTTTTTACAATTAATTATTTTAATTAGGCAACAATTTAAAAGAGGACCCCCCAGCCGTAGTCCCAACATATATTACGTTAGAATTACGAGGATCTATTTCAATCTCTCTGATTATCCGATTTATATTGAATTGCACAGGCTTCCAAGTCTCTCCTCCATCTGTTGATTTATAGAAAGCTTTTCCCGCAGTGTAAAAAAGTTCATTACTTCGACTGGGGTTTATCGCCAATCCTCTTGATGAAATTTCCTCTGGCTTAACAAGAGTGTTCAGCACCTCCCACGTATCCCCATAATCACTACTTTTTGATAGTCCATTTTGATCGCTCAAATAAACAACCCCTCCTTGATTTGGATGAACAACAATGTTGAAAATTTGACCGGATTCTTTTATCTCAGAAAAATCCTTTCCGGCATTTTTTGTGATTAAAGCTCCCGATTGCACTGTCCCAAAATAAAGGATTGAGGAATCTGCTCGATCAACAACAATCTTCCG
>DCVH01000013.1 GCA_002327335.1 Patescibacteria group bacterium UBA2193
CTCGATTTTGAGTTGTCGTGTTTTTTTGAAAGGACGAAAATGTCTCATTCTAAAAACCTTACCTTTAAACCAACAGTTCTTTGTTTCATATGAATTTCCCTGTCTTCGAGAATCTCAAGAGAAACAACAAGGTCTCCGCTTTTAATTTCAATTTTTTCATTGAATTCTGCGCCCTCTATTCCCATCATGTCTAGAAATAGGAGAGGGTGACTCAGCAGTTCTTTTTGAAGCATCTCTGCGCTTTTGTTGTCGATTTGCAGTGTCCCAATCCATCTATTGTCAAAAGAAAGTTGAAAAAAATTGATAATTTCCGTTGCTATTTTCAGAAAAGAATCGAACTTTGTGCTCATGCAATTGTTCAAAATCTTTTTAAAGAAAAGATCATTCGCGTTTTTTATTGCCGTGACTGAAAAATCTGGCATAATTGAACCCTCCCTTTGAAATTGAAATATTTTAAGAACTGTTATTACTTGGTGCGTTTAATTATAGTACAATTTTTTAGTAATGTTAATTTTTTTTGAAGAAATATTTTTATTTAAAAAATGCTTGACAACTTTCTCAAACTCAATAAAATAAAGAGTGTAGTTGGCAGACTAACCTCAAGACTGCCAAAAATTAATCAAAAATAATAATTAATAAACAATTATGGCAAAGCAAATAAAATTCGAAGAAGAAGCACGAAGAGACATTATGAGGGGAATCGACAAAGTGGCTGATACGGTCAAGGTGACACTTGGGCCAAAGGGACGAAATGTCATTTTGGACAAAGGTTATGGTGCTCCAACCATCACAAATGATGGAGTGACAATTGCAAAAGAAATTGAACTGGAAGATAAATATGAAAATATCGGAGCAGAGATGGTCAAGGAGGTTGCAAGCAAGACAAATGACAGTGCGGGAGATGGGACAACTACTGCAACAATTTTGACTCAAGCAATTGCCCAAGGTGGAGCAAGAATGATTTCAAAAGGAATTAACGTCATTGATCTCAAAGATGCTCTTTTGAAATATACCAGAAAAATTGTTGAGAATTTGAAAGATGAAAAAGTTTCCAAAAAAGTTGAAGGAGATGCGATTGCACAAGTCGCGACAATTTCTGCTCAAGACAAGGAGGTTGGACGAATGATTGCAAAAGTCATCAAGGAAGTCGGGAAAGATGGCGTGATAACGGTTGAGGAGTCTCAAACTTTTGGTCTTGATAGCGAGGTTGTTAAGGGAATGAAATTTGATAAGGGGTACATTTCTCCTTATATGGTGACCGACACTGATTCAATGGAAGCGGAGTTGAGAGATGCTCATATTTTGATTACTGACAAGAAAATTTCTGCCATCAGTGACATTTTGCCATTGCTTGAAAAAATTGCTCAAACCGGCAAAAAAGAACTAGTGATTATTTCTGACAACATTGAAGGAGAAGCACTTGCAACTTTGGTTGTTAACAAGTTGCGAGGAATTTTGAATGTTCTTGCTATCAAGGCCCCGGGATTTGGTGATAATCAAAAAGCAATGTTGGATGACATCGCGATCTTAACTGGTGGACAAGTAATTTCAGAAGAAAAAGGGATGAAAATTGAAAGTGCGGAACTTTCTGATCTTGGACAAGCCACGAAAGTTGTTTCAACAAAAGACGCGACAACTATTGTTGGCGGGAAAGGAGCTAAAAATGAAATTGACGCTCGAGTAGAGCAACTCAAGCTTCAGCTTAGCAAAACTGAAAGTGATTATGACAAAGATAAATTGAGAGATAGAATCGCAAAACTTTCTGGAGGAGTTGCCGTTTTGAAAGTTGGGGCAGCAACTGAAGTTGAACAAAAAGAGAAGCAACATCGAGTTGAAGATGCTGTTGAAGCGACAAAAGCAGCAATCGAAGAAGGAATTGTTCCTGGAGGAGGAATTGCTCTTTTGAACGAAGCGACAAAATTGATTCGATTTCGAGAAGAAAATAAAGAAAAACTTTCAAGAGAAATTGAAGAAATGGCGGCGATTAATATTCTTATCGAGGCCTTGGTTGCTCCAGTTAGTCAAATTGCTTTGAATGCCGGGCAATCTCCTGATTTAATTATGAATGATATCTTTGAAGAACAAGATGCGCGAGAAATGAAAACTATGAAAGATGGTTCAAGAAAAGTAACTATAAAAGCCGACAAAGATATCAACTTCAATATTGGTTATGACGCAGCAAAAGGAAAATATGTTGATATGTTTAAAGCGGGAATTATCGATCCGGTGAAAGTAGTTTCTTCCGCTTTGCAAAACAGTGCGTCAACCGCTGCCATGATTTTGACAACTGAAGCGGCTATTACAGATGCTCCAAAGAAGGAAGATGATCATGGACATGGAATGGGTGGCGGAATGCCAGGAATGGGTGGAATGCCGATGATGTAGGGCTCAAAGTTATTCTTCAAAACACGTCTCAAAAAGAGACGTGTTTTTTTGCTTTTTTCAATAATCGTGATATAGTGAATTATTATAAGCAAGTTACATTTATGCCAAAAACTCTTAAAGAGTTAGTAAAAATTAGAAGAATTCCTTTTGACAAAGAGCAACTCGCAAGAGTCGCGAAGGCTTATGAATTTGCAAAAAAGGCACATGCGGGGCAAAAAAGAAAAAACGGAGTGGATGACTATTTTGAACATTGTGTTGAAACGGCGGCAATTCTTGTGAAAATGGGGCTTGGCTCAATTTCAACGGCCGCAGCATTGCTTCATGATGTTCCCGAAGACACTTCCTATACCATGGAAGATGTTGAAAGGGAATTTGGCAAAGATGTTGCGTTTGTTATTGATGGAGTTACAAAAGTTGGGAAGGTGAGACTTCGTGAAAATGCCCAAGAATATTTTCTTGAAAATTTAAGAAAAATGTTTCTAGCAATGGCAGCTGACATCAGGGTGGTTTTGATAAAAATTGCTGATCGGCTTCACAACATGCGGACGCTTGAATATTTGCCAGAAAAAAAGAGAGAGAGAATTGCAAGAGAGACAATGGAGGTTTTTGTTCCAATCGCAAATCGACTCGGGATTGGTGAGGTTAAGGGTGAATTGGAGGATCTGGCCTTTAAATATCTTGATCCGGAGAATTATAAAAAAATAGTGAAACTGGAAGATGAAGCTTTTATTGGAAGACAAGTCTATGTTGATAGGGCAATCAAAGAATTATGCGAAGAATTTAAAAAAGAAAAGCTGAAGGTGATTGACGTGCATGGCCGAGCAAAACATTATTACAGTCTTTTTGTGAAACTTCAAGATCGTGATATGGATATCACGAAAATACATGACTTGTCAGCGATTCGAATTGTTCTCCCAACTGTTGCTAATTGCTATGAAGCCCTGGGGATTGTTCATAAAAAATACAACCCCTTAATTGGAAGAATTAAAGATTATATTTCCCTGCCAAAGCCAAATGGTTACAGATCAATTCATACAACTGTTTTTGGCCCGGATGGAAAAATTTTGGAAATTCAAATCAGAACAGAACGAATGCATGACGAAGCTGAATATGGAATTGCGGCTCATTGGATTTATTCCGAGAAGAAATCATGGAAAGATTTCATTGTTGGCAAGAAAAAAAATGTTGATATCCCCGAAGACCAACTTCGCTGGATTACGCAACTCAGAGAGTGGCAAAGAGAAACAGGTGGTCAAACGGATGAATTTTGGGCTTCATTAAAAATTGATTTTTTCAAAAACCACATCTTCGCCTTTACTCCAAAGGGCGACGTCATTGACCTCCCAGAGAAGGCAACGCCAGTTGATTTCGCCTATCAAATCCACACGGAAGTCGGTGACAGGATGGAGTCAGCCAAGATTAATGGCAAAATGGTTTCACTGGGTCACGAAATTCACAATGGAGATGTTGTTGAGATTGCAACATCAAAAGAAAGCAAAATGCCAAATCGTGACTGGCTGAAATTCGCAAAAACAGTTCAAGCAAAATCAAAAATAAAAGCGTCCCTGAGAAAGCATGGAATAGAAGTTGTTTAATGTTGACATGGTTATGACTTTATGAAATAATGTTATTTATGGTTGAATTTATCGCGGGGTGGAGCAGTGGTAGCTCGTCTGGCTCATAACCAGAAGGTTGCAGGTTCGAATCCTGCCCCCGCAACAAATAAGAAAGAGGATGAGAAGTTTACACCCCCTTGCGGGGTGAATCCTGCCCCCGCAACAGATAGTTATTAATTTTCAATTATTAATTTACAATTTTCAGTCAATTTAATAATTTTCAGTAAGATAAATAGTATTTTGTTTTTATTGAAAATTATAAAATTGAAAATTTATTGAAAATTAGAAATTAGAAATTGAAAATTTTTTTGTATAATTCGGCGACGTAGCTCCCCGGCACCACAAAGGTGCGGGGCAGGCAGTTTGCAACTTCGCTATTTATTTTAAAGTGTAATGTAGTTTTTAATATAATTGTCATTAAAAAATCACATAATTCGGCGACGTAGCTCAGTTGGTTAGAGCACAGGACTCATAAGCCTGGGGTCAGTGGTTCGAATCCACTCGTCGCTACAATATGAAAATAGCCATCGACATCAGGCCAATCGGCCAACAAAGAACCGGTGATGAGGTTTACACTTTAAATCTCGTTCAGAATCTAGCAAAAATTGATTCTGAAAATTTTTATTTTCTTCTGACAAATACGGAAGATGAAACAAAATTGAGAAAAATCAGAGAAAGAATTTTTGAAAATAATGGCATCGTTCCTGAAAATTTTAAAATAGTTTCAATTACCCCAGCGTCAAAATTTCTTTGGACTTTTTTTCTGCTTCCTTTCTGGATTGCAAAAAATAATATAGATATTTTGCATGTTCAATACATCACTCCCTTGTTTCTGACGAAGAAGACGAAGTTAATCACTACGATTCACGATGTTTCTTTTGATGCTCATCCGGAATTCATTAAGAAGTCTGATTTATTTTTTCTCAAAACATTAATCCCTTTGTCTTTCAAGAGAGTGAATAAAGTAATCGCAGTGTCAGATTTTACTAAAAATGAAATATTAAAATATCATAAAATCTCTTCAGAAAAGATTCACACAATTCACAATGGAGGAGCCGCGGAAGGGTTTTTTAAAGAATATTCTGAAGAACAAAAAAATGAAATTTCGAAAAAATATGCACTAACAAATCCTTTCATTTTTCACATTGGAACATTGCAACCAAGGAAGAATATTCCTTTTCTATTGAAGGCTTACCAGTTATTTCAAAAAGAATATGCTGAAAAAAATCCAGAAATATCAAATGTTCATCTCTGCTTAACTGGGAATTTGGAACAGCATAATTTTGATGAAAAAATAGTAACAACATTGAGTCAAATAGAAAGGGAAACGCCGGAAATTTTTGAAAAAATAAAATTTCTTGGATTTGTTGATGAGGAAGATTTGCCGATTGTTCTTCAGATGTCAGAAGTCGCAGTTTCTGTTTCTTCATATGAAGGATTTGGCTTGCCAGCGATAGAGGCGATGGCTTCAGGCGTGCCTCTTGTTTCCAATGACAAATCTTGTCTAGGGGAGATTGTTGGAGGGGCAGCAGAGTTCTATGATCAGAACAATCAAAAAGATTTGGCAAAAAGAATTTTTGAGGTTATAATGGATAAAGACTTAAGAGGGCGGGTTATTCAACAAGGAAAGCAAAGAGCATCATATTTCAATTGGAAAAAATGTGCTCAGGAAACGCTTGATTTATATAATTCACTGGGAAACAAATAAGAAATAATTATTGTAGAAGATAATAGGCTAACCGCCTAAGGTTTGTGTGGTTTTTTTAAATAAGAAGTTAATTTAATAAAGATTACTAATGAAAAATACGCGTTATTCAAAAGAGGATTTTAACCAGGAGCCAAAAAGATTCTATAAAAAAGGATGGTTTAAAATTGTTTTGACTGTCGTCATTTTAATCCTAATCGGTGGGGGAGTTTTTGCATACAAGACTGGCTATGTCCTAAACAAGATTTCCAATTATGACAGCTCTGGTCTGAAAAGCTTGTTTAATTTGGTTGGTGGCGGAGAAGAGGTGCAGAAAGATGAAAATGGAAGAATAAATCTTGCGTTACTTGGGATGAGAGGTGAAAATATTCCAGGAGGAGGACTGTTGGCTGACACAATAATGATCATTTCTATCAAGCCAGATGAGCACAAAGCTGCTATTATTTCTGTTCCCCGAGATCTTTATGTGAAAATGCCTGGAACGGAAAATCGAATGAAAATCAACGCTGTCCATCACATTGGAGAACAAAAAGGTGTTGGACAAGGATTGAAAGCAATGGAAGAAGTTTTGTCTGAGGTGACTGGTCTTGATATCCAATATTCTGCTTCGCTTAATTTTGTTGGGTTCAAGCAACTAATTGACGCTGTTGGAGGAATCGATGTCTATTTGGAAGCTCCTTTCTATGAAACAAATCAATTTGTTCAAGGAAAAGAGTGTGGTGTTGAATTTACTTTGCCAGCAGGGAATAATCATCTCGATGGAGAAACAGCTCTTTGTTATGCCAGAGCACGAGAAAACACTTCAGATTTTGATCGAAGCAAACGACAACAAGTGATGTTAATGGCACTGAAGGACAAATTGATTTCCATGGGAACTCTTTCTGATTTCAGCAAAATCAACAGTATTCTTAACGCGATCGGGGATAATGTTCGAACAGATTTGGCTTCGGGCGAAATGAAGAATTTTTTTGAAGAATATTCTGCCATGAAGGATGCTGAACTCTATCGTCGAGTCTTGGAAAATTCAAGTGAGGGGTATCTGTTGGTGCCAGAAGATGCACCAAAGGGAGCGGGATACATTTTGATTCCTCGGGCCGGATGGGATAATTATTCTGAGATTCACAAGATGTCTGAGGAAATTTTCACGATTGCTCCTCAAAGCGACATCAACCCGATAAAACAATACACTCGACCAAAAACACAGACAACCGTTGACGACAAGAAAACTGAAACAAAGAAAGATAAAAAAGCAGTGACGGAAGATAAAGACGAAGAAGATGATGAAAAAAAATAGCTTTTCATTTTGAAACAACCCAATGAACCCTGAGGTATCAATAATAGTAGCTTCATATAAGAATCCTCACATCTTGAATCTTTGTCTGGACTCTTTGCTGAAAAACATCAATAATCTCAAATATGAGATTATTGTGGTTGATGGTGAAACAGGGGAAGAGACGGAGGATTTGATGAGGGAAAAATATTCTGAAATAAAATTTTTGCCCAACAAAAAAAATGTTGGTTTTGGCGCATTGGTGAATCAAGGGACGGCAGCTGCTAAAGGAGAATTTTATTTCATCATCAATGCTGATATTGTTATCAAGCCTGGTGTTGTTGAAAAAAGTATTGAATACATCAAGAACAATCTGGACATCGGAATTTTGAGTCCGAAAATGATAAATTTTGATAAATCCATCCAACCTTCTTGTTTCAGATTTTATACACCCTTGACGATTGTTTATCGAAGAACTTTTTTAAAAAATTTCGGTTTTGCTAAAAATCATCTCAAAAATTTTTCGATGAATTTTTCCGGCAAATTAAAAAAAATCATCGAACCGGATTGGGTAATGGGATCGGCAATTGCAATTTCAAAAAAGAATTTTGATAAAATCGGCAGGATGGACTTGAGATTTTTCATGTATTTCGAAGATGTGGATTTGTGTTGGCGATGCTGGGAAAATGAATTGAAAGTCATATATAATCCGGAGTTGGCAGTCTATCATTATCATGGTGCTCAAAGTTCCAACAAGAACGCTCTAAAGGCAGTTCTCTTTAATAAATACTCAAGAATTCACATAGCAAGCGCGCTTAAATTTTTCCTAAAAAATTTGGGCAAAAAAAATCCACATAAAGAATATAACAAAAAATTCAAAAAAATAACCAATGAATAACATTGAACCGGCAAAAAATAACACTCCAAGCAATTCTTCTAACAATATTCCTGTGAGAAAAAAAGAAAATACCAATCTTTTTTGGATGGTTGCCATCGCATTGTTGTTTTTCTATTTCGGCGCAGCCTGGAAAACTGCTCAATTCTCAGTGGAAAATGAAAACGCTGGTCCTCAAAAATTAATCAACAGTCTTGTTGATCCGAAAAATGTTCTGAAAAATGCAGAGAAGAACAAGCCGGGAGATGTTGATTTTGGTGTATTTTGGGAGGCTTGGAATAAGATTGATAGATATTATGTTGATGAAAGCAAGCTTGATTCTCAAAAAAGAGTCTATGGTGCAATAGACGGGATGGTAAAAGCAGTTGGCGACCCTTATTCAGGCTTCATGGATCCAGAAATGGCCAAGGATTTTGATTCTGAGATGGAAGGAAGTTTCGAGGGGATTGGAGCGGAACTTGGAATGAAAGATGGAATTTTAACAATAATTTCCCCGATTGATGGTATGCCAGCTCAAAAAGCGGGATTGCAAGCAGGAGACAAGATTTTCAAGATTAATGGTGAAATGACAGCGGATATTTCAATTGATGAGGCAGTTAGAAAAATCAGAGGGACAAAGGGCACCGAGGTTGTATTGTCTATTGTCAGAATAAACGGCGAAAAAAGTGAAACCAAGGACTTCACTGTTACTCGTGATACCATCGAGCTTAAAAGTGTCACGTATGAGAAAAAAGAAAATAATATTGGATATATAAGAATCAATAAATTTGTTGAAGATACCTCAAAAGAATTCAATCGTGAAGTGACCAAGGCAATTGCTGATAACAGCAAGGGGATTGTTTTGGATGTGAGAAATAATCCGGGTGGATATCTCAATGTTTCAATAGAAATTGCTTCAAAATTTGTTACAAAAGAAAAAGTCGTTGTTTGGGAAGAGGAAAAAGACGGAGAGAAAAAAGCTTTCAAAGCAATTGGTGGGGCCAGTCTCTCAGAAATACCGGTAATTGTGCTCGTCAACGAAGGAAGTGCCAGTGCTTCCGAAATCCTTGCTGGAGCGCTCAGAGACAACAATGGAAGCAAGCTGATTGGAACAAAAAGCTTTGGCAAAGGGTCTGTTCAACAGCTTGAAACACTCAAGGACGGATCAAGCTTGAGAATAACCATTGCAAAATGGCTCACTCCATCAGGCGGTTCAATTCACGAAAAAGGTTTGGAGCCCGATATCGTTGTTGAAATGTCCGATGACGACCTCAAAAATAAAAATGATCTTCAATTGCAACGAGCGATGGATGAATTGAAAAATGTCATTAAATAGGCGTTGATTATTGACCAATTATTTTTTATAAGGTATGATTATTTTTGTTGATTTTTTAAAAGATCATATCTGTTTTACGCACGCATAGCTCAGTTGGTAGAGCAGTGGCCTCTTAAGCCAACGGTCGTGGGTTCGAATCCCTCTGTGTGCACATTAAATTGACAGTTTGCAGTTAACAATTTACACTTAGCAAATAACCGTCGTTGGTTATAAAAGGTTCTGAATTGTTATCTTGATTATTGGACGCTTAGCTCCCGGCACCACAAGGGTGCATGGGCAAGCAGCTTCCAGCCTCGCTGAATTTCAGCAAAGTACTGGACATCAAGTTTAAAGTTTTGAATTATTATTTTTATTATTGGACGCTTAGCTCAGCTGGTTAGAGCATCTCGTTTACACCGAGAGGGTCNNGGGGTTCGAATCCCTCAGCGTCCACCTTCGCTTCGCCGAAGCTTTCTCTGAAAGCCAAGGTGAGATTTGCTAAGACAATTTTAGATTTAAGAGGATTATCTCTCTAATTTTCGTCAAAGCTATGGCGGACAAAGTCCACCTAGAAGAGCTTTTTAAAAATAAATCTCAATCTTTATTTCGCGCCCGTAGCTCAATCGGATAGA
>DCVH01000019.1:0-2145 GCA_002327335.1 Patescibacteria group bacterium UBA2193
TGTCTTCTGTTGTTTAAGTTAAATTTTTCTTTTAATTTTCTCTTCTTTGTAGCAAGCAAGGGTGTCGCCTACTTCAATTTTTTCTCTTCCTTCAAAAGTAACTCCGCATTCCAGTCCTGATTTTACTTCAGCAACATCTTCCTTGTTTTGTTGAAGTTGAACGAGTTTTCCTGTGCCGATGTGAATTTTTTCACGAAGAATTTCCATGTTTTCTCCTTTAACAATTTTTCCATCATTAACCTTTCCGCCGACAATCATTTGCCCTTTTCCGCTTTTGAAAATAGCCAATACTTTCATTCTTCCAAGATCAGTCCTTTTTATTTCCGGCTCAAGCAATTCTGACATTTCATTTTTTATGTCTTCGATCAATTCATAAATAACACTATAGGATTTGGTTTCAATTTTGCTGTCTTGAGCCATTCTTGTCGCAATTGAAGTTGGGAAAACATTGAAACCATAAACAACTGCGGAACTTGATTGGGCGGCTTTGATGTCGGATTCGGTGATTGAGCCGACGCCATTTTTGATGATGTCGATTTGAATTTCTTCTGATGGAAGTGCTTGCAAGATTTGCACCACTGCTTCAAGCGACCCTTGAACATCGGTCTTGATAACAATTGGCAATTTTGTTTTTTTCGTTTCATCAATTGTTCGGATGAGTTGTTTTGAGCTTAATTCAATCAGCCCGCCGAGAGAGTCTTTGTTGATTCCTTGAAATTGCTTGATTTTTCTTTTTAACTCCGCTTTGTTTGTTTCTACGCGGAAAACGTCATTACTTTCGGGTGATTTTGGCAAGCCAATGATGGTTAATGGGGTAGAAGGAGCGGCTTCTCTGATTGATTTGCCAGTATAATCTTCCATGCTTCTGACTCGGCCAACAATTTTTCCAATAATAATATCCTCGCCAACTTTCAGTGTTCCGGTTTTCACCAAAACAGTTGCAATTGGTCCTCTTTGTGGATCTTTGTGAGACTCTAAAACAATTCCAATTGCCCCTTTTTTCGCATCTGATCTGAAAGCATGAATGTCTGAAACGAGAAGCAATGTATCCAATAATTCATCAATACCAATATTATTTTTAGCAGAAATTTCATTAAAAGGGATGTCTCCGCCATATCCCTCGACCAACATTCCAATTTCTGCCAATTCTTGTTTGACTCTGTTTACATTGGCTTCGGGTTTGTCGATTTTGTTTATGGCAACAACGGTTGGTATTTTGTTTTCAATCAAAAACTTAACGACCTCTTTCGTTTGAGGTTTGACGCCATCATCTGCGGCAACAACCAAAATAGTGATGTCAGCAATAGCAGCACCTCTTTGTCTCATTGCTTGAAAAGCTTCGTGCCCCGGGGTATCAATAAAAGTGATTAGTCTGTTTTTTTTCTTTACTTGATAGGCGTTGATGTGTTGAGTGATTCCTCCAGATTCTCCTTCGGCAATATGTGCTTTTCTGAGGGTGTCGAGAAGGGTTGTTTTCCCGTGGTCAACATGACCAAGAATTGTCACTACAGGCGGTCGGGGAGTAAGTTTTTTCTTGTCGCTTTCTTCTTTTTGAAGTTCTTTTTTGAGGTCTTCAATGGTGAAAACTTCACTATTTTCCTTTACAATCTCTTGTTCTGTGATGAATCCAAGCTCTTCGCTAATAATATAGGCAGTTTCAAAATCAATCGTGTCATTGAGGTTGGCGATTATTCCATTTTCCATTAATTTTTTTAAAACATCCGCAATCCCCAAATCTAAACGGAATGACAGTTCTTTGACGGTCAATTGCGGTGGAATGGAAACGATTTTCTTTTCTTGTTGTTCTGCCATGTAAAATTTAGTTTAATTGATAACTCTCTTTATACCAGAGTATTAACTTAAAGTCAAAAAAAGTCCCTAATTATGGGAATTTTTTGGGAAAAATCACACACACTTGTCATCCCCGTGAAAACGGGGGCCCAGTTAATAAAAAGAATTTTAAATACTTTTCTTGATTTTTTGATTGTCTTTGTCGATGGAGGCCATTTTTATTGCCTGTTTTTCTTCTTCAGTGAGAGGGTATTTGGAAGATTCTCCTTTCTGAATTGATTTTGCATAGATTCTTACACCGTCTCTGGAATAGAGAGAAGAAAGAACTGCTCCATTATTTTTTCCATCCAGCAA
>DCVH01000019.1:2190-6135 GCA_002327335.1 Patescibacteria group bacterium UBA2193
TTTTTGGTTTTTTGATTATTTTCCAAAACAATTTTTTCCAGATCCTTCCCATTCTTTCCGCTGAAGAGAATTTTTTGATTTTTTTGGATTTGAAAAATCTTAACTTGAAGAAAAATCACCCAAGCCAAAAGAATTACAATTCCTCCGATTAACAAATAGATAATATTTTGAGTTTCCATTATTTCGTTTATTTGATTACATGGGTTAAGTATCGACTTCGGCGGGAATCTATTAGATTTAGGGCTTTTAAGCAAGATAAAATATTTATTTTTTTCACTGAATTAATTTTTGCTTAGTTGAAGTTCTTCTTTTTGATACCATTACGTGAAAAAAATAAATATTTTATCTTCACTTCTTTAGACTTATTCTATCTCATTAACCGTATTTTGTAAATTTTTTTCTTGAAAATTTTTGTTTTCTGGCAAAAGATTCCACATTGTTTCAAAGATGGCCTTGAGACCGTTGAAAATCTTGGGACTTTCAATAATGATTCCCAAATCTTCTTCATAAGAAATGATGCCTAACTTTGTCTTTCCATAGATTTTTATTTCCAAATCAAGCCCGGAAAAAGCACTATCTGTCACAAACCTGGTTTTTGTGATGGCTTTTTCTTCCAATTCTTTGGCATATTCTCTGTTTGCTTGAATATCAGGAACGATGGCACGCGCCCAAATCTTTCTTTTGACTCTTTCGGGGATATAGTGTTTCCAGAAATAATCTTCGCCGAGATTGATGTTGGGATAGGGGAACCAAGTCAAGATTTCCTGGTCTTTCAGTCGCAAAGTGTCTTCAAAAACCTCTTTCACGCCATTTAGTCCTTCAAAATAGCGAATTACCGGCTTTTTATCGAGCAAATTCATAATTGAAAGAAGTTCCGGCATTGATTCTTCCAGCATCTTTTTCTTCTTTTCTAGTGACTCGACAAGTTTTTGGGGGTTTTCTGCCAGAAAAATCGGCCTTTTCCCGTAATTGGTTTGGCTTATGAGTCCTTTCTTCTTGAGATTTTCCAGTGTGTCATAGACGGTGGAGCGTTTAATGGCCGACTTTCGGGCAATTTTGGCGATTGTCGCTTCCCCCAACTCTAAAATGGTGGTATAAATCAAAGCTTCTTTTTCCTCTAAACCAGCTTCAACGAGTTTCTTGTTAATCATATGTTTGTGTTAATTAACGCTTTTAATGGCTGTCATCCCGCATTTAGTGCGGGATCTATTAGTCAGATGACAGGTATTTGCTCTTCTGAGTCAAGAATAGATAAAAGTTATTCTCCTAATGGATTCCTGCCTTGCGCCACCGCTAAAGCTTGGGCGACACGCGGTCGCAGGAATGACGGGTGACTGGGGATTAAATAATGTTTCACTCTTTGGTAATTAACGCTTTTTGCGTCGTTATTACAAGTATAGCATATTATGCTTAATTTGTCTATATATAAAGGCTTTTGCAAATTTGTTGGAATTTATAGGAGGGTATATTTGACATAACTATTGCCAAAAAGGTCATTTTGATGTATACTGCTTTGTTACGATGAAATAGGTTCATCAGTAACAAATCAAGAAGTTCGTTGAAAATTGAATATAGGGAGAGAGAAAATGAGAGAATTATCTAATTCAGAAAAAAGGTTTGTTGATGTGAAAAATGCAAAATATCACATCCGTTACAACGGAATTAGCTCTAAATTTTATCTGAATGTTAAAAAAGCCATATTAGGTGATAAAGAATGGAAGGAGATTTTTAAGGAAGCGTCCTTTGATGAGTGTGTTAGTTTTTTAAAGATGAATCTTTATGATGGAGGAGGAGTCTTTTTTTCTCCAATCACTAGGATGATTGAAATTATTTCTCAGGAAAGAGGAGAAAAGAAGTTTTGGCTATTGGTAAAAGCGATGCCTTTTCTTCAAAGACGAAGTTGTTGTGGAGGGTGGCAATATGTTACTCCAGAAGCCAGGAGAAAGTTAGTTGAGATTTACTGGGAAATTGAAAGTGCTCCTGATTATCCGGTTTTTCTGTGGGCTTCTGACGAAAACAATCATCGAGGCTGTGGCAATATACCATTCATTAATGCGATTAATCTGAAAGCACAAAGGTTTTCAGGGAAAAAAGCACTTAAAATCAAATATTTAAAAAAGGAGGGAAAGAAGAAGTTCTAGGTCAAATAGGGCAAAAGCGAGTCGGCCTAAGATAAAACTCGCTAATTAAAATTCGAGCCAAATTTGTTATCACACAAATTTGGCTCTTTTTATTGTCAAAGTCTTGAAAAATGAAATTGTTTAGTATAGTATTAGGTTTAGTTTGAAGAATTTACAAAAAGGCTTTTCCTAAAAACTACTAACTAAAAACTATAAACTAGAAAAGGGTGATTAGCTCAGTTGGTTAGAGCGCTTGCTCGACACGCAAGAGGTCAGTGGTTCAAATCCTCTATCACCCACAANNGTCATTCCTGCGAAGGCAGGAATCCATTAGGCTTATAACCAGTTAGCAAATCTTGATATAAATCTTTCCACTCTGGATTAAATTGTTCAATTAAATTTATCTTCCACTGTCTTTTCCATCTTTTTAACTGTTTTTCTCTGGCAATTGCTGCTTGAATACTTATACTGCTATCATAATAAACTAATTTATCTATATTGTATTTTGAAGTAAATCCTTTTACAAGCTTGTTTCTATGTTCATAAACTCTTTTTAGCAAATCGTTTGTTACTCCAATATACAAAGTGCCATAAGGTTTGCTTGCTAAAATGTATACAAAATATTCTCTTTTCATTTTATTTTTAAAGTTTTCGGACTAATGGATCCCGCACTAAATGCGGGATGACAATAGTAAAAAAAATTAAAATATAAAAACTATTTCTTTTTCGAATACTTTTCATAAACCTCTTTTAGCTTTTCATTGGTGACGTGGGTGTAGATTTGGGTGGTGCTGATGGAGCTGTGGCCGAGAAGGGATTGGACGCTTCTGATGTCGGCGCCGTTTTGAAGAAGATTGGTGGCGAAACTGTGGCGAAGAACGTGGGGAGTGACCTTTTTGAGAATACCGGCTTTGACGGTATATTTTTTTATCATTCGCTGAATTGATCGAGGAGTGAGACGCAGCTCCGAATAGCTTTGAGGATTTTTGACAATGCGAATGAAAAGCGCCGGGTCAACATCAATTCTTTTTTCTAAATATTCTTGGATAACATCCCGGGCTTCTTCGGAAATGAAAACAATTCTAATTTTTGATCCCTTTCCAACCACAGAAAATTCTCTTTTCTCGAGATTGATTTGATTACGATTGAGTCCGGTTAATTCTGAAATTCGGAGTCCGGATGAAAAAAGCAATATCAAAATCGCGCGGTCTCTTTTTTGAGAAAGAGATTCTCCTCGAGCAGAATCAATAATTTCTCGGACTTCCTCGATGGTCAAAAAATCAATTGTGCGGTCTTTGGTTTTTGAAAGTTCAATTTTTTCAGGAGAAAGCGATTCAATGTTTTTTTTCATAAGAAATCTCAAAAAACCTCGCATAGCAATGACATAATAGTTTTGGGTTCGATGCCCCATTGGAGTTCCTTGCTGGCCGATTTGACGGCTCAAAACAACCCTGAATTTGTGAATGGATTCCTCTGAAATTTCTGAGGGATTTTTTATTTTTGACCATTCAAGAAATTTTGAAAGATAGCGATCATAGTTCTCAATCGTTTTGGGCGATCGATTTTTGTCCACTTCAAGATATTCAAGGAAATCCGTTTTAAGTTTTTGCAGGTTGTTCATATTATTTTTTTGCTTTATTTTTCGCTGAGCTTCATCATTTTACAATCTTAACAAACTATGTCATTCTAGTCCATAAAGTAACGAATCTTGAATTAATAATTTTTTAATAAGTATGCATACGGTGAGGAAGAGTGATGATAGAAATAAAAAAGAAAATGCTTCGGGGTATTTTCCGGTTGTGGCGGCTTTTTCGGGAAATATTTT
>DCVH01000077.1 GCA_002327335.1 Patescibacteria group bacterium UBA2193
TAGTTGAACACCAAATTTATTCCGGACCTTCTCTTTAATGAGACTAATTAATATCATCACGTCTTCAAAAGAGGCCTCCCCGGTATTCACAATAAAATTAGCTTGCACATCACTCACCATCGCCCCGCCAATTTTTTTACCCTTCAAATCGCATTGATCAATCAGCCAGCCCGCTGGTGCTCGTCCTCCCATTGATTTAACCCCCCGATCTTCCTCAAAAATATCTATCACCCTCTGAGGAACCTGCGGATTTTCAAAAACAGATCCAGCCGAAGGAAAAATTCCCAATAAGGGTTGTCCAGCTCTTCTCTTATGAATATACTTTTCAAACCTGTCCCTGATTTCCTCCAAATTTCCCTTTTCCAATTCAACTTCAGCAGACCAGAGAATTAAATCTTTATTCTTTTTCAAAAAACTGTTTCGATATTCAAAACCGCAATCTTTTTTATCAATAATTTTCAATTGAAAATTTTCAACATTATTCTTAATCAATTCAACACTTTTGACTGAATCCCCAATCGTCGGACCAAAGGCGCCCGCATTTCCTCGAATCGCTCCGCCAAATGTCCCGGGAATTCCAGCCGCCCACTCAAATCCTTCATATCCATTTTCAAGACAATGCTTCACTAAATCCGCCAAAATCAACCCCGCCCCGCACTTCAAAACAACCGCTTTCTCATTTTCATCAATTTTATCGAGATTTCGATTATTCATTTTTATCACCAGCCCGTCAAAACCCTTGTCCGAGAACAAAATGTTGCTTCCCCCTCCCAAAACAAAAGTTTTCAAACTTTCCGATTGGGCCCATAAAAAGGCCTCTTTCAGCTCCTCCAGAGTCTCCACCACGCAAAAATATCGCGCCTCCCCGCCGATTTTGAAAGTGGTGTATTTTTTAAGTGATATGTTTTCTTGTATTTTCATTTGAATACCTTGTTGTTCTTTTATTAAATCCCGTCTCTCTTTTTTCTGAATTACAACCTAAGTTATGATTACAATTTTTAATTTTATAATTTTTAATTTTTCAAATAAATCATAATTTTTAATTTCAATTTCTAAAAATCTCATCCGCGCTGTCATCCTAGCGAATGCGGCCTGCCTGCCGGTAAGCAGGGAATCTAGAGATAAAAATTTATCACAATAAATTTAATCTACACACTAGATTCCAATTTTCACGGGGGTGATATTATGATTGGTTTAAAAATTTGAACTTAAAGTTTATTTATAAAATTACAAAATTCAAAAATTAAAAATTCCTCAACACCTCCAACGTCTCTTCTGCGCACTTCTTCCAACTGAAATATTCGATTCGCTCGAACCCCTTCTGAATCAACTCCATCCTCCTGCTTTCATTTAACAACACTTTTTGAATTTTCTCAAATAAATCCTGACTACTTTCAGTTTCAAAAATTTCCGCCGCGTCTTTTCCAATTTCCACCAAACTCGAATTTCCGGCAATAATGACTGGCGTTCCACTCGCCATTGATTCCAAAATTGGAATTCCAAAGCCTTCATAAATTGAAGGACAAACAGAAGCCTCCGCTCCCCGATAAAGAACCGCGAGATCCGAAAAATCCACTCTTCCCGTTAAAATAATATCCTCAACAAATTCTGATTTCTCAATTTTTTCAATGGTCGCTTCCGCCTTCCAGGCTTGCTCCCCCACAAAAACCAATTTCAAATCATTCCAAGGTTTTTCTTTCTGTTGTTTCTTGAACATTTCAAAAGCCTCCACCAATCGCACAAGATTTTTTCTCGGCTGAATCGCCCCGACATACAAAAGATACTTCCCTGTTATTTTGTATTTATTCTTAACTTCATTTTTTCGTTCCGCAGAGAATTTTCCCGCAAAAAGTTCCTTTTCAAAACCATGATACACAACTTCTATTTTCCTTTCATCTAACTCTGGATGAAATCTCAATAAATCTTTTTTCGTTGATTCTGAAATCGCGATAATTTTGTCCGCTCTTCTCACTGCCGTGTTATGAAAAAAATTCAATTTCTGCAATCTGGGATAATCGAAACTTTCTGGAAAAATCTTGAATGCCAAATCATGCACTGTCACCACCGTTTTGATTTTTCTTGAAGCCAGAAAAGGAATTTGCTGAATCGGCATCCAGCAAACATCCGCCCGGTCATTCATCATCTCAAAGGCCAGTCTGGTTTGCGTCCAAACAAATCGATATGGAATTTTCCGGTCGATATAATTCGAAAAAGATTTTGGTGCCAAAAGCGGATTAAAATCTTTTCGGTGATAAAGCAAAAATTGATCAGCTGAGCTCAACTCACCAAAATGATTTAATAGATTTTTAATATAAACCCGCGTTCCATCAATTCTCGATTCATCCAAATCCGCACAATCAATTGCAATCCTCATAAACGTTCATTATTTGATATTTCCTATTTAATAATAACCTCTAAAAAAGATAATGTAAATTGAACAAGTTTTGAATTTAAAATTCCATTTATCAAATGCGGTTGACTCTCCAAGTCAAATCCCACATACTAAGCTTAATAAAAAATCATAACCAGATTAATTAAAAACTTATGTCACAACGAATTGAAAAAGCCAATTCCCTTATCCAGGAAATCGTCGCTGAAATTATCAGAAAAGATCTCTCCCTCAAACCATCTGTTTTTGTCTCCATTCTAAAGGTTGACACTTCATCTGATTTGAGGTACGCTAGAGTGTTCTTGAGTGTTTATCCGGCGAGCGAAGGCGATTATGCCTTCAAAACTCTGCAAAAAGAACTTCATCGGATTCAAAAAGCTTTGAATCAAAAACTTCAAATGAAGATTCTTCCAAAGATCATTTTCCAACTGGACAACACCCAAGAAAAAGTTGATCAACTTGAGGAAATCTTTCAAAAAATAAAAGAGGAAGACAAGCAAGACAACTAGAAATTGTTATTTTACTAAAAAAATTATAACCAAGGAAGGCTTAATTTATATTAAGTTTTTTAAGATTAGAGACAATGGAAAAGCTCGTGGAACAATTTATTGAATTAATGAACGCACTAAAAGGAATCAAAACTCCCCTTCTTGTAACGCACCCAAAAGCGGATGCCGATGCACTCGGATCAGTCTTTTCTTTTGCTGAGATTCTCAAGAATGAATTCCACTTGAAATCAAAAATCTTTACCCCTGACAAGCCAGGAGAAATTTTTGAAGGGTTATTCCCAATTTACAAAATAGAAAATGATTTCAAAATTGAAGAACATGACTCCATCATTTTTCTTGACCGAGGAAGCCTCTATTATGATTTTAAATTTAATGAAAAAATCAATAAGTCCGGGGAAAAAATCAAAGTAATCAATATCGATCATCACCCACAAAGCACCATTACCAACGCTTTGAATTTGACCGACATCAGCGCTTCCGCCACCTGCGAAATAATCTATCGCTTCATGAATTATTTCAACATGAACATCAACCCTAAATTAGCCCAATATCTTTTGAATGGAATCTATGCTGACACGGGAGGATTTCGCCACAACAACACTTCCCCACTCACCCTTGAAATTTCAAGCGACCTGCTTCGCAAAGGTGCCTCAATCACAAAAATCAACCGCGGACTTTTTTCCAACAAATCGCTCAACACTCTCAAGCTTTGGGCAATCGCATTGGAACGAGCGCAAATCAATCCCAAAACTGGCATGGCAACATCCTTCATTACCAACGAAGATCTCGAAAAATGCGGAGCAACCATCGAAGACACTGCTGGAGTTTCTGAAATTTTGAACTCGATATCAGAATCAAAATTCTCGCTGGTTCTCTCTGAAAGAGATGATAATAAGATAAAAGCCAGTTTGCGAAGCGAAGAATACAAAGGGGTGGATGTTTCCAAAATCGCCCGCCAATTCAAAGGAGGCGGTCACAAACTTGCCAGTGGTTTCGAAATCGAAGGAAAACTTCGAAAAAATAAAGATGGCTGGACAATTGAATAATGTCTCCTACAAACTACTGGCTAATCCCTACTAACTAATCAATGCTCTTGTCAAAATCAAAAAAGTGTATAGAATAGTATATATTGTGAACGTTAAAAATTGATTGAGTATTTTTTAGTTTTTACGAATAATTTGTTCTTTTACAAACTACTCACTACTAACTAATAACTACAAACTAAAAACATTCCCGGGTGGCGCAGCGGTAGCGCAGTTGACTGTTAATCAATTGGTCGTCGGTTCGAATCCGACCCCGGGAGC
>DCVH01000059.1 GCA_002327335.1 Patescibacteria group bacterium UBA2193
GAAGTGTTTGCTATGGGTGGTTGGTGAGGGGACCGAAAAACCATTCGTACGGATGGCGCAGAAACTCGGTGTTGATGGCCAGGTGATGTTTTGGGGGCCGAGATCTGATGTGTTCAGGTTCATGTCGGGGGCCGATATTCTATTGCATCCTTCCTACCATGAATTGGCAGGAATGGTATTGCTGGAAGCCATGGCGGCTGGATTGCCGATTCTGGTATCCGATGTATGCGGATATGCGTTTCATGTTGCCAAGGCAAAGGCCGGCCGATTAGTTTCGTCACCGTTTAAACAAAAAGAAATGAATGAAATATTAGAAAACATGTTGCGGATGTATAAAAATTCCAGTTGGAAGGTAAATGGAATGTCATATGTCGGCGAAAATGATTTAACCTCCCTGCCCGAAAAGGCGGCGGATATCATAGATTCATTTTCAAAGTATCATCGTAGATACGTTGATTGTAAAAAATTCTCTCAGTAAATAAGAAAAAACCCAGTTTATGGTAAAATTTAAACAGAATTTCTTTCTATTTAAATAAGAACAAGACTCATGGACAATTCAGGCAGGCTATTAAATATAAAATATATAATAAAAAATAGTCTAAGTTCAGTAATATGCAATGATTATGTACTTCTTGACTTGCCTTATTATTCAAATATTGGTGACTCGCTAATTTGGAAGGGGACTGAATCGTTCTTGGCGACCCTTCCATATGCATGTATATATAGATCATCTATTGAAACATATATACCACCTGATATCGATAAAGATGTGATAATTTTATTGCATGGTGGTGGCAATTTTGGAGATCTATGGCGTAGACACACTGAATTTGTTTTAAAGATTGTTGAAAGATTTTCTAATAATAGAATAGTCATCCTTCCTCAAACAGTTCACTATCAAGATCAAACTATTATGATGAAAGATTCCTTGCAGTTAAGCATGCACCCCCGATTGAGCATTTGTGCAAGGGATTCCATGACTAAAGAGATTTTGGAAAAATATTTTAGTAATCAAATTTTACTTGTTCCAGACATGGCATTTTTTATTTTTCCGAAAGACAATTCAGTTTGTAAATATAAAAAATTCGATAAAACTTTATTTTTGTTTAGGAGAGATAAGGAGCTGCGGATTTTTAATGCTTTTGAAACGTTAAGAAAGCAAAAAAATAATGACGAAAAAGATTGGCCTGGAATGGAAAAAAAGCTTATTTATACAAAAATCCTTTTCAGACTAATTAAAGTTAGAAATAAATTTAAAAATAAAATAGTCGTATTTTATTTATCAAAGTTTATTGACTGGTATGCTCTAAAAATTCATATGCCGTTACTTTATAAAATTGGATTGAAGTTTATAAATAGCTACGAAAAAATATATTCAACACGACTCCATGGCGCAATCATGGGAATTCTATTAAAAAAACATGTTATAATTTTTGATAATTCATATGGAAAAAATAAATCCTTTTATAATACTTGGCTTAATGGTTTTGAGTCTACCTATTTGGTAGAAAAATGAGATGTTAAAGCATGAAAGTTTCCGTTGTTGTTCCTGTTTATAGGGTTGAACCGTATATACGGCGCTGTTTTGCATCGATATTAGTGCAAACATATACAAAAATAGAGTGCATTTTTATCGATGATGGGTCTCCGGATAATTGTTATTCAATTCTAAAAAATTTAATTGCAGATTATTGTGGGCCCATAGAATTCAAGTTGATAAAACATGAAAAGAATATGGGGTTGTCGGTAGCGCGAAATACAGGGACTTTAGCCGCATCCGGAGATTATATTTTTTACCTAGATAGCGATGATGAAATTTCCGTTAATTGCATCCATGATTTAGTAGAATTGGCGCTTAAATATCCAGGTGTTGACATTGTACAGGGAAATACTAAAACGGTTCCGTTGCAAAGCAATGATTGGCGGGATATAAGGCTTAAACAGTTTCCTGAATATGTAGATGATCAAAAATGGATAGTGAATCATTGTTTTTCAAACCCCAAAATTCCAGTAAATTCATGGAACAAATTGATTTGTAAGAAATTTATTCTAGATAACAATCTATATTTTTATGAAAATATCATCCATGAAGATGAGCTTTGGATGTTTTATGTATCAAGAAATCTTGCCCGTATCAGTTTTACTGGAAAGTTTACATATATACATTATATAAATGCTGATTCAATAATGCAAAGTTCGAATAATTATAAAAAAATTTATTCATTTTACAAGATTGTTGAACACTTGATCGGTGCAGGAACGGATCAATTATCGGGCCTGGAACGGCAGTATATCCTAAAGTCGTTAAGAAGTAATATGATTAAGGTGAATGTTGCTAGCAATGAAATAGAACTTGTATCACTCTATAGAAATTTAGCAAAAAAAATTTTTGTTCTTTCTTTGAGGAAATTTTTGATATTTGATTCCCTTGCAGTAGGTATTTTTCTCTTGCCAAGGTTTTTTTATTGTAGCTATTTTGGGAAAAAATTATCGAAAAATATCATTAAGGTCGTGCCTTTTTTTTAGTTATAAATTTATTTCTAAAGTTCCCGGCATTTTTCTAAACTCTTTTTGTATCCTGTTTTTGGTATGTATTTCAAAATTAATTGGCAAATAAAGGATTTATTTGATGGGACTGAAAAAAATCATCCGGTTTTGCCTTAGGTTATGGAAGAGTCTATGGACCGCATTTCGTCGTTTTTGGTTTCTTTTTGGTGCGGATATTATTTCTGTTACAGGTAGTTGTGGCAAGACGAGTACGACCTTTTTCTTATCAAAGATTCTCTGTGACCAGGCACCTTGCTATGTGGGTATAAGAGAGAACAGTGCAAAGACTATTAAGAATAAACTTCGTAAAATTCGCACTCCCTATCGTTACTATCTTCAAGAGTCCGGCATAGCCTATCCTGGTGATATGAAGAAGATTGTTTCTAATTTGCGTCCAAATGTTGGTGTCGTTACGACAATTGGAAGAGATCATCACACAAGCTTTAGAACGCTGGAAGGTACCGCGGCTGAAAAGGGCATTTTGATTGAATCTTTGCCGAGGTCTGGGACCGCGGTGCTGAATGCGGACGATCCTTATGTGATGGGAATGAGGGGAAACACCAGGGCAAAGGTGCTGACCTATGGTTTGTCTGATGGCGCTGATGTTCAGGGAAGTGAAATTCATTCTGCATGGCCGAACCGTCTTTCTCTCTCTGTAAGGTATAAAGGAGAAATCGTTCGAATCGAAACGGGTCTGTTTGGTGATCTACTGGTCATTTCACTTTTGGCGGCGATTGCGGGAGGCCTGGCTCTCGGCGTTTCTCTTGAGCAATGTGCCATTTCTCTGCAGGGCGTTGAGTCATTTCCGGCGCGCCTTTCCATACATCGCAGTATGCAGGGGGGCTGGATTATTAAGGATACGGTCAAGGCGCCTTTTTGGAGCGTGGAACAGGTACTTCTTTTATTCAAGGACGCCGTCGCACCACGAAAAACGATCTTTTTGGGTTCATTTTCCGATACGCCGGGTTCGGATTCCAATAAGTATCGTCGGATGGCCAGGGTGGCCTTGGACGTCGCGGATCGAGTTGTTTTTGTGGGCGGAAAAGCTGGTTATGTCAAAAAAATGCAGGATCCTTCGCTGGATGGGCGACTTTTTGTTTTTGAATCTCATCGGGAGGCCTGTTGGTTTTTAGCTTCCGACATGATTGAAAATGAACTTGTTTTATTAAAATCTAATGTTAATTTTCATCTCGAAAGGCTAGTTTGCGGACAATATTCAGGGTTCAATTGCTGGAAGGATTCCTGTGAAAAACAAATTGACTGCGAAGAGTGCTCTGAAAGTGGGTTGACACATGGTTAATACTTATTTTTTCTTTTCCTATTCAACTAATTATACGTATTGAATATTATGAAAAAAAAATCTTTTCTATTTGGTAGGATCGTTAAAAATATTCGCCTAGCTAAAATTAGGTTGCTTAAAACTCCAATTTTCATTGAATCTGGAAAAATCACAGAAAATTCGGTTTCTTTTTTAATTGAAAGGGATGGACTAAAAGAAAAATTATATTTGAAATCAAATCATGTGCGTTTTCAAAATAGCCCTGATGTACCATTATTGATAGTATTGCTTCAGGCAATGAAGAGGAAAAGGAACATTTTTATCAGGGAAACCATCTCTAATGGTTTGATTGTTAATTTAATCCGTTATATGGATATATTCTGCACTTGGCATTCTTCTTATCGACCCATTAAAATCCATGTCAATAACCCCCCTGGTCAATTTGAAAAAAACTCTTTCGAAAAATCACGGCGAGTAGGGGCGTTTTTTAGCGGCGGGGTCGATTCCTTTTATACCTTTTTTAAGCACAAAGATGAAATCACCGATTTGATTTTTGTGCATGGCTTTGATGTCCCATTGAGTTCGGTGGAACTGCGTCAGCAAATTCGCGAAATGGGTTCAAAAGTGGCCGCCGAATGGGGAAAAAGGTTTGTTGAAATTGAAACCAATGCCCGTGATATTCTTAAAGGGTGGGGACATTGGGGTTTTCATGCGCATGGCCTTGCGTTGGGCACGGTTGCCAGATCCCTTTCCGGTAGTTTTCAAAAAATTTTTATTGCCAGCAGTACTTCCATAGATCAATTAAGGCCGTGGGGCTCACATCCGGAGTTGGATAATCTGTTGGGGGATAGGACAATAGAGATCATCCATGATGGAGTGCAAAAACACAGAAACGAAAAAATTGAATATAGTATCTCTTATCCTTTTTTCCTGGAAAATCTGCGGGTTTGCTATAAAAATCCGGGTGAAGCCTATAATTGTTGCGAATGTGAAAAATGCTTGAGGACCATGACCACTCTTTATGCGTTGGGGTGTCTCGATAAAGCCATACGTTTTCCCAAGCCGTTAAATGCCCGGATGATAAGTAGGTTGGAATTGTCCGATGCTGGTCAGATTTCCTTTGTTAACTATGCAATAGCTAATTTACAGCTTTTGAGGGAAAATGGGATGGCAAATTCCGAAGTCTACAATGCTTGGCATGACCTTCTGGCTAGATACGGACATAAAGAATTCCGGTAAAAATAGATATAATATTGACTATTTTCTTTTTTTAAATTCAACTCTTCCTTGGTACGCCTATTTTCCTAGAAGGTCGTTTATTTTTGTTAAGGTCATATTCTTTA
>DCVH01000073.1 GCA_002327335.1 Patescibacteria group bacterium UBA2193
GAGGACATTGGTATAAGATTATTGTTTGGTAAACATCAATTACTCGTTAACCAGAAACTAACAACTATTAATTAACAATTATTAATTAGACAAATGATCACCGCAAACGAACTTCGACAAAAGTATTTGAAATTTTTTGAGAGCAAAGGACACGCAATTATTCCTTCTGCTCCACTTGTGCCAGAAAATGATTCAACCGTTCTTTTTACGACTGCCGGAATGCATCCACTCGTGCCATATTTAATGGGAGAGAAACACCCTATGGGAAAACGCTTAGCGGATGTGCAGAAATGCGTTCGTACTGGGGATATTGATGAGGTTGGAGATCCAACTCATCACACTTTTTTTGAGATGCTTGGCAATTGGTCTCTTGGTGATTACTTTAAAGAAGAATCAATTACAATGAGTTGGGAATTTTTGACCTCAAAAGAATGGCTGGGACTTGATAAAAATAGAATTGCTGTTTCAGTTTTTGCTGGAGATAAGGATGCGCCTTTTGATGAAGGGTCTTTTGAAATTTGGAAAAATATTGGCATGTCAGAAAGTCGAATTGCCAAACTTCCCAAGAAAAATAATTGGTGGGGACCAGCTGGAGAGACTGGGCCTTGCGGAGCAGATACAGAAATTTTCTATTGGGTGGGTGATGCGGAAAAGGTTCCAGATAGTTTTAATGATGATAATGATTTATGGGTGGAAATTTGGAATAATGTTTTCATGGAATATAATAAAAAGAAAGATGGAGCTTATGAAAAAATAGCTCAGCAAAATGTTGATACGGGGATGGGATTGGAAAGAATTTTAGCGGCAGTAAATGGTTTTAGTGATAATTATAAAACAGAACTTTTTTGGCCTATAATTCAAAAAATTGAAGAACTGACAAAATTTAAATATGGAGAAAAATCTGATAGTGAACATATCAAAGATGATGGACAATGTTGGGTTGATACAAGAAAGTCAATGCGAATCGTGGCTGATCATATTAAGGCAGCAGTATTTATGATTACTGATGGGGTTGAGCCGTCAAATACTGAGCGAGGTTATGTTCTTCGAAGATTAATTCGTCGAGCAGTACGACAAGGATATAAGTTGGGAATTAAAAATAATTTCACAGCTGAAATCGCAAAAATCGTCCAAGATTTATGCAAAGAAACCTATCCAGAAGTTTTGAACGAAAACGTTTTAGTTGAATTGCAAAAAGAGGAGAATAATTTTAGAAAAACATTAGAAAGGGGATTGGTGAAAATCGATAAGTATTTAAGTAATCCTGAAGGAAATTTCTTTTATGAAAAAAAGGGAGATGAGATGGGGAAGCGCCAATTGTATTTCAATACGGATGCTACTGAATTAATTTTTGATTTATATCAAACAGAAGGTTTCCCTTTGGAGATGACACTGGAAGAATTAAAGAGGACAGGCGTTTCTTTCGATGAAAATAAATTGAAAGAAAGGTTTAATGAGTTATTGAAAAAACACCAAGATCTTTCTCGAACCGCTTCGGCTGGAATGTTCAAGGGTGGCTTGGCTGATACCAAAGAAGAAACAACTCAACTTCACACGGTGGCACATTTGATGTTGGCAGGACTCCGAAAAACGCTTGGCGAGCATGTTCATCAGAAGGGATCAAATATTAACGGCGAAAGAGTGCGTTTCGATTTTTCTCATCCGGAAAAAATGACTGATGAACAAAAACAGGCAGTGGAAAAATATGTCAACGAAGCGATTGAAGCGAAAGTTGATGTTGCTCTGGAAGAAATGTCACTTGACGAAGCAAGAGAGAAAGGAGCAGAAGGCGCTTTTGAAAATAAATATGGCGATGTCGTGAAAGTTTTTACAATCGAAGGATTTTCCAGAGAAATTTGTGGAGGCCCCCACGTCAAAAACACCGGAGACATTAAAGGAAAATTCAAAATAAAAAAAGAAGAATCCTCCAGCGCTGGAGTTAGGAGAATTAAAGCGGTTCTGGAATAAGGATTTTTGTGTTATGATTTTTAAAATAAAAAATATTTAACAAATCAAATAAAAAAGATGGAAAAATTTGGATTTAAAAAAACTTTACCAAAAGAAGAGATGGGAGTAGAAGGAGAAAAAATGCTAGATAAATTTTTGAATCAAGAAAAAGGTGTTTTGGAAAAATTTGGAGCTTTCGGAAAAGGTAGAATCGGAAAAACAATTAAAATGTTAACGCTATTGTCAACGCTTTCTTGTGGAACAATTGCCTGTGGAACTTTGGGTGGCAGGGAAAAATTTTCTGCTCAAACACCGTTGTGTGAGTCTAGTTATGGAAAACCTTCAATTAGAGAGTTGGAAGAAAAAGAGCTTTTGCCTGATCTTGTTGCAGGGTTGAGAGAGCTAGAAAAAGAGCAGGGAACGGTTTTTTTGGGGAAGATTATAGAAACCGGAAAAATTATTGAGATAGTGAAAAATGAAGAAGGGGAAATGGAAGAGGATAATTCGGAGCTTTTTATTGATGGAAAAAAAGTTGAGATATCGAAGATATCGATGTTTCTTGACGGGGGAAGTTATAATGTAAGCTTTTTAACAAGTGATAATAAAAATGGTTATATTAAAATAGCTAATCCGCATGTAGATGCAGTAAATAGAATTTATGAGAAAGACAGTTCCTTTATCATAGGAATTGCAAATCAAGAAACTGGCGAAGAAGAATTTTCTTCGGATATAGTTTTTGACACTTATTATGGCAAACCGATGGGATATTTCTTTGATGTCGAAGAATACAATGATTATTGCCAAGACAAAAACGAGGGAAATAATTCTTAGTTAATATGAAATAAAAATAATTTATAACTTAATCACAATGCAAGAAGAATATATTTCAAAAATAATAAATTTTCTAAAAAATAATATTAGCCCAGAAGAATCTTCTCTCTTGGAATCTGATTTACGAATAATGAAGATTGAAGAATTAGAAGAGATGTTGGATTTTTTAAATGAAAATCAAGATTTTGCTGCTAGTTTTGTCTATTTTTATTTTAAAAAAAGAAATGCGTTGTTGAATAAAGACGACAAGTTGTGGAATAAAATTATAATTGAAGAGGAATTGTTTTTAAATAGTTTAAATAAATTGTTAATTTAATAAATAAAATAATATGAAAAACATTATGAAAGAAAACATAAATAGACAAGATCCTCCTAAAGAAGAAAGTGTTTCTGCGCAAGAAAACCCAAGAGAAGCAAGCTTTGTCGAAGAAGATGTTGTGGTAACAGAATTTGTAGAAGCCAATAGCGAAAAAATTAAACAGGCAGCGGAGAATTGGTTGGTTTCCGAAGAACAAAAATTGAAAAATAATGACAAGACAAGGTTTAGAATTTTTTCCGCACTTGGGGCGCTTGCTGCTATGTCTATAACTACAGTAACACTTTTTCCAGGTGGCGACCCAATAGATAGGATGTTAGCCACAGCAATTGGTTATGGTATATCAGCTATTATAGGAGGAACTGTTGGCGGAGGTATCGGCAAGGTTTATAATTATTTTAATAGAAAAATTAATCAAGGTTATGATCCAAATCAAACAAAAAGAACAACTGAACATGAAGACCCAAGGATGTTTGAACATCAAAAAAGAGAAACTGAGCATTTAGTGAGAAAAGAAAGGATTTTTGAATAATTAAAAATAATAAGTCAAAAAACATGGAAAACAAACAGGCAGAAAAAAATTTACGAGATTTGAATTTATTATTTGAGACACTGGGATTTGATGAAAAAACAAAAAGGGATCATCTAGAGAGACTTTCAACTATTATCTTTGTGTATGCCTCCGAAAAACTTGATCAGATGATTATACGAGAAAAAGATTTAGAACTTCCGGAAATGAAATCTTCTGAAGACTTCTATAATCATTACAAAAAATATATTAACGAAGAAGTGATCAGCAAAGTAATCGAAGAAATAACTATTAAAAAATTCACAGAATATTTTTCTGCAATAGAGAGTGAGTGCTGTTGATTTGATAAAAATAATTAATGGTTGAAAAAATATTATAAAAGAATAATAAAAAAAGAAGAATCCTCTAGTGCTGGAGTTAGGAGCATTAAAGCGATTTTGGAATAAAATAAAAAAATGTTTGCAGATATTGGTTTGGGGATAATTGCGGCGATAGTGACAAGTTTCTTGTTTGAGGTGGATCTTTCAAACGGGCTTGTTTTTGGTGGGGTGATTTTCACTTTATTGCCTGATATTGATGCGCTTGCGAGTTTGCTGAAAAAGAAAACTTTTTTGATTTTGCATGAGCATCGACAATTTCCCCACAAACCTTTAGCGATGATTCCATTGGCAGTTGCAATTGCTTTTTTGTTTGGACCACACTGGGCTTTTCTCGTTGGTTTTTCTTTGTTTTTGCACCTTCTTCACGACAGCATTGGGATTGGCTGGGGCGTGCAGTGGCTTTGGCCTTTTTCAAAAGATTATTTTTCTTTTTTCTATCTTTTCCAACCGAAGAATAGGCTAACTATTCCCGGAAAGAAATTTGGGATTTATAGATTCAAAGAAAGTGAGCTTGCTTATTTGGAAGAAAATTTCGGTGACCCAAATTGGGTGAAGAATATTTATTTTAAATTTCATCCATATTCCATCGCAGAATTTCTGATTTTTGTCGGGGCAGTGATTTGGTTGTTTAGTTTATTCAGAATTTACGCATAATATATCTCCCCAAGAAATATTTTTTCTTCGGCCTTTCGTTTCACACGGCAGCTGCGAAAAACATTTCTTGAGGAGATAATGCATTGTTTTATTCAAGAGTATGAATTGTATTATTATAAAAACAATATGACAAAATTTATTCTACATGGAGGGGGAGAAACTCAAAACCCAGAAAAGCACAATGATTTTTTTCGGGAAATAATTAAAAATTTGCCAGATGAGGCAAAGGTTTTGATCGCTTATTTTGCGGTGCCTGAGGACGGGATTGCGAGTCGGCATCCGGTTTATGAAAAATATTTTCAAGACAATGCGAATGGAAAGAAGATTGAATTAAAAATTGCCAGTGAAGAAAGTTTCATTGAAGAACTTCGATGGGCGGATGCTGTTTATTTTCGAGGAGGGGACACCTATATGCTTTTAGATAGAGTGAATCAGTATCCAAATTTCAAAGAAGAACTTTTGAAAAAGAAGCTTGTGGCGGGATCTTCTGCGGGAGTTTATTTTCTTTCTAATTACGGATTATCTGCGAGAAAAGATATTGTTTATAAGGGGCTGGGAATTTTACCGATTAAAAACAATTGTCATTATACAGATGATAAAAAAGAAGCAATAAAAGTTTTAGACCAATATCCTGGAGAGCTTGTGCTGTTGAGAGAGGGGGAGTTTAAAGTTATGGAAGTTAAGTAGTATTATAAGACTAATGGATCCCCGCCGGAGTTTATGCTCGCGAAGGCGGGTGCGGGAATGACAAATCAAAAATATGAATAAAAATCAAGATCCACTTTTTCAGGTTCCGAGAGTTGGGACTGGCGTGCTTGTCGTGAAAGATGGAAAGGTCCTTTTCGGCAAAAGAACCAATGCATTTTATGGAAATTGCTGGTCGTTTCCGGGAGGGAAGCTTGATTTTGGAGAATCATTGGAAGATTGCGCGAAAAGAGAAACCCGAGAAGAGTGCGGAATTGAAATAAGGAATATTAAATTTGTAACAATTACAAACGATATCTACGAAGAAGAAGGATTTCACTATGTGACAATTTGGATGGAAGCGGAATATGATTCGGGCGAATTGAAGGTTATGGAGCCTCACAAATTTGCCGAATGGAAATGGTTTGATTGGAATTGGGGAAATAAAACTGAATTTGATTTTAAGTTGATGAAACCTTTTGAAAATTTATATAAATCAAAACAAAATCCTTTTAAGTATATTTAGTTAAGCTTGGGGGTAGGATGCAGGCCATTTTTCTTGNNTTTCTTGACAAAAAATTAAATTTATGCTATAGTCAAGAGTCAGTGGCCGTTTCTTGAAAAAAGTCTTTAACATATAACATGCAAAGAAAGGGAGGGGTTTAAATGGGAAGATTATATCTATCTTTTGATTTTGGTGTTGGAGTGGTGCTTGGTTTTTTTGGAGCATTGCTTCTCTTTGTTTCATGGGTTATTTTTCCTATTATCGGGGTTACGTTTTTGCATGCCAAAAGAAACATTCCTTTTAATTACAGGAGTCGATACAGGTTTAATTGGAGGACTGATTGGATGACAATATTATTCGTTTCTTTGGGGATTCTTTTCGGAGGAACTCCATATTGGTCAATTATAATTCTTTCTTTTAAGAATCCTCCAATTTACCATTATTTTATCTCAACTGGCTTGTTCCTCGCAGGAGCATTTGCTTATGAGATATTTTATTTCTTCTCCCAGAGAAAAAAGGAAAAAATGAAAGATAAAAAAATGAAAATGGTCGCTTAAAAAGACCATTAAAATGAATAATTCAATAACAAGGTTAGTACTTAAAAATATGTATTGACCTTGTTTTGTTATAATTAAAGCGGGCTTGTTTTAAGTTCGATTTGAAGGTAGAATGAGAATATTGAAATAATGAATTTTTATGGCAGATTTTGAGAAAATAAAAGAAAGAGCGGGGAAACTTCATAAGGCGATTGATGATTATCGCTATCGTTATCATGTTTTGGATGATCCGACAGTGACGGACGAATCCTATGATTCTTTGATGGCAGAACTGCGAGAAATTGAAAAAGAATATCCGGAATTGAAAACGGCTGATTCGCCAACCCAGAGAATTGGAGGAAAACCGCTTGATAAATTTGAGAAAGTGAAACATCGAAAACGGCAATGGTCACTCGATGACGCTTTTTCTTTTGAGGAAATGCAAGAATGGGAAGATCGAAATCGCAGGATTTTGGAGAAAAAAGAAGTTAAGGCTGATTTTGATTATACCGTGGAACTTAAGATTGATGGATTAAAAATCGTTCTTGATTATGAAAAAGGACTATTGAAAACCGGTGCAACCAGAGGCGATGGAAAAATCGGAGAAAAAGTGACGGAAAACATCAAGACCATTCGAAGTGTTCCGTTGAAATTGGAAGAGGATTTGGATGTTACCGTGGTTGGTGAATGTTGGCTTCCGTCAGGGGAACTGGCCAGAATTAACGAAGAACGCAAGGAGCAGGGACTGCCGGAATTTGCTAATTCGCGAAATGCCGGAGCCGGTTCGATGAGACAGCTTGATCCAAAAGTGGCGGCTTCAAGAAAACTAGATTCTTTCTTCTATGAAATTAATTGGATGAGCGATGAAAGTCGGATGCCAAAAACCCAAACGGGAGAATTGGAATTGCTGGAAAAACTTGGGTTTAAAGTGAATCAAAAACATCAACATTTTAATAAGCTTGAGGAAATTAAAGAATATTATTCAAAATGGGAAAAAGAAAAAACGAAACAAATCTATGGAATTGATGGTTTGGTAGTTAAGATAAATTCGAAAGAATTGCAAAGAGAACTCGGATACACGGGGAAATCACCTCGATTTTCTATTGCTTGGAAATTTCAACCGGAAAAAGTCACAACAATTGTTGAGGGAATTCGAGTTCAAATTGGAAGAACGGGGGCACTGACTCCGGTGGCAGAATTGCGACCGGTTCGAGTTGCCGGTTCGGTGGTTTCAAAAGCGACACTTCACAATGAAGATGAGATTAATAAAAAAGATATTCGAATTGGTGACACCGTCATTATTCACAAAGCGGGCGACGTGATTCCGGAAGTGGTTGAGGTGGTGAAAAAACTTCGAACTGGAAAAGAAAAGAAATTTGAAATGCCGAAAACTTGTCCGATTTGTGGCGGGGAAGTTCGACGAGAAAAAATTGAGGACAAGAAAAAAGGATTCAGCTCGGCACATTTTTGTTTGAATAAAAATTGTTTTGCGATTGACCGGGAAAATATTATTCATTTTGTTTCAAAAAAAGGTTTTAATATTGAAGGGTTTGGGGAAAAAATTGTTGAGCAGTTGATGAATGAAGGGCTAGTTTCCAAGATTTCAGATATTTTTCAACTTAAGCAGGGGGACTTGGAACCGCTTGAAAGATTTGCTGAAAAGTCAGCGGAAAATCTCATCAAGGCGATTGAGGAAAGTAAGAAAATTGCTTTTGAAAAATTTCTTTATGCTTTGGGAATTCGACATCTTGGCGAGGAAGGAGCGATTTTGGTTAAAAAACAATTGGAAAATCCCGAATCTGTTATTGGAAAAATTGCGAAAAGTAATAGAATCGAAATAAACAGCCCTCTAGATTTATTGAATCTTTTTGGAAAAATTTTGAAAGAAGATTTGGATCAAATTAAGGGATTTGGAGACAAGATGTCTGTTAGTGTGATCAGCTGGTTTAAGGAAGCGGAAAACGTGGAATCCTTGAAGGAGCTTTCGGCATTGGGCGTTTCATTTGAAAAAATTGAAGAAAAAAAGGCATCAGAAACTGGAGGCAAGTTTGAAAATAAGACGTTTGTTCTGACCGGAGCACTTCCAAATTTGACAAGAGACGAAGCAAAAGATTTAATAAGAAAAGAAGGGGGCGATATTTCTTCTTCGGTGAGCAAGAAAACTGATTTTGTTTTGGTTGGCGATGACCCGGGAAGTAAATATGAAAAAGCTCAAAAGTTGGGAGTGAGGATTTTGGACGAGGAGGAGTTTTTGAAAATGTTAAAATAATTGTTTTGTAAATTTGAAATAATTAATTTTAATATTGTCATTCCGCATTTAGTGCGGAATCCATTAGTCAGATAACATCTAATTGCTTATTTAAAGTAAAAAAATAAATAAAAACTATTCTCCTAATAGATTCCTGCCTTCGCAGGAATGACAATTAACAGGGAATGTTTACGAGAACATAAATAATACTTTAATGTCTATAATAAGATTAAAACATATAAAATGTCAGAAAAAGTGATTTCGAAGGAACAGGTGGAGAAAACCGCTGGATTGGCGAGAATTCAAATAAATGAACAAGAGCAAGAAGAATTTGCTCGAGAGCTGGCTTTGATTCTGGATAATTTCAAGGATATTAATGATATTGATGTGAGCGATGTTGAGCCGTTTGACCACTATGAATTGACGGAAAATAATTTGCGTGACGATGAGGTGAACTTGGCGAGCGAAGAAACCAATGAGCTTATTAAGAAAAATTTTCCTGGAAGACAGGATGATTATTTGAAAGTTAAGGCTGTTTTGTAAGAATAAGATGAAATGGAAAAAATTTTAAATAAATTACTGAAAAAGGGAGATAAAAAGACAGACAAATCTGATCCAATAATTGAGTTGGAGAGCTTGGAGAAATCTGACTCTGATCCAGTGATTAACCTAGAAGACTTGGAGAAGAAGGATATTGTAAAAAGCAGCGGGAAGGATTATTGGGCATCAAAAGAAAAGGAGAGAAAAGACAAAGAAGGGGAAGTGAGAATGTTTTTTGAAGAAAAAAGAAAGGAATATGCAGAAAATCAAAAAGTCCTTAAGTTGATTGATAGTGCAGAAGAGGTGTTAAGGATATCAGAGAATAGGGAGGAGAATTTCAAGATAAAGGGAATGGAAAAATTGAAAGAAGGGACCCTGTTTGATTTTTTGAATTTGGTAAAAGTTTTTCCTGAAACCCAAAGGCATCTTGGAATGGGCATTTTCTCGATGAGGAATTTTTTTGAAGGAGTTCTTCTAGTGAGAAACTTGGATGGTTTGGAGAGATTAGCTAAAAATATTGATAAATTTGCAGAAATGACTGAGGCTGATAATTCTATTGAAACTGCTAAATATTACAATGATGATTTTAGGACTAATGTTTTAATCAAATTTTTAGACAAGAAAAAAGAAGTATTTATTGAAGATATCAAAGAGTTGTCGGGGGAAGAACAGAAAGTCGTAATAGTTGATTTTCTGGATAATATTTTTAGTCTGAATGAAACAAGAAAGAGGCGATTAGAGGAAGATCTTAAGACTAAAAATAGGCCGCTGAAAGTGCTGAATGACTCTTTTCATTTTTTAGCTGAAAATTCTTATTCAAAAGATCCAGAAAAAATCAGAGAAAAGGTTTTTGGTGTTTATTCAAGAGATGAGTATGAAGAGTTTAGAAAAAAATATTTGCCTGAAGGTAATCCTGATTTTCTTGATAATTTCGATATTAATAGTAGTAGCTCTTTCAGAGTTAGAGACGGAGCAGTTTTGACAAATTTATATTATGGGGTTGATGATATTGTGGGAGCAAAAATTCACCATTACGAACTTAGTCCCGATGACCACGATAGAAAAGTATTTAATTTTTTAGGAGGGATGGAATATAAGGAATGGGATAAGGATGAAAGATATTTTAAAGATACTCCGGAGCATAATCTCGGGCAACCATTGGGAGAGTTAGAGAAGTTAATTCCTGAAATTTTTAGAGGGGAGAAGGAAATTCTTAATTTAGGTGGAGGAATGAGAGATTATGGTATTGCTGATGTTGTAGAGAATGTTATTAATATTGATTTGTCTGAACATGTCAAAAAAGAAAATGGTTCAGAAAAAACAGATGGAAAAATGCTTATTCAGGGGGATGCTGAGAAATTGCCGATTAGAGAAGAAGGTTGTGATGGTGTTGTTGCTATTGAATTAGTGTTTTATACGAATTTTGGGAAAATATGCCAGGAAGCTTTCAGAGTTTTGAAGTCTGGGAAAAAGTTTGTTGTTGGTCATTTCGGGAATGCGGGTTTCTTGGAGTTATCATCGCTTTATTGGATTGATAGTTTTGATATTATAGAATTGGAAGAGAAAGTATTGCCTGTTATAAAAATTAAAGATGGAGAAAAAGCTCAGGATTTGTTGCTTCAAGAATTAAAAAGCACTGGGTTTTTAAAAATTGAAACTAAAGAAATAAAATTAAAAAATTCTGAAAAACCATATTATGTGGTAGTAGCTACTAAATAAAATAACTTTTTGAAAAATGATAAAAGAATTACATGAAAAATTAGTCAACAGGGAAATTTCTTCTGAAGAATTAGTGAAAAATTCTTTGATTGAAATTGAGAATAAAAATGGTGAGTTTGGTGCTTTCCTGAAAGTTTTTAAAGAGTCTGCAATAAAAAATGCGAAGAAAGTTGATGAAAAAATTGCTAGAGGAGAAAAAATTGGAATGCTTGAAGGAATTCCATATGCAATTAAGGATAATATTTGCGTTCAGGATAAAATTACAACCTCTGCCTCAAAAATTATTGAAAAATACGAAGCACCCTATAACGCAACTGTCGTAAAAAAAATTAAAAAGGCGGGTGCAGTTTTTGTTGGGAAAACCAATATGGATGAATTTGCGATGGGCTCTTCAACGGAAAATTCTGCTTTTCAAAAAACAAAAAATCCTTTTGATGTTGATCGTGTTCCAGGAGGAAGTTCTGGCGGTTCAGCAGTTGCTGTTGCCTCGGATATGGTTTCTTGGGCTTTGGGATCTGACACAGGTGGTTCAATTCGACAGCCGGCAGCTTTTTGTGGAATTGTCGGGTTGAAGCCAACATATGGAAGAGTTTCTCGTTATGGCCTAATGGCAATGGCTTCAAGTTATGATCAAATTGGGCCGTTTGCAAAAACGGTTGAAGATGCGGCGATTGTGCTTGATGCAATTTCTGGAAAAGATATTCATGACAACACCACGGTTCAAAAAGGAAGGGATTCTTTTTATGAAAATCTCAAGCCAAATCTCAAAGGAAAAAAAATTGGAATCATGCCAAGTCTTTTTGAGGAAGGTCTTGATGGAAAAATTAAGAAAAACATTGAAGAGCGCATTGAGTGGGCAAAGGGTCAGGGAGCAGAAATTATTCAAATTGATATACCTCACATTAAAAACACATTAGCAGTTTATTATTTAATGGTAATGTCGGAGGTTAGTTCTAACTTCGCAAAATATGATGGAATTAAATTTGGGTTAAGCGAAGCAAATCTTGAAAATTCCAAGAGTAAAAATATCCTGGATGTTTATTTGAATTCTCGAGAACTTGGTTTTGGACCAGAAGTGAAAAGAAGGATTATTCTTGGAACACATGCTTTGTCGGCGGGTTATTCGGATGCTTATTACAAAAAAGCGCAAAAAGTTCGAGAACTTATTAAACATGAATTCAAAAAAGTTTTTGATCAAGTTGATGTTATTTTAACTCCAACTACCCCGACTTTGCCTTTCAAGTTTGGAGAAAAAAGTGACAATCCTTTGGAAATGTATTTAGCGGACATCTATACTGTGCCGGTTAATGTTGCGATGTTGCCAGGAATTTCAATTCCAGCGGGAATGGCAGAAGAGAATGGCGTGCAACTTCCGGTGGGGATGCAGTTGATTTCAAAGTGGTGGGATGAACAAAACTTGCTTGATATCTCAGCGGGGTTTGAAAAATTTGAATAATATGAGGGATGAATGGGTTTGAGTGAATTTTTTAAAAAACTTTTTCGAGTGTCGACACTCAAATGATGGCATCTATAAAATAGTAAGTTTTTAAAATTTGAAAAATATTGGGAAAAACGGAGAGATTTTGGCGGCGAATTATTTGATTGCCATGGGATATGAAATTTTGGATGTGAATTATTTCAATCACAAAGGTTATCGAATCGGGGAAATTGATATTATTGCGAAGGACCCCAAGGGGAATATTGTTTTCGCGGAAGTAAAAACAAGAAAGGGCGATGAGAAAGCTTGGGTTCCGGGAGAAAATGTCAACCCTGACAAGCTTCAAAAAATTGAGAAAGCAGCGAATGTTTTCCTGAGAGATAACGATTTTATTGGAAAAACTTGGCGAATTGATTTAATTGGTGTATTATTTAATACCAAAACGAGAAAAGCCTCAATTCGTCATATTAAGGCGATAAGAGTTTGATAGTGAAACAAGAAAAATTATTAATAATAACTTTATAAAAATATGAAAGGTGAATTGGAATCTCTTTTTGGTTCGAGAGTTCGTTGGAGACTTATTAAATTTTTCATTTTGAATGGTGCTCAGCAATATTCATCCAAGGATGTTGCCGGCATCAACAAACTTAATGCGAAAGAGGTAGGCCAACTTTTACAACAACTTGTTAAGGCAAAATTTCTAATTGCTGTGTCGAAAAAGAAAACCAATGTCTATTATTTGAATAAAAAGTTTTCTTTTTATGAAGAGCTCAAAGACCTTGTGGTTAAATCAAATGTCTATCCGCAATGTGAAAGTTTGACCAAGGTGAGCGGTCTTGGAGATGTTAAGCTCGCTCTTATTTCTGGAATTTTTATTAATCACGCAAAATCCAAAACCGATCTTTTGATTGTGGTTGATGATCTTTCTCGTGCAAAAATGAAACATTTACTCGAAGAATTAACAGCGGAAATGGGAAGAGAAATTAATTATTCCTTGATGACATTTAAGGAATTTAAATATCGAGTTGATATGTTTGATCGATTCATCATGGAAATCATCGGGCAACCGCATGAATTAGTGGTAAACAAAGTTGCACCGATTTTAAAAGAAATCAGGAATGCTAAGAAATAAGATTCTTTGGATGTTTTCCCCGAGATTTTATTGAGGGAGGTTTACGTTAGCGTAAACCTTTTTGCTCTTCTTGAGATGTTATGATAATATTTTTCATAAATAAAATGAACGGTTTGCTAGGAGCTATCAATTGATATTATTTAAGAAAATGATATTATATTTAAAAAAGTTCTTTTGTTTGAAGTTTATTAATTAATTATTTTTTAATAATGAAAGATGTTGCGAAAAAAATTCTTAAGGTTGCTGACATTGAAATCAATGGAATCAGGCCTTGGGATATTCAAGTGAAGAACGAGAAACTTTTTCAACGAATTTTGTCTGGTGGGTCATTGGCGCTTGGAGAATCGTATATGGACGGCTGGTGGGAGTGTGAGGCGATTGATCAAATGATTGATCGAATTTTAAGAGCGAGAATAAATAAAAAAGTTCGAGTGTCCGCGGACGTTGTTTGGAATGTTGTGAAAGCGAAGACTTTAAATATGCAAAATAAAACACGGTCAAAGATTGTTGGTGAACAACACTATGATGTCGGAAATGAACTTTACAAAAGAATGCTTGATAAGAATATGTGTTATAGTTGTGGATATTGGAAGAATACAAAAAATCTTGATGAGGCACAGGAGGCGAAATTGGATTTGATTTGTAAAAAATTAAAATTAAAGCCAGGATTGAAAGTTTTGGATATTGGTTGTGGCTGGGGAAGCTTTTCAAAATTTGCTGCGGAAAAATATGGAGTTAAAATTGTTGGGATTACGATTTCAAAAGAGCAGAAAAAACTCGCCGAAGAGCGTTGCAAGGGGCTTGATGTTGAAATAAGGCTTCAAGACTATCGGGACATGGATGAAAAATTCGATCGAATTCTTTCGATCGGAATGTTCGAACATGTTGGTTATAAAAACTATAAAGCCTATTTTGAAATGATTGATCGTTGCTTGGAGGAAAACGGGATCACTCTTTTGCACACAATTGGAAGAAGGGAGACTGGGGGCATTGCAGGAGACCCTTGGCTCAATAAATATATATTTCCGGGAGGAGCTTTGCCATCAGTTCATCAAATAGCTGGGGCAGCTGATAAGCTTTTGAGGTTGGAGGATTGGCACAATTTTGGTCCTGATTATGATTTGACCTTGATGGAGTGGTACAAAAATTTCAATGAAAGCTGGGATGAAATTAAAGGAGATTATGATGAGAGGTTTCGCCGAATGTGGAATTATTATCTTCTGTCGTGTGCTGCAATTTTTCGATCAAGAACAGC
>DCVH01000033.1 GCA_002327335.1 Patescibacteria group bacterium UBA2193
GGATGTGTAACCGCCCTAGTTGGTCCGTCAGGCGGAGGGAAAACAACACTAGCGAGATTGATTTATCGGCACTATGATCCAAGTGAGGGAGAAATTCTTTTGGATGGGGTTGATTTGAAAAAATATGATATTTATGCGTTTAGAAAATTTATTTCAATTGTTCCCCAGGAAGTCGAAATTTTCAACTCAACTATTGCGGAAAATATTTCTTATGCAAAGCCGGAAGCCTCATTGAGAGAAATTAAGGCGGCGGCTCGGATTGCCAATGCAGAAGAATTTGTTGAGTTATTGCCCAATAAATACAAAACAATTGTGGGAGAGAGAGGAGTGCGTTTGTCAGGAGGGCAAAGACAACGAATTGGAATTGCTCGGGCAGTTTTGGCTAATCCCAAAATTTTGATTTTTGATGAAGCAACAAGCAATCTTGATTCTCAGAGCGAGAGGTATATTCAGGAAGCGTTGGAAAAAGTCAGTAAAAATCGAACAGTGATTATTGTGGCACATCGCCTGAGCACTGTTCAGCGAGCGGATAAAATTGTTGTTTTGGAAAAAGGACGGGTCATTGAAGTTGGCAGTCATTTTGAATTGGCTCGAAATGAAGGTGGGGTCTATCGAAAACTTATTGATCTTCAAAAAATGGGGGAAATTGAATAGTTGGTATAAAATAAGTACTAGTTATTATTTTTTTAAAAAATATGAAAAATATTTTTTCCAAATTATTGGGAGCAATCGTTGTGTTTTTTTGTTTAACTTTTTCAACTGGTAATGCAAGCGCTCAAACACAAAGCTTGGGTGGTTATGTTATTGAAAACTATGACGTCGACATTGTTATTAATGAGGATAGCAGTTTTGATGTTGAGGAAAAAATAACCGCCTTTTTCCTTGAACCAAGGCATGGAATTTTTCGATATATTCCGATAAAATACAAAGATGATAGTGGCTTCCAACACAATTTTAGATTTAAATTAATTTCAGTTATGGACAAAAATGGAGTTGCTCATAACATTGCAGAAAAGGGAAAAAAGAACGGAAATTTCATGATCAAAGTTGGCGATCCAGAAAAAACAATAAGTGGGTTTGAGGAATATGTAATACGATATCGAATAGAAAATGGTTTTAGATTCCTTGACGATCACTCTGAATTTTTTTGGAATCCGATTGGAACAGAATGGGACACTTCAATAAAAAAAGCTACGGTTAAAATAACTTTCCCGGAGAATGTTGACTTGCGAGATTATGAAAAGAACTTTGCCTGTTATACGGGGCCTTTTGGCTCAAAAGAGCAGGATTGTAGTGGGAAATTCCTCAATTCAAATCAAGTGCTTGTTTCGACTAATAACACCTTGAGTCCTCGAGAGGGCTTGACTGTGGCAGTTTCCTTGCTATCAGATGACGTGCAAAAGCCATCAGTGGCGACAATTATTGGTTGGTTTATTGTTGATAATTTTGGCTTTCTGATGCCAGTTGTTGTTTTTGTGGCCATGTTTTGGTTTTGGTGGAAGAAGGGAAAAGAAATCGATTTAAACAAAACGATTATTGTTCAATATGATCCACCGGATGATTTAACTCCCGGGGAGATGGGTTATTTACTAAAAGAAAAATATGATTCAAAAATGATTGCTGCTGATATTATTGATTTGGCGGTAAAAGGATTTATTGAAATTATTGAGTCTAAAAAATTTTTGGGCAAAAAATATGAAATTAGGCTCAAAAAAATGGATGATAAGAAAAATTTTTATGAATATCAAAATGAACTTTTGAAAGCAGCTCTTTCAGAAAAAGAAGATCGAAATATCGTCAACCTGTCAGAGCATCAGGAGGAAATACTGGCTTCACTTTTTCCTTTTGGGAAAAGCGTGGTTGATTTGTCAAAAAGCAACAAGCTCTATGCCATGACTACCAAATTGCAAAAAAAAGTTAAAAAACAGATAAAGAAAAAAGGATATTTTTTTAATGAAATTTGGAATAAAGGTGGCACTTATTTGGCGATATTCATTACCTTTGGTTTCTTTGTTTTTGTGGCTGGAATTTTTTTGAGCAGATTAGATTTTATTTTTGGGGCGATTATTTCAGATATAATCGTTTTCATTTTTTCGCTCATCATGTCGAAGAAAACCACAAAAGGAGCAGAGGCTCTTTGGCATGCTAAAGGGTTCGGGGAGTATATTAATACGGCCGAGAGATACAGAATAAAATTTCAAGAAGATGAAAATCTTTTCGAGAAATTTTTGCCTTATGCGATGGTGTTTGGTTTGGCAAATAAGTGGTCAAAGGCATTTGATGGAATACTGAAAGAAACACCGGCGTGGTATCATGGAGCTGATGGCATAAACACTTTCAATGTTTCAGTGCTTAATTCATTTGCAAATAGTTTTTCTTCTCAAATTTCTAGTTCGTTCTCTCCTCCTTCCAGTTCTTCCTCAGGATTTTCCGGTGGCGGTGGATTTTCCGGTGGAGGAGGAGGTGGCGGAGGCGGAGGAAGTTGGTAAACTAATTTTTAATTATTAGTTATTAATTTTTAGTTGAAATCCAAGAAATAGTTTCTAAAAAAGAACGTTTTGAATCGTTCTTTTTTAATGAAGGCTTGTTATGTTTTTAAAATTCCAAAAATCTTTGAAACCAGCTTTTCTTTTGAGGAGCTGGTTTGTTTTTAATCGGAGTATCTTCCGCGTTTTCCGTTTGAAGGTATCCTTTGAAGATTTCAAAAATTCTTTGAAGTTCATTTTTGACTTGGTCGCTGTCATAATCGGCATTGTGAGCGGTTTGTCCTTCATAACGATTTTCATTTTGATCAAGATGAATATCGATGGTGATCTGTTCTTGATTTTCTTGCGTATAAATGTGGAAGCGGGGGTAGTGGCCGGTTGAAATTTTCCTGGTGAAACTTTCTTTTTTTGTTTTATAATCAATAATTCGAAGATAACCGGCTTTGCGGAGAATATTGAAAACATTACTGGTGAGTTTATTTAGTATTTGGATTTTCATATATGGGAAAATAATTACATATTCATTTTACTGGATTGTGTGTAAAAAAGAAAGCCCGCCGGGTGATTTGACCTGGCGGGGAGTGGGGGGGCGACAAAAATTCATTGTTTTGCCACCCAAAAGATTGAAATAAAAAGGAAAATTGTAGCTATTTGACCCCCCTTTTTTTTATTAAAGTTTGTGATATTTTGAAATGTTGTCGAAGAGTTCCCAGAATTCGACAAATCGGAGATTAGCTGGAGAAGGAGTTGCTGTTTTGCGAGGAGGAGAATTTGATGCCATCGCTATTAATGTGAGAACCCCCAAAAAAGCACCTTGCAATAACAACCAAAGTCCTGCGCCCATAAACCCTCCCTTGATTAAGAAAAAAGAAATAATAACAACAAGGAGACAAAAGGGGCCAATAACTCTAGATAACATTTTTTGAAACATAGCCGATCCTCTCTTTTTGGGTTTTAAAGAACAGTGCCTTATTTTATGAAATGTTACCACAAAGAAATAATTTATCAAGCGAATGACGTATTTAGAAAATAGGAAGGGAAAAATTGCTAAAAAAACTGATATTTGGTAGAATATAGAAAAGTAACAATAAACATATGAAAATAGGAATAGACGCGAGATCGATATTGAATCCTGAGAAAAACCCTGCTATTGGCGTGGGACATTATACTTATCAGCTTATCAAGCATCTTTTGAAAATTGATAAGGAAAATGAATACGTGCTGTTTTTCGATTATCGAGTTCGAGAAAAAGATGTTAAAAAGTTTTCTCAGGGGAATGTTGAGATAAAATATTTTCCGTGGTCCGATTACAAGAAATATTTGCCAGGTGCCTATAGTGAAATTCTTGGTTTGGCAACGGTGGCGAACAACAATCTTGATCTTTTGCATATCACTTCTCCGGATGCCAGAGTCCCAGTTGGATATCGAGGAAAGGTGATTTGTACTTTTCAGGATTTGGCGGTTTACAAACAGCCAGAACTTTTTCCAGCAGTCTATAAAGCAAGAGCAAAATATAATCGTCAGGCGATGGCAAAAAGAGCAGATCAAATTATCGCTGTTTCGGAGAATACAAAAGATGATCTGAAAGAAATTTTTAAGGTTTCTGATGAAAAAGTAAACGTTATCTATAATGGGGTTGATGAGCGATTTTTTTCTGATAACAACATGAATGATGCCAGTGACCAAGTCAAAGAGAAGTTTGGCATAGTTGGCAGATACCTTCTTTTCATCGGAACAATTGAGCCGATAAAAAATATTACGCGTCTTCTTGAAGCGTTTGCCATGTTCAAGGAAAATTTGAGAAAAAAAGGTTCTCAAGAAAAATATCAGCTTGTGCTTGGAGGGAAGAGCGGTTGGTTAAGTGACGTTTATTCTCAGACAACAAAAGATTTGGGGCTGGAGAAAGATGTGAAATTTCTTGGCTATGTTGAAGGGGATGATCTCAGAGTTCTTTTCAAGCGCGCAGAGCTTTTTGTGATGCCGTCTCTCTATGAAGGGTTTGGCGTGACGGTGCTGGAAGCAATGGCGAACAAAACTCCTTGTCTTGTTTCTGATTTGAAAACATTGCGAGAGATTGCTTCTGACTCGGCAGTCTTTGTTAATCCACTTGATGTAAAAGAGATAGCTGAAAAAATGGAAGAATTGGTTGGAGATGTTGAAAAAAGAGAGATGATGATCAATGATGGCTTTGTTCAGTCAAGAAAATTTTCTTGGAACAATTGCGCTGAAGAAACATTAAAGGTATATAAAAAAGTTTCAAATAAATAAAAAATATTCAACTTAAAAGCTTAGTCTGGACAAAATATTATTTTTTGTTATAATTCATTTTGTTGTTTTCAGCTTTGTTTCAAAGCAGTTTTTGTTTATAGAGAGAATGAGACCTATAAGCTATTTGCTAGAAGCTATAAACTAGAAAAGGGCGATTAGCTCAGGTGGTTAGAGCGCAACACTGATAATGTTGAGGTCCCAGGTTCAAGTCCTGGATCGCCCACAGGGATTGTGTTTATTCAAATTATTTTTTGCCTATTATGGGCCAGTAGCTCACCTGGTAGAGCGCCTCATTTGCACTGAGGAGGTAGCGGGTTCAAGTCCTGTCTGGTCCACATAAAAAATCGCCTTGTCAATGGGCGATTTATTTTTTTAAAATAGACGTTTAACTTTTTTTGAACTATACTGAGTACAATACAATTTAATTTATAAAAAGGGATGTCGAGCCATCCAGAAAAAGCGCCGAAATTTTTTGGTGAAGTTTTTAAGGAAACAGGAGATGATCCCAAAATCCTTTTTTGTTTTTTTGCGCAAAAAAGAGAAGACTGGGAAGAAAAATTTGAAAAATACAAAAAAGGGTTTATTGAAAATATAGATGAAAAAATTAGACCAACTTTCGAGTTGGCTTTTCCGAACAAATTTGTTGATCAACTAAAAAACTGCGACGTCTTATTCATTCAAGGAGGAGACGATCACCTACTTCAATATTGGTTGAAGCAATTTGATGTGCCAAATATTTGGAAGGATAAAGTTGTGGCAACTAGCTCAGCGGGGTCAAATGCTTTGGTAAAACATTTTTGGACTTGCGATTGGCGCGAATGCTTGGATGGGATTGGAATGCTCCCGATTAAATTTATCCCTCATTACAATTCGACTGAATATGCAAAAGATGACCCAAAGGGTCCAATCGATTGGGAGGGTGCTTATTCCGAACTCGCTGAATATGGTGATAAATCTTTGCCTATCTACGCGCCAGAAGAAGGAGATTTTGTTGTTTTTGAGATTTAAGTTTATAAAATGAATTTAGAAAAATTAGATAAAATATTGGAAAACGAACCGGCTTTTCGAAAAAAACAGGCCTTGAAATTTATTTTTCAAGATTTGAATGAGACTTGGGATGAAGCTACAATCTTTTCAAAAGAAACTCGAGAAAAATTGAAAGAAAATTTATCCTTAAAGATAGATTTAGAAATATTATGGGCCAAAGACAAGAAATCTGCCAAAGCGTTGATAAGACTGGATGATGGAGTTGCGATTGAAACGGTTTTAATGAAAAGTGAAAAAAGAAATACCGTTTGTGTTTCTTCTCAGGCTGGTTGTCCTTTGGGGTGCGCTTTTTGTGCAACTGGAAAAAATGGTTTTATTCGGAATCTTGAATATTGGGAAATTATCGAGCAGGTTTTAATTTTTGCCAGAATTTTGAAAAATGAATTTGGAGATGAAAGAGTGACTAATGTTGTTTTTATGGGGATGGGAGAACCATTTTTGAATTATGAAAATGTGATGAAAGCGGCTAATTTTATTAACTCAAAAGAGGGATTTGAAATAGCTGCACGAAAAATTTCCATTTCTACGGTTGGAATAATCCCGGAAATTAAAAGATTTGCTGATGAAGGGAAGCAATTTAACTTGGCTGTTTCTTTGCATGCTCCAGCGAATGAATCTCGGAAAAAACTTGTGAAGGTTTGCGATCAATATCCAGTTGAAGAATTGATAAAGGCAATTGACTATTATATAGAAAAAACAAACAGAAAAGTGATGCTTGAATATTCTCTTTTCCAAGACGTGAATGACAGCGAGAATCAAGCGCAAGAGCTCGTGGGGCTGATGAAGAAAAAACAATATTACATGGTGAATTTGATCGAATATAATGAATATGAAAAAAAAGGCAAAGGCGATGTGATTTTGATAAAATCCGAAAAAGAACGGGTTGAGAAATTTAAAAATATTTTGCAAAAAGGGGGAATCGAATTCGCCGAGAGATTCAGGTTTGGCCGTGATATCAAAGGTGCTTGCGGGCAATTGGCGGGGGAGCATCGTCCGGGGAGCGAAAAGGAATGATGGGGAAGTTGACAAGAGAAGGGGTCGTTGGTATTATTTTAGCAGTCAGGCACCTTGTCTGCCAATCGCAATCATTTGCGGATGACGTGATAAAAATAATAATTAATTTTTCCTAACTGAAAAACGACAAAGGTCATTTCAGCAGGACAATCAAAAAAATGAAAAAAATACAACCACTAGGAGCAAATGTTTTAGTTGAAGTTATTGCACAAGAAAAAATGACAGAGAGCGGAATTGTTCTTCCCGACACAGTCAGCGAGGAGAAACCGCAAGAAGGAAGAGTTGTTGCTATTGGTGATAGTAAAAAAATTAATGAAAATATCAAAAAAGATTCTTTGGTTATTTTTGCCAAATATAGCGGGACAGAAATCGAAATAGACAAAAAAGAGTTTCTGATCTTGAAGGCAGAGGATGTTTTAGCGGTTATCAAGTAAGATAAATTTATCTTTCAATAAAAAATCCCCCCGATGCGATTGGGGGGATTTTTGTTATCAAGTGCAAGAAATCCTAGCGTTGTTTATACTTTTGAAATTTTGTTTAATAATTTATTATTGTCATTCCAAATTTAGTTTGGAATCCATTAGTCAGATGACATAATTGGTTATTTAAAGTAAAAAAATCATATCAATGTTATTCTCCTAATAGATTCCTGTCTTCGCAGGAATGACAGTCACAAAAGGATTTTATAAAAAATGTAAACAACTCTCTGGAATTTAACACGTTAAGAGTTTAATTGCCAAGACCAAAGAGTCCCAGAGAGTCTATTATGACAATCGATTTAAGTATATTAATTTCATTTTCTTGATTTCTGAAAAAAAGTGTTTGACTTCCTTTATTGTAGAAAAAATCTCGATTCTCAAAATCTCTTGGTGATTCCATGATGTCAACGATATTAATGTGATCTCGAATATCTATTTCAGCAGATTTGATTTTGTTGCCGGCAGAAAAAATTATATTTTCATAGCTGTTCATCCATTGAACATTTTTGAGTGGCACCGAAAATCTGGTGACAAGCTCGTGATCTCCTTTTTTGCGAACAGGTTGAACGTCCCAATCTCTTAACATCAAAAACCAAATTTCTGTGTCGGTCCAATAGAGAAGTTTTTTCCCATCATCTGAAAATTGCACGCCCTTGGTGTCACTGGTTATGTTTTTTGTAATAATCTCATTTTTTTCTTTTTCTTCGTTAAAAATGAAGAGGTTGCCATTGTTTTCGTTTTTAATTGTGAGACGATGTTCGTCATAAACAGTAAGTTCTGTCGATCCTCCTTCGGATGGAAAGGATTGGCTTGTTATCTGACGTTTTGTTTCAATATTATTATTTTTAATTTCCCAGACAATATTGTTTGGAAGTTGAGCATAGTAGATTCGATTGCCGGCGAAGTTGAAACTGCTGATTTGTTGGTCAATAAGAATCTTTCCCTCGGGATTATTAAAGTTCAGATAGTAAAGTTCGTTGTTTTCAGTTAAGACGACAAGTTCATCTGTTTTATCAAACATCCAGCGAACCTTTTTGAATGATACATCATGCTTGATTTCATCGGGGGTTTTTTTCGTTGAAATTGTTGCGGTTTTTGCAACAGCATCAGTCTCTTTTCCATTGAAAATTTCATTGAGATTTATTGGGTCTTCAATTTGTTCCTTTCTGATTTTTGCGATTATGTATGTTTTTATATTTTCATTATTTCGAAAAGGAATAAAAATATGTTTATTGTCACTGCTCCATTCAACATTCTCTTCTTCCGCTGGATCAAGAAAGAAAAATTCTTCTGTTTCAAATATTTTTTCAGTCTCATTGGTTTTGGTGTTGAGCAGATAGACTTCTCTTTTCCCTTCGTTTTCGGAAAAGAAAACTACCTCTTTTTCATCTCTTGGTGAAAGAAAAAATTGTTTAATATCTTTGTCTGGGGTATGAATTGAAAGTTCCTGATTGTCTTTTTTTGGGAAGAGGAGGATGTTCCAAAATTCTGTTGATATGCCGGAATGGACTTCGATATTTTTTTCCCAAGAAGTGTAGCCATCTTTTTCACATTTGAGTGTGTATTTCCCCGGGCGAAGGCCGTTGATGGTATAGGAATTATTGATGTAGTTTATTTTTTTCTCGTCTTGCTTCTTGTTGTTTAGGGATACCTCAATATCTCGCGGAACACTTTTGAGGGTAATTGAGCCACTAAAAACGAAAATTCCGTTTTTCAAGTCAAAACGGTAGCCTTTAGCAAGGAAAACTATTGTTGGAGCAATAATGATAAAAAGTAAAATGAAAAAAAACATAAAAGCTCTTCGTTGATAGAATGTCATGGGTTTTATTAGTGTTAATTTAGATGAAGTATAGATTGTTGCCGCCTTTTTAGCAAGCAAATTAATTCTTATCAGACAATACTCTATAAAAGCTTTAAAAATGGCTTTTGTCAAGGTTGCAGCCGATTGAAGGTTGTGGTAATATTGGCCTATAATCTTTATAAACAAAAGATGATGCAGGAAGAAAATAAAAAAGAAGAAATTCAAAACAATGAAGGGGGAATTGAGGGGGACGCAAATATTGATCAAGGTTATCAAGAAGAAGGAAGAGAAAACACCAAATTGAAATTAGTGGCACTTTTTGTTGTCGCAGTTTTGGTTGGTGTTGTAATAAAAGCTCAGGCAGTAAAAATCGTCACGACAGGTTTTGATGATTATCGTTTGAGCGGATTTGAGAGTGATTTTGATCTGGAAAAAGATCAGGAGGCATTGCTAATGGATTCAGAAACAGGTCAACAAGGGGAGGAAGCGACAGTGGTGGAGCCTGAAGCACCAGCTCCAAGCTGTGGAAATTAGAAATAAATTTTAAATATTTAAACAAATGGTTGAAGAACAAAAAAATCAAGAGGGGCAAAATTTTTCGAATAACTCGGAAATAAANNACACAAATACAAAATTCGGAAGAGGTTGATGAAATGGAAAAAAAGACAATTAAAGAATGGGAAAGCGAAGAAATGAAAGACAAAAAAATAAAGAATCTGATTTCAGCACTAATCATTTTGGTTGGTTTGTTCGCCGGAAGTCTTTTTGTTGATATTTCTCAGTTTGTTACAAAAGGGGGTTATTCTGAACGAGCACTGAGGGATGCAAATCTTTTTGAATTGGGAGGAAAAACTTGGGTTGCACATGAGGAATCTCCAGTCGAAATGATGGTTTTGGTTCCAGATGAAGAAGGAATGAAGGATTGTCCGGAATGTGACCCGACCGAGGTAGTCAAATGGTTGAAGCAAAACTTTCCAACCTTGATAGCTAAAAAAGTTATTGCTGACACCAAGGAAGGCGATGCAATGGTTGAAAAATATGAACTAAAAACAGTTCCATCTTTTGTTTTCGATGAAAAGCTTTTGGAATCAGAGTTTTACAAAGATCCACAAGTTCAAGCTATTTTTAATGAAAAAGATGGAAAATTTGTCTTGAATGCTGTTGCTCTTGGAATTCCAGTTGGAAAATATCTTGAAAAGCCGGAAATGGAAGAGGGTGATGCTGTTCTTGGAAATCCAGATTCTGCTACAAAAATTATCGTTTTCTCTGATTTTCAGTGTCCATATTCAAAAATGTTTTTCGACACCGCTATGAAAGTGATGGAAGATTACAAGGACAAAGTGGCTTTTGTTCATAAGGATTTGCCACTAAGTTTTCATCCTCAAGCTCAGAA
>DCVH01000043.1 GCA_002327335.1 Patescibacteria group bacterium UBA2193
GTTGTGCGAAATTAAAAATTCTTAAAAATTATTTATTATGAATAAAAAAATCATTATTTTCTCTTTAGTAAGTATTATTTTAGTAGCTATGGTTGCCGTTTTTATTATTAGCAAAAATAAGCCTACAAAAAATAATGATTTTTTAAATAATGTACAATCTTCTTTGCAGTGCGCCAAGGAAGGTGAAACAATTGGTGCTTCTGGCATGCCGATTTCTTGTTGTTCAGGATTAAAAGCTATCGGTGGTTGGCCCGGTGGTTATGATGGTGATTGCACTTTACCACCTCCACCAACAGGATTGGGCATATGCGCTAAATGTGGAGACAGTAAATGTGATATTAATAATGGTGAGAATAAATGTAACTGCAAAGAAGATTGTAAATAATTTTTAAGAATTTTTAACATCGTCTAACAAAGAATATCTGGTTTAAAAAATTTGCCGCAGTTAAAATTAAAATGAGGGCAAATTTTTCTCTCCCAAATCCCGCACTTTTCCGTTTTGCTGTAATTTAGGGTATAATGAGATTAACAAATAAAGTTAAAATATTAAGGTTTTGTGCACAGAAACCAAAGTGCAGGACTTCAGATATTCTTGGACGTTTTACAAAATGTTAAAAAATATGAAATCTATTTTTAAAGGTAAATTTTTGTTCTGGGTTATCCTTATTATTATTTTACTCGCTCTACTTTGGGCTTCTGATGTACCAAAAAAGTTATACATAAAATATCAATGTCGTGGCGAATCTTTGGGTTGGTGCGAGCAAAATTTATCAGATGAATGTACAAAAAAAGGTCATTGCATTGATTAATTTTTTAACACTTTACATAACACGCGATATCCGCAAGGGCTAAAGCCACATTTCAATTCGCTTCGCATCTTGAAACGTCGGATATCCCGATACGTTACAAAATTTTGCTTTAAGAAATATTTTTTATGATAAATATTAAAGAATGCAATGAGTCGCTGGTTGATATAAAAAAGTTCTGTCCAAATATCAAAATAGACCTGGGCGGGCGGCGAATGAAAATAGAAAAAACGGCTTATTTGCGAAAAACTGTGGCTGAAATGATTTTGCGCGCCGAGAAAGAATTACCCAGGGGGCATGTCCTTTATTATTGGCGACGCATGGAGACCTCAATATGTCCAAGAGGAGATTACAAAGTGGTTTATGAAACGTTTTTCAAAAAAATATCCCAATTGGTCTAAAGATAAAATCATCAAGGAGGTTGAAAAATATATTGCTCCGTCAAATGGAAAATATGCCTCTGGGCACATGACAGGTGGTGCAATAGATTTAAGATTATTGAAAAATGGCAAAAAAGTTCCGATGAAAAGTTCGAAGTTAACATATCAGGAAAACGCAAAATCATTTCAGCCTAAACTTCCGCAATATATTCAAGAGAACAGAAGCATGATGTTCGCCGCCCTAAAAAAAGCCGGTTTATCTAATTATCCGAAGGAATATTGGCATTGGTCGTATGGTGATATTTGGTGGGCGAAAAGAAATAAAAAGAAAACAGCTATCTACGGAGTGATAAAAAATATTTCTTAAAGCAAAACTCAAGCCACGCTGCGCTCTCGCTTCACTTCGTTACGCTCGGGTCGGACAACACCGAATATCGGGAAAATTGCTCGGCTCGTAATTTTCCCAAATTTTCTCCGCTACGATCCGAAAACTTCTTTTATCCCGATACGTTAGCTGAAATATTTTTTTGTCTTTAATGATAATTTAGAGTTTCGTGATTTGAATAGGGACAGAAAATTTGATTTTTTTATTAATTTAAAGAGGGGTAATAAGGAGTTTTTTCTTCTTTTATATTTTTCAATGGAGGAAGAAAAAATTATTTAAGTTTAAAAAGTTATGAAAAATATCGGTGTTTTAATTTATACATACAATAGAGTTGATGATGCCATGGTAAATATAGACATCATTAGGAATGTTTGGGAAAAATCCAAGCATTTTGAAAATATAAAAATAGTTCACTCCTTCAATGGTGAGAAGAGTTGGTATGCAAAGAAAGGACTAGAAAATGATTTAGTAGTATTGAAAAATAGTTGGCATTTTCAAGGAGCATCTGATTTAATCGACACTGGAATTAAGACATTTCAAAAAAAATATAAGAATATTGATTATGTTATCGTGTTGGCTTCTGACACTTGGTTAATAAAGCCCGAATATATAGAAACTATGCTCAATAAAATGAAAAATGATGAATTATATTTAGCAACTTGTTCATGGGGACTTCCCGACAGAGATAGCATTGCTGATGTTGGCGTAGCTGTAGATTTTTTTATTGTTGATTTGAAATGGGCAACAAAAAATAAAATGTTTCCAATTGCATACGGAAAATTTCAGAAAAAATACAAAGATTTGTTTGCTTATCAAAAAGCCGGCAATATTATGTTGGAAAAATTATTTTTAGCAAGATATTTGGAAGCTGTTAGCAGATCGGAAAAAATTGATGGCATTGCGAGAAAAATTGCAATTGAAAAAACATTTTTATTGAAAGATAGAGAGCCTGTGCACAGTAATATTGATGAAAAAGGAAATTGGGTTAGAAATATGTATTGGCCTAAAATGGGACTCCTGACACACCACGAACCCGAACCAAAGAGAAATATTTTAAAAAAAGAGAAAATTAGCATAGGTAAAAATGTTGAACTTTTACTAAAAAGTAAGGATTTATCCTATTACAACAATAGTATTTCTAAAATGAAACATAATTGCAATTAAGGAGTTTTGAATTTTCTTTTAGAATAAACATAGTTTATGCCAACAAAAAAGAAGACAAAAAATACATCAGCTAACAATTCATATCTGGCTCAAGAAATTGACACATTAATATTTCAGAGGAAAGTCAATTTCTTTCGACCCAAATTTTTGCTTCACTATGTTCCGCAAAAACTTCAGATGATGCCGATACGTTGTGCGAAATAAAAAATCACTCAACTCTAAATAATAATCTTAATTTCATGAATTACAAACACACTCAAGTTGGTTATCTGATGTTGGTTATTACGCTGGCGGTGCTGGCTCTTTTCACGTGGATCCATATTACGGCTCAAGCAGAACCTCCCTCATATTATTCCGGCACAAATTTTGCTGTTACTGCCATAATGACATTAATCATATTCGTTCTTGTTTCCTTTGCGTCACTTCAAGTGATTGTTGATGAAAAATACTTGCGAATCAAATTCGGCTATGGTCTTTATTGGAAAAAGTTTTTGCTTAGCGATATCGCATCCGCCAGAACCGCAAAGAATCATTGGTATTATGGATGGGGAATAAAAGTATGGTTTTGGCCTAAGATGTGGATTTATAACGTTTCCGGTTTTGATGCAGTTGAAATAAAAATGAAAAATGGTAAAACATACAGAATAGGCACAAATGAACCTGAAAAATTAGAGCAAGCAATTCTGCACTCAATCAAACAATGAAAATACGGCTTGAGAATCAAATTGAAAAAGCCATTGAGCATTTGATAACCGCTCCCCCACTTTCATTTAATTAAATTTACTTTTCTCAATATTTCAAGTAAGCTTAACTCAAGCTTTATTTTTAATTTAGGCAATTATGAAACTTTGCAGTGCATGTTTACTGGGAATAAAATGCCGTTATGACGGCAAAAGCAAACCTCACAAAAAAATCATAGAATTGTCTACAAAAGAACAACTGATTCCAGTGTGTCCCGAGGAATTGGGAGGAGAATCAACCCCGAGAGAGCCACGGGAAATAAAAAATGGAAAAGTCTTCACGAAAAGCGGGGTAGACGTGACTGAAAACATGAAAAATGGGGCCCTAAAAACACTTGCTTTGACAAAAAAATTTGATATAAAATCTGCCATTCTAAAATCAAAAAGTCCTTCTTGTGGATGTGGAAAAATTTATGATGGAAATTTTTCCGACACGTTGATTGATGGTGATGGAATAACCACAAAAATTCTCAAGGAAAACGGCATAGAAATATTAACCGAAAATGACTTATAAAAAAATAGATTAGTAACAAAAAATAAATGATTCCAATAGAATTTTTCAGACAATTCCGCGTTGGCGAATATGCTGTTTTTGATTTTGTCGTCGCGTTTCTTGGAATTTTTATCCTCTCCCCCCTATTGTCAAAATTATTTTCGAAAATCAAGCTTAATATTCCAAGGAAAAGTTGGGTGTATCTGACCTTGCCAATTGGAATTATCTCTCATTTGCTCGCTGGAAGTATAACGCCTTTGACCAGGGATTTTATCGATATTCACAGCCATTATATTTTAAAAATAATAATTTTCGGATTAATATTCTTTGGAACAAAAGACATAAGAATAATTAGAAAATCACATCAATAAGATAAAAACCGAGTCAATTCTTGGCAAAATCCGCTAATTGTTATAGGCTAAAAAGGTAATTTTTTATTTAAAAAAACAAATGGGACACATCGCGCAAGATAACTATAGAAGTCTTCAAAAAAGGCTTGAGGCTTTTGCTCAGGGAGCACCGGAATCGGAAGCATTATACAAAATACTGGAAATCATTTTTTCCTCAGAAGAAGCTGAATTGGTTTCAAAATTGCCAATTCGTCCCTTCACAATAAAGAAGGCTTCCAAACGTTGGGAAAAAGACCAAGAAGAAACGGAGAAAATACTCAACTCCTTGGCAGACAAGGGGGTTATCCTGGACATAGAAAGCGACGGGAAAAGACAATTCATCCTTGCCCCAACCATGGCTGGATTTTTTGAATTTTCAATAATGCGAACTGATGGAAAATTTGATCGAAAATTACTATCCGAGTTATTCCACCAATACATCAACATTGAGGAAGATTTTGTAGCACAGCTTTTTGGGTTGAACATTCCAATCGCTCGAACAATTGTCCACGAAGA
>DCVH01000031.1 GCA_002327335.1 Patescibacteria group bacterium UBA2193
ATTTGAACATCAAATATTTTATCAAAAAAATCAGAACGCTCTCCCGACAAAAATTTTCCAAGCAATTGAAAATCTTTTTTCATATTATAGCCAACGAATTCCGGTTTTTTGTTTTCAAAAATTTTCAACCAATCTTTCACGAATTCTTTTTCAATAAAAAATAGCTTTATTTTTTTGCCCTGCATCAACGAAGCACCCATCCCGAGCATTTCTGAAACGAAGCAATTTTCGTCATTTCCAAGTACAGAAACTCCTATTTTATCAGCGTTATTGAAAAGTTTTGAAACTTTTGAAAGTCCGTTTTGATCTCTGACAATTTCCACCTCCGACATCTCAACGGCTTCTTTTTTCCCAAAATCCTCACCACTGATTTGATGATCCGGGAAATGACGATTAATCAAGGTGTGAAATCCCATTTTTCTCAAAAAATCTACCAACTTATTTTTGTCATAATCTTTTGTTTCACATTCACTAAGCTTGAAATCAATCGGTGCCTTTGTGTTTATCGTCGCCAATTCATAGCTCATATAAGCATTGTCTTTGTCAGCCTCCAGTTTCTTGCGAACTGATTCTTTAATCTTATCAAGATTTTCATAAACCCCATCCAATGTCTCATATTCCAACAGCAACTCTGTGGTCGTCTTGTCTCCAATTCCTTTGACCCCTGGGATATTGTCAGAAGCATCTCCTTTCAAAGACTTGTAATCAATAATCTGGCTTGGAGAAAGATTATAGCGATCCTTCACTCGCTCAATGTCATAGATGACGGTGTCCGTGATTCCTTTGCGAAGGGTGAAAATTTTTGTGCTTTCATCAACAAGTTGCAGTGCGTCCAAATCTCCTGTCACAATTAATTTTTCTATTCCACTATCAATTTTTTCGTTCTTAGCAATTGTTCCAATAATGTCATCAGCCTCAAAACCTTTTTTTTCATAAATTGGGATATTAAAAGCCTGAAGCATTTCCTTCACAAGAGGAATTTGGGCATAGAGGTCGTCATCCGCTTTTTTCCGCGTAGCTTTGTATTGATCATATTGTTCGTGTCGAAAAGTCGGGCCAGCCAAATCGAAAGTGGCCACAATATATTCCGGTTTTATTTTTTCTAAAACGCTAAAAAGTGTCAACGCATAGCCATAGACTGCGTTGGTAAGTTGTCCCTCCTTATTGGTGAGGGGTGGCAAAGCATGATAGGCACGATGAACCAACGCATTCGAATCAAGCAATACTAAAGTTTTTTTCTTTTTTTCAGACAAATTTTTGAAAATTAATTGTTAAATTCCAGAGCGTTGTTTATATTTTTTATAAAATCCTTTTGTAACTGTCGTTCCTGCACCCGCCTTCGCGAGCATAAACTCCGGCAGGAATCTATTAGGAGAATAACATTGATATGATTTTTTTACTTTAAATAACCAATTATGTCATCTGACTAATGGATTCCCTGCCTACCGGCAGGCAGGCAAACTAAATTTGGAATGACAATAATAAATAAATTATTAAACAAAATTTCAAAAGTATAAACAACGCTAGGATTTCTTACAATTAATTAATTGAAAATTTATTGGAAATTGTGAATTGGAAATTGAAAATTTATTTATGTATCACAATCGGCACTCCCTTTTCAGCAAAATCATAAACTATTCTGGCAGGACCCACTCCGAGTCGGACACATCCATGCGAAACTGGAATTCCAAGATGGTGCGCGCCCTCCTTGATTCCTCCTGGCCATTCCGGCAATTCGTGAATACCATGCCCTTGATTGGTGAATTGAATAAACCATGGCATATACAAAGAATATTTCTGTGACCAAGGCCTCGTCGCTTTGCCCATTACTTCAAACTTTCCAATTGGAGTATCCATCCCTTTCAATCCTGTTGAAACTTTAAAAGCTCCCCGCTCAAAACCATTTTCAAAGATAAACAATGATTGGGATGAAATATCAATATCAATATATTTTCCCTCGGTTATTTGAGGAAGAATTTCCTCTTCTCTTTCTTGAGTCTTTACCGGATTTCCATCTTTGTCAAAGTTATATACAATTTCCGCCGGCCTTTGTGTCACAAAAGATCCACTGTAAATCTTTTTCTCAAAATTCTCAAAAGCCCTGTGCTTAACGGCAATATCAACATTATATCTGGTATTTTTTTGCAAAAATTCCAGAGGAATAATTTTGAGGATCGAACGATCATCACTGATTTCATAGTCAAAACTAATTTTCGGTTCGCTCCTGAATTCCAAAAAATACTCCTCCCCCATTGATCGATCCAGTTCAATTTTAATCGAAGAATCATAAGTAACACCTTCTTGTCCATCTTCCGGTTCAGTATTTTTAATAACCGGCGAAGAAACTCCGGAAAAATCGAAGTCAACTTCTTTTGTTATCGGAATATACCACTTAGTTCGAATATTTTTTATTGTTACATGATATTTTTCAGATGGGTTGGGATATTCACCAATCTCAATTCTAAAAGTCCTTCTGCCTCTCCATTCTTTTTTAATTTTCAAATCATCATCAAGCTCGAAATTGTTTTCAACACTTTCTTGTAAAACTGAACTGGAAAATTGAACAATCAAAGCATCTCCCTTGGAAACTTCCAATTCATCCGTCGCCTTCCCTTCAACTGATATTTTTATGTCTGTATTTCTCTCTTTTAAATAGAACCCTCTTCCAAGAAAAATAACACCACCAAAAATGGCAAAAATTGCTAGAATAAAAATAGCCTTGATTAAATGGGAAAAGAAAAATTTTATTTC
>DCVH01000088.1 GCA_002327335.1 Patescibacteria group bacterium UBA2193
ATTACTTGTTGCATGTTATGCACTGAAGGAATCACTAATAATTTGAAGTTTTTTTCTTCCATAGAGAATAGATAATTGATAAAATATCTTCAAAATTTAAAAGCGATTATTTCAACACAATCACAAAGATCAGAAGACAGTCTTTTCATCCTACACCAAATACTTTCAAAAAGAAAGGGCTTCGTTAATTTTATTTTTTAAGTTCAGAATTTACAACTGTTAATACGTGCAATGAGGATTCGGATATTCATCCGGGTCAAGACAACATTCCATATCAAGATGACGGCCTTTGTCTTTTTTGCTTTTCCCTGGCTTGTCATTTTTTTTGGCACAAACCTTTTTGCCATTCACGGTCTTGAACCACGCTGGCATCGGAGCAGTGATTACTGGCTTCCGCTTCGGTTTTGGTCTTTCAATTTTAACCACCTTAAAACCAAGCATCGAATTAATAATCTCCCTGGAATCACAAGTAATTAAAATATTTGGATTATTTTTAAAAATCGGCTCTTCTGGCAAAACTGGAATAATTTCATAAACATATTCTTCATTCTTCATTTTCAAAAAAGATTCATTCCTGAAACAATCTCTGTTTTCTGGAAAAATATTTTGTGACATTTTTCCTTTCTGTTCCGTACACTCGGGACTAGCTCCAGTTTTTTTTGTGTTATAAATAAACAAATTAAAACCTTTTTCTTTTTTCGTTTTTTTCGGATCATTCTCACGAAAAACTATTTTCTGCTCCCAAGCAAAACTTGGTACTCCTTCAACAACTTCCTTAATCCAATTTTCCGGATATTTTATTTCAAAACCTCGTTTATTGTCTCGATGAATTTGCCATCCTGTAACAATGACCTGGTGTTCTTCTTTTTGAAAAATTTCAGCTGATTCAAAAAAAGTGTCTTCAGTGATTTTTTCAACTTTCTCATTTTCTCTGTTTTCTTGATTGAAATATTTTTCTGAAAAAATCATTCCCAAATCAAAAACGACCACCATAAAAAGAACACCGACCAATCCAATTGCCAACCAATCGTTTCGGTCTTGTCTTCTCAGCCCGCAACAACTCGCCAGCAAAGCAATTTTTTCTCTGATTCTCATGTTGTTTATCTTCTTAAAATAACGAAGAATAATAATAACGGTTATTTCCCATCACGTCAACCCCTTGTCAAAAAGAGATGTTTGCTATTTTTTTTACAATTTTTATTCAAAAAGGTTTACAAAATCAATTTTTCATTGTATGATTCATTCCTAACTATTTTAATTTTTCCGTTTATGCTTATTGATGATGTAACAATTGATGTCTCCTCAGGGAAAGGAGGAGACGGACTTGCCACTTTTAACAAAACAAAAATGAGCCTCGGACCAACCGGAGGAAATGGTGGCAATGGCGGAGCCGTCTATCTTCAAGGCGTTTCAAATATTGGAGCCCTATCAAGATTTCGAGGAACAAAAAATTTCCGAGCCGAAAATGGACATGAAGGCGGCCCGCAAAAAATGGGCGGAAGAAATGGAGAAGATCTTGTTTTGAATGTTCCCGTCGGGACAGTGATTCACATCACAACAACCGGACAAAAAAAGGAAATTACAAAAATTGACGAGAAAGTTCTTATCTGCAGAGGCGGGAAAGGAGGAAGGGGTAATTTTTCTTTTCGCTCACCTTCCAACACTACGCCAAAACAATTTGAAAAAGGCAGACGAGGAGGACAGCTAAGACTGAGACTGGAACTCAAATTGATTGCTGATGTTGGTCTCATCGGACTTCCTAATGTGGGAAAATCAAGCTTGCTGAACAAACTGACCAATGCAAAAAGCCGTGTAGCAAATTATTCTTTCACTACACTTGAACCAAGTCTTGGAGCTTTTTATGAATTAATTCTAGCCGACATTCCGGGACTGATCGAGGGGGCTTCCGCTGGAAAAGGCTTGGGAATAAAATTTTTGAGACACATCGAGCGAACAAGAATATTTTTTCATCTCATTTCCGCTCAATCTGAAAACCCTGTTAAAGATTATGAAGTAATCAGAAAAGAACTTGGGGAATACAACAAAAAACTTCTTTATAAAAAAGAATACTTATTTTTAAGCCAATGTGACTTAGTTGATTCTGAAAAAATTGAAAAGAATATTTCGGAGCTTAAGAAAATCAATCCGAATGTTTTGGCAATTTCCATCAAAAACGACGACAGCATCAAGGAAGTGAAAAAAATATTGGAAGTGATTACAAAACAAAAAACTTTTTACGAATAAAAAACTAGGCTGCCTCATCAATTCTCTCTCGAAATTCTCTCTGCTTTTTCGCTTCTTCATAAGCAATCATTTTTTCTTTCACAACTTGAGCGTTGACTAATTCCGCATTCTTATCATCAACGCCATATTTAAATCCCTTAAAAGATTCTGTTTGATCAATCGCTTTTTGAATCCACTTTTGATCATTTTTATTTTCAAACATATCTCTCGCAGAATTGCCACTATTAAAAGCACTTATTAGCGCCGCCTCTCCCAAGGAAAGTTCAATCCCATCATTTTGATATTCGGAGCACAACTCTTGATCTTCCTTTTTGAAGTTCGGAACAAGACTTCTTATTTTCAAGACTTTTTGCACACCACCTGGACTGGCAAGAGAAAACATATCAGCTGCCAACAAAATTTCCGAAATATCATCGCCCTTCTCTGGTAATGGATGTTTTAGCTCTTTCATTCCTCTTTCTTTTAATTTGGCATTTATTCCCCTGCGCATTTTTGCCATAAAACCGATTTTTGAATCTTCTATTTCATTTTCATCTTTTCCTAATGAGTCGGCGTTCACTCCGGGTCCCATATGAGACCTGAAAGCAGTTTGAAGTTTTTTAATATTTTCATCAAAATTTTCATCTCCAAGCTTTTCCCTGATGATTGCCTGCAATTCCTCACTGCTCTCAATTTCCTGAGCCACCGCTTCACCGTGATAGGCAACCATGAAATTGTCGATTCCTTTTGCCCATTCCGGGGCGACATCTCCTTTGCACAAATCATGCAAAACGGCACTTGCCACCAATATTTCAATTTCATCATCAGAAATTCCTCTTTTTATTCCCTCCTCAATAACTAGTTCCAAAATCTGTCGATTATGTTTTTTAAATTCGCCTAGTTGTTCTTCATTTTTAGCGATATTTGAATTTTCATAACGGTTATCAACAAATTTAATCAATTCGCCAAATTTCTCAATCATCTCCTTTTTTTTCTTCTCAATCATAAATTTTTCCGATTCTTCAATCGAAATGACATTATCCTCTGCTCGCAAGTTTCTAATATCTTGACCGAAATTAACATCATCAAGTTTTCTCATATTTTTATTTGAAAAATTTATTATTAACAACGCAAAAATTTTCCGTTTTTACTTCAAATTACTTTTAAAAATCTTCTTCGCTCGATATCCTTTATAAACGGTTACGAAAATAAAAGTCAAAATAGCAACCCCGGAAATCGCCCAACCCACCCATTCAATATAGTCTTTTATTTCTCGCCAAAGATAACCATAAAAATACCCCATTGCCACCAAAAATCCGCTCCACACAATCCCTCCCAAAAAAGAATATTTCAAGAATTTTTTAAAATCCATTTTCACAATGCCAGCCGCGATAAAAGTTGCCGAACAAAGCCCTGTGGTTGATTTCACCGCAAAAATTGTTTTGCCACCATGATTCACAAAATATTCCTCCATCCGAAGTACTAATTTTTCTGTAATACCAATATATCGGCCGAACCTTCTTACAAACCCCATGCCAAATCTATGGCCCAACCAATAGAAAATCAAATCCCCTCCGATATCTCCTATCACAGAAAGTGCAAGCACAACAAAAACATTGAAAGCGCCAAGACTTGCAAGCATCGCCGCAATGATTGTCACCACCGGTCCTTCAATAATCATCAACGGGATAATTATAATATAGCCATAGTGGGAAAGAAAATAAAAAAGTTGTTGACCTGTTTGTTCCATGGTCATTATTGTAACATAAAAAAACAAATTAAAAAGACTCGCACTTTACAAATTTTAAATATCGTGTTATTATCCGTTTTTATTAAATACTCTTATGAAATATGATGTCGCTGTCATTGGAGGAGGCCCGGCCGGGATAATGGCCGCAGGAAAAGCTGGCGAACTTGGAGCCAGTGTTGTTTTGATTGAAAAAAACCCCAAGCTGGGCGTGAAACTTTCCATCACTGGCAAAGGGCGTTGCAATATCACTAACAAAGGAAATGAACTGCGAGAGTTGATTGAAAAATATGGAAGAAACGGCAAATTTCTTTTTTCCGCATTCAGTAAATTCGGACCGGATGAAGTTATTGATTTTTTTGAAAACAATAAAGTGAAAACAAAAATTGAAAGAGGCGGAAGAGTTTTCCCTGAAACCGATCAGTCCTTAACAGTAATAAATGCCCTCGTCAGATACCTCAAAAAAT
>DCVH01000027.1 GCA_002327335.1 Patescibacteria group bacterium UBA2193
AATGTCGATTGATTATTTTAGGAGAAGGACCTGAGATGCCCCTTTTAAAAAAATTGGCATTTAATTTGGGTATTGAAGGCGATGTTGATTTTCCAGGATTTAATCTTGATCCATTTTCATATATGAAAAGGGCCAAGGTGTTCGTTTTATCTTCCTTATGGGAAGGGTTTCCTAACGCATTAATACAGGCACTTGCTTGTGGTTGCCCTGTTGTCAGCACAAATTGTCCATATGGCCCATCTGAGATTCTTGCTGGGGGTAAATATGGTAAACTTGTCGAAGTAAAAGATCATAATAGAATGGCCAAGGAAATTATTGAAACACTTAAATCAAAAAATAGTTTTGAAAATACTGAATTTTGGCTTCAAAAATATAATTACGAAAATATATTATCTCAATATCAAGAGGTAATCTTCAATGAAATTGCCAAAAATAACCATAATTGAAGTATTCTTGTTTTTATATGTTTTTAGTGTAATAATTTTTTCTTACCAGGAAAATTATTATCTTTCAAACTACATTGCAATGATGTTGGTTTTGGTATTTTGTTGCGATAAAATTAATAATGAATATTCGGGAATCAATTTATGTCATGTTTTTTTCTTTCTATTCGTCCTGATTTGTACAATAAGCGTTTTGTTCAATCCAAGCAGTTATCAAAGGTTGAAAACACTTTTTCAAGTATTTATTTTAACATTGATCGTTTCTGATGTTGTCGCCCAAAAGAAAAATTTATCTTCTGTCAAGTATGCAATTATCTTTGGTGCACTATACGCCAACTTTGCTGCATTAAAAGAGTTGGCCCATTTTAGATCGCCTGCTAGGGCGGTGCGAATAGGATCTTTTCTTGGTAATCCCAACCTCTTTTCAATGATTCTTGTCGTTGGAATATTATACGCTCTCCACAACATAATTTCAGAAAAAGAAAAACCTGGAAAAATTTTAATTGCTTTAAATTATATAGTTATTGCTACATTTGGCGTATCTATTGTTTATTTTACCGGATCTCGTAAGGGTGTTATATTTTTAGCACTTTTTCTAATTTCTTTGATGACTTATTATTTTAAACAGGCGCGTTTTTTACAAAGATTATTGATTCTCTGTTCGTCTCCAATTGTATTTTTATTTTTATTTAGACTTCTGTCCCGATCACCTCACTTTAGAAGAATTGAGAATTTTTTTGTTTTTTTGCGAGGGGGGCAAGTAACCGAAGGAAGTATAGAAACGAGGAGGGCCATGTTGTCACGAGCTGGTGAATTGTGGCAACAAAAACCTTTTTGGGGCTGGGGAATTGATCAATATAGAGCCGTTTCTGGATTCGGAACTTATTCACACAATAATTTTAGCGAAATTCTTGTTAATAATGGTATTTTTGGGCTGATAATCTACTATTCGATATTTCTGTCTATTTTTATATTTTCAATCAAAATGAGTACTGAAAGAAACGGAAACCTTAAGTACTGGCTATTGATTACAACAATTATAATTTTTATTAATGACTTTGGCATGGTCACCTATTACTCAAAGATTAACTGGATTCTTTTAGGATCGTTGTTTGGAGTTTTGCAGTTGGGAATAACAAAAGAAAATGAAACAAAATAGTCTAGTGATAAATAAAAAAAATATTTGATTGAGGAGATATTTTGCGAATTTTTTATATCACGATGCGCTTTCCTGCAGCATCAGAAACCTTTGCTTCCTCCGATATACATGAGGTTGTGCTCAATGGCCATGAGGTTTCTGTCTATTGCATGCGAAGCACTGCTCCTGATTTTAAAAAATTGGTTAAAGAAAGAAATCTCGAGAAAATACCTATAGATTCACTGGACATGGGAAATTTACTTTCTGGATTAAAATTGTTGGTCGTTCACCCGGTTATGTTTTTTTCACTATTGTTTTGGTGTTTTAAAAATTCATGGTCTAACCCTACTCATTTTTTTAAATCAATAGCGCTTATTCCTCGCTCATTTTACATTTTTTTTAAAATTCGGGATTATAAACCGGATGTGGTTCATTTGTTTTGGGGGCATTACCCATCAATTGTAGGGTATTTGGTGCGGCGGTATCTGCCAAACTTATGTTTATCGATCTTTTTGGGTGCTTATGATTTAACTACCAATTACAAGTGTAGTTGGGATTTAGCCAAAAAAAGTCATATTGTTTGGACCCATTCTTATTATAATTTAGAACTTTTAAAAAAAATGGGCGTTTCGGTTGAAAAAGTCAACGTGGTCCATAGGGGTATTGACCTAGAATCTGTTTATGAAATACAAAAAAATATGGATCCCTTTAAAATTATAACAGCGGGTAGGCTTGTTCGAGGCAAGGAATTTGAATTTTTGTTGAGATTGTTTTCTTGTTTGGCAAAAAAAAGGCCCGAATTTAGTTTGGTTATACTTGGAGATGGTCCAGAGAGAAAAAATCTCGAGAAATTGTCAGTTTCATTAGGGATTCGAAAAAAGGTTAAGTTTTTAGGACATGTGAAGCACCAAGAAGTATTCAAGCAAATGTCAAAAGGGCATCTGTTTTTATTTTTTAGTAGTAATCCTTCTGAGCGTTTGCCCAATGTCATCAAGGAAGCGATGGCATGTGGTTGTATTTGTATCACAAATTCAACGCCAGGTATTGAAGAATTGATTTCTGATGGATTTAATGGTTTTATTGTTGAAAAAGATATTACTGAAGTTTTAAAAAAAATTGACCAAATTTATGATGACCAGAAAATGGCTTCCATTGTTGCTGGCAATGCAATAAAAACGATTCAAAGTAGGTTTAACAGGAAGATACAAATGAAAAAGTATTGCGATATATGGCATGCCTGTGTTGTTGGTAGACGGGTTACATTTTGATGTAAAGGTTTAATATTATGCACATTTTGTATATCCATCAGTATTTTGTTCCACCAGATGGTTCTTCTGGTACAAGATCCTATGAAATGGCAAAACGTTTGGTCCGCTCAGGGCATAATGTCACCATGATAACCAGCGATTCGGGTTTCCCTGAACATTATGAACTTGCCAATGGAATGACTTCCCTGGATATTGATGGCATCAAGCTTCGAATCTTTAAAGTTCCTTACTCTAATTATTTTTCCTTTTCCCGCCGTATTTTTGCATTTATGCATTTCTGTATTAAGGCTGCTTGGCAATCTCTTCGTGAAAAAGATGTGGATCTCGTTTTTGCGACCTCCACCCCTCTGACTGTCGCCATTCCTGGTATTGTCGGCAAAATATGGCACCGTTGTCCCATGGTTTTTGAAATCAGAGACCTTTGGCCTGAGGTTCCTATCGCTATTGGTGCATTGAAAAATCCTATCTCAATTTTTTTAGCAAAAAAACTTGAGCTTTTGGCTTATAGAAATTCGAAAAGGATCGTTGCCTTATCTCCAGGAATGGCTAGCGGTGTTATGAAATGTGGTTATCCTAAAAGTCAAATTGCGGTTATACCGAATTGCTGCGATGTTGATGTTTTCAGGTTTCAGGCAAGTGATAAAAATGAATTTTTAGATGATTATCCCGGTTTTAAAGATAAAAAAATTGTTTTATATGCGGGCACCATGGGAACTGTTAACGGCGTTGATTATCTGGTGGACATCGCGAAAGAAATGTATTCTTTTGATGAAAATATCTATTTTCTTATTTTCGGCGATGGTCGTGAAGGAGTAAAAATTAAAGAAAAGGCCGAGCAAAAGGCTTTATTACATAAAAATCTTTGGATTTTCCCCCCTGTGTCAAAACCGTATCT
>DCVH01000087.1 GCA_002327335.1 Patescibacteria group bacterium UBA2193
CTGCTAAATATCGGTATTCGTCTTCCGGGTCAATCACAATCACTGTTGTCCCCATCATCAAAGAACGAAGAATTTCAAGCTTAATTGTATAACTTTTCCCAGCACCGGATTTTGCAAAAACCACCATGTTGGCATTTTCCATCGTAAATCGATCAAAAAGAATCAATGAATTATTGTGCTTATTAACTCCATATAAAATTCCTTCATTGGAAGTCACATCAGACGAAATAAACGGAAAAGACGTTGACATTGGAGAAGTGTTAAAGTCAACTCCCGTCATAAGCTTGTCGTTGCAAAGAGCCAAACAAGAATCAAAACCTTCTTTCATTCTGAAAATAGACTTTTTTGCATAAATTGATTGTGATTCCAGGGCTGAAATAAGAGAGAAGGAATTTTTATCAAGCTTTTCCAAATCTTTTCCAAAAACATTTATATAAACCCCCATTTTAAAGAATTTTTCCAACCCTTCTTGCAACTGATCTCTGAGCTCTTCAACGTTTCGATAAGCCATTTCCAGCATTGGATCTCTGGTTAATCCCTTCTTGGATTCAATATCAAGCTCTGATTGAATTTGAGTTGTTTTTTTTCGAAGAGATTTCATTATCTTGGCAGTATCAATCGGATGAATAAAAATAGAAATATCCATCGGCAAGTCCATTTCAATCAAATTTCCCATCCAACCAATCGGCAAAATTCTTGGATAAGCCGTGATAAACAAAGTTCGACAAAAAACTTCTCCGATTTGAATATTGGAGGCTGAAATAGCCAAGGCAGAAGGAGCAATAAAATCCAAAACCTTCACTGTTCCCTCTCTATAAATTCTCTCTTGTTCCATGATATCCTGCCGATCAACCATTTGGGGGGATTGCTGTTTTTCTTGTTTTTTGTTTCCGAATAATTTAAACATTTTTGTAATTTTTTATTTTTAGGGCTTACACTTATACCACGTCTCCTCCCCAAGAAATATTTTTTCTCCGGCCTTTCGTTGTCACACGGCAGCTACGAAAAAACATTTCTTGAGGAGGCAATACGCTTGTTTTAGTTGAAAGCGTAAGTCATTATTTTATTTTTTTTCAAGCTCCATTTTGTTTAACTCTCTTATTTTCACGTATTCAAACTCTGATGGATTATAGGAGTTATAATAAAGCTCAACCAATTCTTCTGTATCAAGTGGAATCATTCGAATTCCCGTTCCGGCTAGCGTTTCCATGACCTGATCAACTCTTTGGAAAAGTTGATTTTTATAAGTTTCAAAGTCCTCTCTTTTTTGATAAATATTTTTTTGAGGATTAATTGTGGAGGAGATTTTACTTAAAATTCCCTTTTTTTTATTTTCCATCACATAAAAAGGAATAACAATATAAAAAAGTTTTGTCATAATATTTGCCATTCCCACTAAATTTTCCACAAAACCAACATAATCATTGATTTGTCTTCTTAATAATTCATTTGTTTCCGAACGTCCTTTTTTCTTAAGCATTCCCAAATAAGGATCAACATCAAATTTCTTTGATGAAATTACAATTTGAAAAGGAAAATCGAAGGCATTCAGAAATCTTTGATAGGCAAAAATCAATCCCTCTTGCTCTTGATCAGACTTCAAATCGAAATTAACAGAAGAAACTGCCAAAACCGCCCGCAGAGATCCATCTTTCAAAACAACCACGTCTTCTTTGATTTCTGCAATATCCAATTGATCCTGAAAAGAAGGATATTTGTCCATCATATTTTTGTTTTCTTGCATTTTTTCTTTTATTTTACTGTGAATTAAGGATGTTTACAATTTTATCCAAATTTTTTATTTCTTTTTTCTGTATTCTGATTTTTTTGTCTTGAGAGGAGATTCGTTCATCCGCTTGATGATAGAGTCCTTCGCCGGAAGTTACTGTTTTTCTCCAAACAAAAATTCTTGGTTTGAGAAAGAAAACAAAACCATACCCAAGATAATCCAAAAGTGAAGCCCCGTTTATTCTCACAAAAGCCAATGCCGCTGACATTCCAATTACAATAACTCCCATAAAAACAAAGACTGCAAAAGAGAAAAAGCTCCAAATAACAAAAAGAAGCACTCCTCCGCCGGCGAACCAACCCAGTTGCTTAGCTGTTAGCTGAAAAGCAATCTTGTCTTCTATATCAATAAATTGTGGAACTTGATACCGCATACTTATTTTTTACACATAATCACTTAAATCCAGAACGTTCTGATTATTTTTTCTATTTTCTTTATTTTTTTCTTGAATTTCTGTTTCTTTCTCTTTTAAGCTTACCATATTTTCAGAAATTTTTGAAAATTCTTTCTTTTCTCTTTCATCAACATCAAACCTTGGCATACTTTCAATTTTTTCTTCTTTTTCGATTATTTTCTTGGCAGGGAAACCCACTCGAATTGGATCATTGTCATAACCACTAATAATCCCATTTAACTTCTTTTTTCCTTCATCCAATAATATCGTTTCATTAAAATCAATTTCTTTTTCTTCTTTTCGAACTGCCACGAGTGATTCGTCATCAAAAGCTTTCAAAATTACTCCCAGTTTATTTTTTTCTTCGTTATCCAAGAGTCTAACACTTTCTGCTTTAAAAAGATATTCGCTTCTTTCATAAGAATCGTGTTTGCTTCCTCCGGCTCTTTGAAAATAATCTTCCAGCCAGTTTCTGATTGTCCCGGAAACCAAATATTCCCCATTTTCTGCTTCCAAATTTTCATCAGATATTTTTTGATTTTGGATTTCCGGATATTTTTTTATCGCTTCTTTTAATGTAATCTTATCAATAATTTCATCATACTCTCTTTCCCCTGTTTGAATCATCCTCTTAACAGATTCTCTTATTAATTGAAGGAAAACAGCCAAATCTTCTTTTTTTATTCCAACTTTTTGAGTTGCTTGCTCTTTTATTTTCATCTCCCTTAAATTGTCACAAAAAATATCCCTGATTATTCTGGCAACATAACCAATTTTCTGCCAATCAGAAATCCCGAATTTATTACAAATATTTTCCACTTCTTGCTCTGCTATTTCGCCACTCAAAGCCAGTCTAGCACTAAGCGAAACTTGTTTAAATTTATTTTCATACCAATCAGCAAAATTTTCATCTGTTTCTTTTTCTAATTTAGAAGAAAAAGGATTGTATTGTAATTCTAATTTATTCATTTTTCTAAATTGTATAAACAGTTCGCTTTTTAAATAATTAAACTAGCTCTCAAGACAGTCGCTGCAGCCGTAGGAATTGTCCCTTGTCGACCAAGACTCCAAAGAGAGGTATTTAGACCTGATCCCGGACGTCCATAATTAGCTGCTAATTGAGGAATTATCATTGGGTCTGTTAAAATCGGACCTGGGAGCTTTACTATTTCCTCTGCTCTCATAGTACCGATCATTCCACTAATTCTAGCCACTACTTGAGCAACAACGGTCGCGTTAGACAATGCTCCTGGTGACAATGCTGTGATTTCAGTCGGACTCATTGTGCTAACTTGAGTTGCAAGATCAGCCCCGTTTCCTAATCGTCTAGCAGCATCGGCAGGGCTAGTTGGTGGGGCTGTGGAACTTAAGGCTCTCCCTTGCATATTGCTTCTGTTTTGCAGATGAGCATCTAAATTACCACGAACAACTCTATTTCTTACTGTTCCTAAAACAGCTTGTGCGTTATCATACCTTGCGGCCGTATTTAATCTTCCATCTTTCCCGAGTTGTGTAGCAGCTGCTATTCGACTATACCTACTAGCATTAGTATCATTTAATATTCTTTCCAGCTCTGCTTCATTAGTACTACTTTCTCTAAATCTTTTTAGCTCTTCAGCAACCTCTCTTTGTTCCGCATTTTCTGCTCCAGTAGCGCCAGAAGCGTCATCCACTTTCCCCCGATAAATACCCTCTCTTCCTTTTTTAGTTAATCTTCTTGTTAGCCAACTTCCTCTTCCTTCGTGATTTTCAATTCTATTTTTAATTCCTTCTCTTTTCGCTTTTGTAAGTTGTCCACCAGACGCCAACATTCCAATTCCATATGCAGACTTTCTCCCCCACTTATTAATTTGCTTCCCACCCCAATTTAAAGTTGCCTGAGCGGCTCCCTGCGAAGTTTTCTTAGAAAGATCAAATCCATAATAAAGAAGATAGAGCGCTGATATATAAGGGATGACCAAAGAAAAAATGTTATTAAAAAATGTTTCCATTCCGCCACTTACTCCAGAAAAACTAATTTCGCTTGCCACCGTTGCGCTTCCTGCGGAAATAGCACTAACCACAACCAGAGCAAGCCACAAAAAAAACATCATCAACGGACCAAAAAAAGCCCAAGAAATCATTTTGTCCATCCAATTTTTTGTCATCCCGCCAATTGCCGTTCCAGGAAGCGCCAATCCAAACATCGCCATTGGAGAAAGAATAATCAATACCCAAAAAGAAACCAGTCTTACAACTAAAGCTACGGCTAAAACAAGAATTAGGCCGGTCAAAAAAAATAAAAAGATGCTTGAAATAATAAGAATAACAAGAAAAGAAGTGGTGCTAGCAAAAGTAGGATTTAAAATAGAAGCTACTCCAATCTTAGCTGAAAGAAGGTTAACAAAAGAATTTCCCATTAAAGAAATTGCTTGGCTGAAAAAATTCATTGCCATCTGAGAAATATCAATAATCACCAAGGCAATTGCCTTGGAAAAATTGACCAAAATCGCCGCTGTGGCAACTTTAAAAATCAATTTCTTATCATTATATTTATCAATATTCAAAATAATCGAAATCGCAATAAAAACCAAAATGAGAATGAAAAATAAATTGAAAAAATCACGCACCACCGACCAACCAATAGTCAAAGCAATCAAAGAAACTTTCGAGAAAAAAACTTTTTCAAATAATTCTCCGGAAATCGCAAAGTCCAATATTTTCATACTAAAAACAAACACCACCCCAATTGCTTTGAAAATTCCATCAAAAGCCCAAAGAAGTGCAATATAAAAAGAATTTTCTGAGGGATTATCAATTTCTGCTAACACAGCTGATTTTAGTGCTGTCTGTGTTTCTGCTGCAAAAGAAAAAAATGGTGAAAATAAAAATACCAAAGAAAAAACAAGACCAATCGCCTTTTGATAAAGTTTTTTTGTTTTAAAAAAATTCGACATTACATTTCTACTTAATATTTCGATACTGCTGTTGCCCCCGCTACAGTTCCAATTGGCCCAAAAGCAGAAGATGTGCCAACTACTGCGGTTTTTGCTGCGGTTTGATATGTCGTTCTCCAAGCCTGTCTCATTTGACTTCTTGCTGTATCTTTAGCTTGTTTCAACGCATTTTTTTTGAGATCAGCAATATTACTATTAAAACCAGCCATTGCACTTTGATCAACAGTTGTTCCGAGGATTCCAGCTAGTTCTGGCACGGTTTCTGCGTTTGCAATTAAATCGTTTTTAAAAGTTTTTGAAGAAGCTGCCATTTCCGCATACGTGCTTCCAGCCGTGTTGCCACTAGTTTTATATCCATTTCCTGCAATTGCTTCCGTCACCTTTGCTTCTTTTATTAAATTTTTTGTGTTAGTTGCTTTGGTGAGACTTTTCAAGAACATTCCACTTGTATTGTTATTGTCAGACAATGCCATTGGAAGCGCATCGATGCCGCCTCCTTCGCTTTCTTTGAAAAGATTTTTTCTCACATCACCTCCAATATATTTTTCAATATTCGAATCATTGTCGCTTCCTCCATAAACATCCCCACTGACTGCCTTTCTTGTTAAGCTTCGCGCGCTGGCAATGAATCCATCGGGCTTCACTCCGTTTCGAGAGTCTTCGTCTTCGATAGTATTGAAATAACCTTCCATGGCCAAACTTGTGTCTCCTTGCACTTCCTCGCTCAAATGAGCATTGTAGTCTGTAATCAAGTGACTGCCTGTTTCCGCACTAGTTTGATCTGCCAATGCCATCAGTGCTCCGTTTTTCATAGTAGCCAACATGCTTCCCATAAAACTCTCTCTCATTTCAAACCATGACATATGCATCAATTCTGCAGCAATATCCTCCCCCCAAAGACCAGCAAAAGCACTTTTCACATTTAAGCCAAAAAACATTGCGATTGCAATTGAAAAAATAATAATTTTTTTGGATAAATCCCTGAATTTCATTTTTCGTATTTTTTTATTCAGCTTCAATTCCAAAAATGGAAGCTGGGTTGAATGATTTTATTTCATATTCTGCTAAAATATTTTCCATGTCTTGTTGAATTAACTCCAGTTCAGAAAAAGCAGCTTGAAATTTTCCCAAATAAAGCAATACTGCGATTGGATCATTGTCGCTTAATAAAGTCTCTTCATCAATATCATTATAGAGGGTTTGATAAACTGCCAAAAGAGAAATGTGATTTTCTGCCATCACAAACGGCACTTCCAGTTTTTTGATTTGATCAAAAATGGTTTTGAACATTTCTTTGCATTTTTTTATTTCTTCCAAATTTCCAGTTTGGATGTTGTTTGTTGTTTGAAAGACAAATTCTGAAATTTTTTCCGATAATTCTTCTGTATTATTCAAATCAAACGGACGATTTATTGCAAGGATATAAATCAAAGAACTCATATACTTTTCAATTTGTTTTTTTTCAATTTGTTTTATTTCCGCTTCTGTTCCTTGCGGTTTATCAAGAATGTTGAGATCTTCTTCGGAAATTTCATTTTTTGCTATTGAAGTTGAGGTGTTTTCAATTGTTTTTTGGAGGACATCCCCAATGCTATTTTCCTCAGTTGTCAATAATGTCGCTGTTTCCTCATCGCTCACTTTTCCTTCAGCTAGAATCTTTTTCAAGACACCAGCTTCTCCCGAATCTTGATTATTTATTTCTTCAAAAAACTTTTCTGTAAGATTAACTTTTTGTGTGTTTTCATTTTCCGTTCCCAAAACCTGAACTTCTTCTGCGACAACAATTTTATCCCCCGGGGCTGATTTCAATGGATCATATCCACTTTCAATTTCCACCTTGTCTGAATAGCCATCTCCATCAGTATCTGCTTTATCCGGATCAGTTCCATAGGAGAGTTCTTCGTTATCAGAAAGTCCGTCCTGATCTCGGTCTTGAAAAATATTATATGTCCCCAAATCCGCTCTTGACAGATTGAACCACGCAAAAAGAGCAATTGTCAAAAACATTGCCGTTCTCTTTAAAAACATTTTTATTTCTTGATTTTTATTTTTCTTTTCCATTCAAATTTTTCTAATGCAGATCTGTTTGCATTATAAGATATTTTTGTTTTGATAGCAAGCATTTTTTAACTTACAAAACAAGTGCCTCGTCACCCCCTCAAGAAATGTTTTTTCTCCGGCCTTTCGTTTCACACGGCAGCTGCGAAAAAACATTTCTTGAGGGGGAAATTTGTAAAATTTCTTAGCGTTGTTTACATTTTCGAATTTTTCATTGGCAATTCCTTTTTATTGTCATTCCTGCGAAGGCAGGAATCCATTAGGAGAAAATTAAATATTAATAGAATTTTTGCTTTAGGTAGGCAATTTTTTGTTATCTAACTAATGGATTCCCTGCCTACCGGCAGGCAGGCGCACTAAATGCGGAATGACAATGAAAAGAATACTAAGAATTTTTATAGCAAGCTCTATTTTAATAAAAGATAAAACTCAAAACAAAAAGCCCATACAAAGAAACAAGACCCAGTAACCACCAATTCAATTGGGCTGTTATCACTTTTTTATTAATTGTTTTCCAAAAACTAATTCCTCCAAACAACAGCGCCGGCACAAATAAGCGAGATTCATTAATCACAAAAACAGATAATAAATAAAAAATCAGAATTGCCACCGCCAAAATTGTCCGCGCGTTCTCCTCTCCCATTAAAACCGGAAAAGTTTTAACCCCAAACTTTCCATCACTTTCAATATCCTTAAAGTCTTTAGCAGAAAGAACCAGACAATACACAACAAACAAAAAAACAGTGATTCTCCAAGGAAAACTAATCAAGGATTGCCCACTAGAAACCAAGGAATAACCCATAATCAAAAACAATAATGATGAAAAAGAGGCGATTATTAAGGAAATTGGAAAAAATCTCTTGATTCGAAAAGGTGGCGCGGAATAAATCCAGGTTAAAAGCGCATAAACAATAATCAAAATAAAAGGTTTCATTCCCACCACTAACGATGAAACAAGAGTTATTATTAAAAAAATAAATCCATATTCATAATAACCTTTTTCACTAAAAATCCCCTTAACCAAGGGTCGATCTGAGTTGGTCATCTTGTCAATGTCCAAGTCAAACACATCATTCACCACCACTGAATTAAGCCAAGCAAATAAAACCGCCACTAATAAATTTAAAATAACCAGTATTTGGAAAAAATCCCATTTGAAATATTGAGGAAAATAAAAAAATCCCAAACTCAATCCGATTAAGAAAAGCCCCCAATTAAAAACCATCTGGGGAAAACGAATATTCCTGAAAATCGCAATAAGCTTTGTTTTATTTGACAAAAATTGAATAAAAATAAGTTGAATAAAGATTATTAATGTATAAAAAAACGACAATTTATGAGCCATAAATGAAACAAAAGATTTGTCTTCATAAGAAAAATACCGCGTCGGTGTTAAAAAAACCGCAGCAACTTCATTATAAGTAATTCCCAAAACATTTTTCCCACTAAAAATCCCTCCAATTAAAACAAATAGACTTGGCAGTGAGCCAAGAATGAAAAATAAAACATATACCCCTAACGTAAAAAAGATTGTTTTAAGCCAGCCTCTTTTGTAATAAAAAAAATAAACACTCAAAAAAATGAGTGCTAAAACCACCTCAACTCGAGTTCCCAGTGTAATTCCTATTGTTAAATCTTCTCCGAAAAATGAAAAAAACTTATCAAAAAGCCCCTTAATCCCATCAAAAACATAAAAACTCCAAACCTTTTTATCTCCAAAATAAACCTTATCTATTATTGGAGGAAAAATAACCACCCAGAAACACCACAACAAAACACTGGCTGTTTTAATAAATCCCCGTTTAACAGTAATTTGAAGATAAATCAAAAAAACCAAATAACTCAAAAGAAAAAATAA
>DCVH01000096.1 GCA_002327335.1 Patescibacteria group bacterium UBA2193
TTGGAAATGAATTATAAGACAGAGGCAATTATCTTGAACGCTAGAGACATCAACGAGTTTGATCGTATTTATGATATTTTTTCTTGTGATTTTGGGAAAACCAGTATATTGGCGAAAGGAGTTCGAAAGCCGACTGCCAAGCTATCCAGTGGGTTAGAGCCATTGACTTATTCCGAAATTTTTCTAACAAAGGGGCGATTTCTTGATAGAGTGACTGGCGTGATCATTAATAATCAATATGAAGAAATCAAAAAAGATTTAGATCGGATAATTTTTATCAAATCGGTCTTTTTGATTTTCAAAAATTCTTTTTTTGAGTCTAGCAATAGACAAAGAGAAATTTTTAATTTGATTATAGATTTTTTGAACGAAATGTCTGAAGAAAAAATAGATTGGAATCGGATGCGATTGATGAGGGTATATCTTTTCTGGAAAATAATTTGTTTTTTCGGCAATCAACCAGAATTGTTTTTTTGCTCAAGTTGTCAAAAGAAGTTTTCTTCAAAGCAAAATAGTTTTTGGTTTTCTTCATCCCTGGAAATTTATTGTGAGCATTGCGGATCGAATATCAATATCAAAAAAATAAAAATAAGCCAGGATGTTATTAAATTATCCCGTCTTGTTGTTCAAAAAGAATGGGGGATTGTTCAGCGAATATCAATTGACGGTGAAAACTTGAATAAATTAGAAAAAATGACTCAATTAATTCTGGAAAACGTTCTCAGTAGTGCAATTTTTTTCTAGATTTTCATGTTTTTGTCAATGGTTGACGAATCATGGTTTTTTTTGTTAACATAAGCTAAAGGCGTTAAAAACGCTAGAACATTAACAATTAATTTGATGAGAAAATCGAGCTGAGAGCTTGGGTTCTCATTGAATCTAGAAAGGCAGGTGAAATTATGGAACAGGAAAATCAAGAAGTCCAAGAAGAATTGGGAGTTGGAGGGAAAGTAAAAAACTGGTTGCAAGATAATATCAGAATTATCATTTCCGTCTTAATTGTTATCGCCATTGCAGGAGGAATTTATTCTTATTCAAATCGAGGAGAGAATATCGTGGACGAAGAAGAAATTGCAATGGAAGATGCGAAAGACGCTGAAGAGGAGGAAGCGTTAGACGTTGTTGATGGAGATGAGGCGGAAGAAACTGATAAAGAGGTTGAAGTAGCGGAACCAGCCAAAGAGGAAGTAAAAGAAACAGTTAGCGAAGAAACCGGTGAATCATTTGTTGTGACAGCCGCTCGAGGGGATAGCGTAACAACGCTTTCTCGAAAAGCACTGAAAGATTATTTGGAAAAAAACAATGACTCTGGTCTAACCGCTGAACACAAGATCTATATCGAAGATTATTTGAGAAAGAACGTAAATCATTCCGGAGGCCTTTCTGTTGGTGAGGAAATTAGTTTTTCCAAACAGTTGATTCAAAATGGAATTGAGAAATCAAAAACATTAAACGAAAACCAATTGGAAAATCTGAAGCAGTATTCATCAAGAGTCTCTAATTTATAAATTACTTATTAGTTCCTTTGATATTTTTTTGTTTTTTGATAAACAAAAAAATGCGAAGCCCCGACATCGATCGGGGTTTTGTGTTTTCAGGTATTGCATATTTTTATTTTTAATCTATAATAAAGTTATTATTAAAAAATAAAATAAAATAAAAAATAAATAATTTTTAAATAGAAAGGAAGGTGAAATTTATGCCAGCAAAAAAAGTAAAAAAAGCTGTTAAAAAAGTTGCTAAGAAAAAAGTAGCAAAAAAAGTTGCTAAAAAAGTAACAAAGAAAAAAGTTGTTAAAAAAGCAGCAAAAAAGAAAGTTGCTAAAAAAGTAACCAAAAAAAAGGTTGCTTCAAAAAAGAAGAAATAGTTTGTGTCTTTACAGAATTTTCTGTGCAAAAAATCCTTGCTAAAAGTTGGGATTTTTTGTTTCCAGTTAAAGTGTTTACTATTTCAAAAAAATAGTATACAATCATTGGCAGTCAATCTAATTTTTTATTTATTGATCAATGCAAGACACAAATAAAATAGAAATTCGAGGAGCTTCTGAAAACAATCTCAATAACGTCAATCTCAATGTTCCCAAGAACAAATTTGTCGTTATAACAGGGGTTTCTGGCTCGGGAAAATCATCTTTGGCGTTCGACACTCTTTATGCAGAAGGGCATCGAAGGTACATGGAAAATCTTTCCAGTCACGCACATTTTTTTCTTCATTCGGTCAAAAAACCAAAAGTTAAAAGTATCGAAAATCTTCCGCCAGCAATTGCGATTAGCCAAAAGAGTGGAATAAGCAATCCGAGATCAACAGTTGGAACAATCACTGGCATCTATGATTTGTTTCGATCATTCTTTGCAGTTGCCGGAGAACCTTTTTGCGAAAATTGCAATTTGCCGATGGAAAAAAATTCTGTCGAAACAATGGTTGATAAAATAAAAAAACTCGAAGAAGGAGCCTATATAATTATTCTAGCAAGTTGGAATAAAGAACAAAAAAATATTGAAGAAAAAATAAAAACAATTGGGAACATTGGTTATTCAAAAATTCGTTTGAATAAAGAAAGAGTCATTGCTGTAGCGGATGCAAAAAATGAATTACATAAAATTAATTCAGATTCATTAGTGGAAGTTGTCATTGATCGAATTACAATCAACAAAGAACATTTTGATCGAGAGAGAATTGTTGATTCTTTGCAAACGGCGATTCGAGTTTCCGGAGGAACAGCAATCATATTAGTTGATAATGAGAAAGAAATTTTTTTCAGCGATGAATATATTTGTCCGAAATGTTTTAATCGAGCAAGTAATTTTTCTGCTCGAAATTTTTCTTTTAATTCTCCGGACGGAGCTTGTGCAAAATGCGGAGGACTTGGTGAAATCATGATGGCGGATGAAGATAAAATCATCCCCAATAAAAAATTATCACTCGCAGAAGGGGCGATTGCACCATGGACAAGAATGGGAGGGAGAATTGACGGCGACAATCTTCAACAACAAATTTTGAATGGGCTGAGCAAGAAATATAAATTTTCTCTGAAAGTTCCGGTGTCAAAATTTAATAAGAATATTTTAGATATATTGTTTTTTGGAACCGAAGAAGAGTTTGAAATAAAAACCAAAAATGGAAATAGAAACATGAAATTTGAAGGACTTTTGAAGAATGTTGAAAAGAAATACAAGAAAACCGAATCAATTTTTTCAAAAAGCGAGTTGGAGAAATACATGAGCGTTAAACTTTGTCCTGATTGTGAGGGGCGAAGATTGAAAAAACAATATCTTTCGATTAAAATTTTTGGTAAAAATATCAGCGACTATGTTAATTTGGAGCTTTGTGATTTAATTGTGCAATTGGAAAAAATTAAAAAGGATCTTTCCGGTGGGAAAAATGGAAAAACAAATACAAAGGCGGTAATTTTCCTAATAGAAGAAATCATCCATCGACTTGTTCCACTCCAGGAAGTCGGCGTGGATTATTTGAGTCTTGATCGCAGTTGCAGAACTTTGTCAGGAGGGGAGCTTCAACGCATCAGAATTGCTTCACAGCTCTATAGCGGGCTTAGTGGTGTCTTGTATGTGCTTGACGAGCCTTCTATCGGTTTGCACAGCCGAGACACAATCAAGTTAATTAAAACTTTGAATAAATTACGCGACAAAGGAAATTCCGTTGTGGTGGTTGAGCATGACAGGGATATCATCAAGGCAGCTGATTATGTGATCGATTTTGGTCCGGGAGCTGGTGAGAAAGGCGGAGAAGTGATTTTCGAAGGAAATCTTGAAAAACTGAAAAAATCAAAAAGTGAAACAGCTTTGTATTTACAGAATAAGAAAAAATACACTTTTATCCCCAATAAAATAGATAAGAATAAATCAATAAAAGTTGTCGGGGCAACTCAGAATAATCTGAAAAATATTGACGTGGAAATTCCTTTGAATTGCATGGTGGCAGTTGCCGGAGTTTCGGGAGGAGGCAAGAGTTCTTTGGTGAATGACATTATTTCAAAAGGAATTCGAAGAAAGTTTTTTCGAACCCAAGAGGATCCGGGAAAACACAAAAGAATAGAAGGATTGAATAATATTTCCAAAATTGTTGTGGTTGATCAGGCTCCGATTGGGAAATCCCCTCGTTCCAATCCTGCAACTTACATGGGAGTCTTCAGCCATATTCGAGAGCTATTTGCCAGGACGGAGGAAGCTCGCAAACGAGGCTATAAGGCCAGTCATTTCTCTTTCAACATGAGAGGTGGGCGATGTGAATATTGCCAAGGAGATGGAGTGGTTAAAATCGAAATGCGATTGCTGGATGATGTTTTCGCTGTTTGTCCTCATTGCCATGGTAAGAGGTATAACAAAAAAGTGCTTGAAGTTGAATATCATGGAGTGAATATCGCCGATGTGTTGGATATGAATATTGGTTATGCTTATCACTTTTTTCATGCCAATGAACTCATCAAGGAAAAATTGAAATATTTGTGCGAAGTCGGGTTGGATTATTTGAAACTCGGACAAAACGCTATGAATCTTTCCGGGGGAGAGGCACAAAGAGTGAAGCTCGCGACAGAACTTTCCCGAAAATCAAAAGGGAACTGTCTCTATGTTTTGGATGAACCGACCATCGGACTTCATTTCAGTGATATTGAAAAATTATTAAAACTTTTGAATAGTTTGGTCAAGATGGGGAATTCAGTTTTGATTGTTGAGCATAATCTTGATGTTTTGAAGGTTTGTGATTGGGTGGTGGAACTTGGTCCGGAGGGAGGCGCAAGGGGAGGACAAGTTGTTTTTGAAGGTTCGCCAAGTTTATTGAAAAACAAAAATACGCCAACGGGGAAGCTTTTCAAATAAATTCACGCTCTATGGTCTCGATTAATAAAAATGTTCTGTTCACGATCGCCTATCTGAATGCAATGGATTTTGTTCCGACGACCTTTGAGGTTTGGCGACATTTTATCGATATCCGGGGCGAGAAAAAAAAATGTGATTTTTTTGAAGTTATCAGATCCTTGGAGCAACTGGAGAAACAAAAAATCATTCTTTCGGAAAATGGTTTTTGGAAATTAGCAGGATATGTTTCTGCTAATTTTTGTCAAAACCGAATTCTGAAACAAAAAATTTCAATTGCAAAAATCAAGAAGGCAAAAAAATGGATGATTCTTCTGAGCAAAATTCCCTTTTTAAGAGCGGTTATTTTTGATGGAACATTGGCAATGAAAAATTCCAACCGTGAAAGTGATTGGGATGTTTTGATAATCACTAAGAAAAATCGAATTTGGTTGGGAAGGTTGTTATTGTCTTTGGTCTTGGGGTTGATGGGAAAGAGGAGGCATGGGGAAAAAATAAAAAACAAATTTTGTCTGAATCATTATTTGTCAGAAAACGGTTTAATTTTGGAAGAGAGTGGCGTTTTTGTTGCCAACGAAAGCTCTTTTTCTTTTTGGATGACAGGGCGTGATGTTGCTCGAAGATTTTATCAAATGAATGATTTTAAGAATAAAAATTTTTTACCGAATTTTTCTTTTGATTTGATTGAGAGCGACAAACTTGAAAGAATTGATAAAGTTTCAAAGTTGATTTTGTTTGTTGAAGAACTCTTGGAAAAAATTGGAATTGCTGGACTTTTGAATGAACTGACCCGGAAGTCCATGATTTGGAAAATTAATCATAATCCCAAAACAAAAAAGCCTGGAGCTGACATTCGAGTCAGCAACCAAGCTCTTATTTTCCTACCGGAACCGAAGCGAAATTTGATATTGAAAAGGGCAGAAGAATTGATAGAAAAATCTGTG
>DCVH01000035.1 GCA_002327335.1 Patescibacteria group bacterium UBA2193
CTCTTCCAATTTTCAAAACAAGATGCTTTGGACCATCCTCGCCTGTTGTGATGAAAGGTTGATTGATTTCAGTTTCCTGAGATGTTGAAAGTTCAATTTTTGCTTTTTCAGCAGATTCCTTAACTCTTTGAAGAGCAAGTGGATCTTTTGAAAGATCAATTCCTTCTTGCTTCTTAAACTCATCAAGAATCCAATCAATGATTTTTTGATCGAAGTCGTCTCCGCCAAGGAAAGTGTCTCCGTTGGTTGATCGAACCTCAACGGTGTCATCGCTCACTTCCAAAATTGAAATATCAAATGTTCCACCACCAAGGTCATAGACTGCAATTTTCTCGTCCTTCTTTTTATTGAATCCATAAGCAAGTGCAGCCGCTGTTGGTTCATTGATAATTCTTCGAACTTTCAATCCGGCAATTTCTCCGGCATCTTTTGTCGCTTTTCTTTGAGAATCATCAAAATATGCAGGAACAGTGATGACGGCTTCTTCAATTTTTTCTCCCAATTTTTCTTCTGCATCCGCTTTTAATTTTTGAAGCACCATTGCAGAAATTTCTGCCGGTCGATATTCTTTGCCATTCATCACAATATTAACCGCACCATGCGTTCCTTCTTTCACCGTGAAAGGAAGAGTTTTCATCGCCTTTTGAACTTCCGGATCAGAGAATTTTCGCCCAATCAATCTTTTTGCAGAATAAATTGTGCTTTCCGGATTGGTGACTGCCTGTCTTTTTGCAAGCAATCCAACCAGTCTTTCTCCTCCTCTGTTAATTGCCACTATCGACGGAGTGGTTCTGTTTCCTTCTTTGTTTTCAACAATCTCCGGCTTTCCGCCTTCAACGACGGCCATCGCAGAATTTGTTGTTCCAAGGTCGATTCCTAGAATCTTTGCCATGTTATTTTTTTACTTATTAATTAAATTGACTTTTTAGAGTTAACAATATAGATTAATAACTCTAGAAAATCATTTAACCCAAACCATAAAAAAGGAGGTAAAAATGTTCATTCAAGTTAAAAGGAAGAAACTGGAAGACATCCTTTCTCATCTGCGTGCTTCGCAAATAAGAGAGGGATTTTCAAAAGGAATTCGGGGAAGAATTAAGTCCTACATAAATCAGATACGGACAATACTCCTCGATGAACAAAAAAGTTCATTCGAAATGTCAAGAGATAAACTCGAGAGCTTCGAGAAACTGTCGTTGAAGCAACCGAATGAAATGACTCCTGACAACCGCCACCTCTTCCAGAGAAGAAGACGCTAAATTACCGCCCCCCCCTCATCCGCACGGCGCTACTGAACCCAGTAGCGCCGTTAAACTATTCAAAGGACTACTCGCTAACTTTAACTTCAATTTTCTTCGGCTTCACTTCATCTGCTTTTGGAAGAGTGATTTTTAAAACGCCCTTCTTTGATTCAGCTTGCGCTTCATTGCCCTTGACTGCCATCGGCAAAATCACTGAGCGAGAAAACGAACCACTTCGCACTTCTTTCCTATAATAATCTTCTCTTTTAACTTCACTTTTCTCTTCTCTTGATCCGCTTACAGTCAAAACATCATTCTCCACAGAAATATCAATCTTTTCAGCATCGATCCCGGGGATATCCATCTCAACAATCACATTATCTTTGTCTTGATAGACATCTGCGGATGGAAGAAAATCTCCGCTCAAGAAATCTTCATCCCATGAGCTCGTGAGATCTCTTAGCGGATCCCACATGACTAATCCTCTTCTTCTCATAATTTTTTGGCCTCCGATTATCGTAACAACAGTTTCGATAATTTTCGGCGAATTAATTATAAACATCCTTAAACTGTCATTCTGAGCGGAGGTTTAATTTTTTAATTAAACCGCAGTCGAAGAATCTTTCAGGGATTCAACATTTCTGCCTGCAGATCCACCGACCTCGCTCAAAATAACAATGCCTTAAGAACTATTCACTCTCCACTCCCACTGGACGAATCACTTTTTCTTTTAATTTATATCCTTTTTTAATAATCTTTTTAACTTTCCCTTTTTCTGCGGTCCCTGCCATCACATCATGAATTCTTTCGTCAATTTTGTCTCCCGGTTTGCAATCAATTTCAACGATTCCCCTGCTTTCTAATACGTCGGATAATTGTTTTTTTATGTACAAAATTCCAGTAACCCATCCGCCATCTTTTTCTTTTTCCGGCACATGTGCCAAGGACAAATCAAAATTATCAATTACCGGCAAAATATCCATCACAAAATCTTCTATGCAATACTGACGAAATTCTTCATTCGATTCTTTGGTTCTTTTTTTAAAATTTTCCAAATCCGCCAACGCTCTTTTCCATCCATCCAAAGAACCTTTCAGTTCCATTATCTTTTTCGCTTTCAGAATTGTTTGTCTCTTCTCATTTTCAAATCCATCTTTTTCATTAAGTGTTTCGATGGCAACATCAATCGGAAACCAATCGGCGCCATAATGTTCATCGCTCAATTGAATTTCCTCATTTTCCGCATAACAAATATATCTTAAACCTCTTTTTTCTTCCTTGAAAAGTTTGCTGTCTTTGGGGAATTCCACCACGTCAATCAATTCTCCCACTTCTACATCAATTCCTGTCTCTTCCTTCACTTCCCTTGAAACTGTTTCTTTAACCGTTTCATCTTTTTCAATCGTTCCCCCGGGCAAATCATATTTCCCGCTGTTAGTTGGATCGTCCTTGCTTCTTCTAATTAACAAAACTTCATTTTTACTATTAAAAACAACCCCCTTCACAGTAATCGCCATCGGTCGAGCCAAAGATCCCATCACTTTTTTTTGTTTCTTCATAAATATTTTCTGAATTAAATTGTCTTATTATAAAATTTACTTACTTGAAAATTTATTGGAAATTAGAAATTAGAAATTGGAAAATAATTCAACAAGATAACAAAAATTATATATACGAAACTAATCCCCCTATAAAAATAACTACTGCAATTTTATCCCCATCCCCTCCAAGCATTTTTTTAACAAAATCAATCAAACTTTTATTCTTTCCATATCTCATTCTCTTTGGCCCAATAATCGCAATCAAGCCATTTCCGCCTTTTTCAAGTTTATAGGGAGCCACAATCATTGAACAATTTTGAATTCCCTGCAAAGGATTTTCCTTCCCAACAAAAATTTTTGTTTCTCCTTCTTTGACTTGAGAAAGAATTTTATCAATATTCTCATCAATCAAATCCAAGGCTGAAGTCAACCGAGAAAGATCGTCCATATCAGAAAATTCCGGATCATCAATCAGATTGTGAATTCCAAAATCAAAATATTCCTCTTTTTCAATCATCCCACTCAAAACAAGACACTGTGACATTGAAGAAAGAAGCTTTGTGGTGGTTCTTTCGAGTCGAGCACTCTTGGCTTTTTGTTTCAAAAGTTCCAACTCCAATTTCTTTTGATAACTCAAGGAAAGACTCCTTTCTCCCATGAGATTATCAATGAAATATCGGTATCCTTTGTCACTCGGAATTCTTCCNNAAAACCTTCTTCTTCAAGCAGTGCCATTTCGCTTCGAATTGTTGCTGTGGAATAATCAAGTTTATATTTCTTTCTCAAATAACCGCTACTCACCGGATTGGCAGTTTCGGTATATTCCTGAACAATCGCCTTTAAAATTTTCCCCTGTCTTTCGTTTAACATATTCATATATTTGTCATCCTGAGCGAATCCGCCCTCTGGCGGAGAAGCCGAAGGACCTTCCAGTTTATATTCTTCTTAAAAATATTCCTCCACTTCGGTCGGAATGACAACAACTAACTAAAAATTACTAACTATTTATTACTACACAAAACTCTCAAATTTTCTGGCAGTCACCACCNNTCATAATCAAAATCTTGTCAAGCACTTACTCGTTGTCATTCCCGCGAAGGCGGGAATCCAGCTTTTATCTTATGCCAGGTCTTTACAAAAATTTAAATATGTGCTACATTAAAACGTCAAAGCAACTTGAAAATTACAGGCAATATTGCCTATCCATCTCACCCAATAACAAAGAGGAGAATCGCCATGGAACTAACACCCGAACGCATGGAAAAAATCATCAAATTACTTGCAAAAGAAATTATTGAACAACTTAACGCGGATGAGGTGGTTGCGGGATTATCCGGAAGCAAAGACTGGACGGATATCTTTTCTGATCGTTTTAACGGAGAAGAACACGAAAGTTTTTACTCTTTTTTGGATGGATTGTTTTCCGGTAAAGACGGAATAACCGAGGATGAATTCAATGATCTGGTAAGGCCACATCTCGCGGACTGCCTAAAAAAGGAATTTCAGTCCATCAAACAAATAACCATTGAGTGGGGAAAAGATGACGAAAGTGATCCCACTGAAAAACAGGAGGAATCATAATGGCAAAAAAAATGAATTTATCACCCACGCGCATGGCGGAAATACTTAATGCGTTCAGTAAAAAGATCGCCGAACAGATACACGCATCTAAAATGATTGAGGCTTTCGGTGGTCAGCTTTCATGGGAAGAATGCGTCGAGGATCCCCATGAAAAAGATGAACTGATGGTAGAATTTTTTCAATCCATGGAAGATGCCGAAATTGACAAGGTCATGAGGCCTCATCTGGCTGATGCCATCGCCGAGCAAATCGGTGCCGAAAAAGTCATCATTCAATGGTGACCTAAAAAATCGGCGAATAAATCACACAACAAAAGTCGCAGGCAATAATCGCCCGCGACTTTTAATTTTATAACCAAAAAACAGCCCCATCCGCTGGAGCTGTTTTTGAAAGAAAAATAAATCCAAACCTAATTCACTTCCAAAATCTTGTAAATATTCTTTTTCTTATTTGGAAGAATCACCTCAACTACATCCCCTTTTTGACGTCCAAGGAATGCTTGTCCGATTGGAGATTCGTTGGAAATTTTCCCTTGACTTGGGTCAGCTTCGTTTGATCCAACAATATAAAAGGTCATTTTTTTACCATTACATTCCACTAAAATCTCTGAACCAACATCAACGTGACCGTTTGATTTCTTTTTCCCAATGACTTTTGACGTTCTGACAACATTCTCCAGAAAAATGATTCTTGATTCATTTTCTCTTTGTTGTCGTTTGGCTTCGGCATATTCAGCATTTTCGCTCAAGTCGCCCTGTTCTTTGGCTTCTTTGATTGAAATGGCAATTTTTTGCCTCAAGTCTCTTTTTCTCTTTTCAAGCTCATCACTAAGCTTTTCAAAGCCTTCACTAGTTAAATATTTCATTTGCAATTTTCACAATTCTTAATTAATAAGTGTGGCGAGTCTACAAAAATTATTAGTTTTTGTCAATACCCTGAAATTATTCAAGAATTCCATCAATATTAACATCGTAGATAATTTGTTCTTGGACAAGGCGATATTCAATAAGCTCTTCAGGCTTAAACCAATGATTGATTTCCATTTCTGCTTCATCAACAGAACCAGAAGCATGAATCAAATTCCGAACTGCTCGATTGTCCGTGTCGGACATTGAATAAGAATCAAGAACGAAATCTCCCCGGATTGAACCCACATCAGATGTCAAAGGCTCAGTTCCGCCAGTCACTTTTCTCACCACCTCCACTGCATGTGCTCCCTGCCAAACCATGGCAAGAATCGGACCACTTGTCATGTAAGTTTTTAAATTTGCAAGAATTTTAGCAGTGATTTCAAGCGGATCTTCTGAGGGAGGGGTTAACCCCTTTTTCTTGTAACTTGCAATTGTCTTTTCTCCGGTAACAGTCCGCCAGGCCGGATCAAGAGTATAATGTTTTTCAATATGATCTTCTGTCGCCACCATTATTTTAATCGCCACCATTTTAAGCCCCATTCTTTCATATCGTTTGATGATTTCGCCAATCAATGTTCGTTGAATGCCATCTGGCTTAATGGCAACAAATGTCCGTTCTTTTGAAGGATGACCCTTTTCCATTTTTTATGTTTTATTTAATTAAAAACCCCAAAGGGGTTCGCTCTAGAAAATATACTTAGCCTATTATAGCAAAAAATAAAATTAAGGCAAATTTTATTTTACCTTGCAAGATTCTTCCTTTAGCGTCCCGCACTCCACAATCACCGAATCTGATTCATCTGTTCTTAAAATTTTTGAACCAGATTTTCCCAATCTTTCAAGCAACTCTTCTGCTGGATGACCATATCGATTATCTTTTCCCACGGAAATAACCGCAAAATCGGGCGTTGTTTTTTCGAGAAAAATATCCGAAGTTGCGTTTTTTGAACCATGATGAGCCACCTTGAGCCAATCAACATCAAGCAAATTTCCCTGATTTTTCACCAAAGATTCTTCTGTTTTTTCTCCAATATCCCCAGTGAATAAAAAAGAATTTTCACCAAAATCAAGCCTGGTTACAATGGAATTGTCATTGTCCTCCTTAAATAAAAATTCTTTATCAGGAGCAATAATCTCAATATCAAGATATTCCCCAATATCTATCCTTGAACCGCTTTCTGGTGAATTAATCGGGATACTTTTCTCTTGAATCTTGGAAATCAGCTTTTGGAAACTCTCTTTATCACTCTCGATGTTGCCCGCTAGAAATGACTCAACGGAATAATAATCCAATAAATCAACCAGTCCGCCAAAATGATCCCAGTCCGGATGAGTTAAAATAACTATCTCGATTTTCTTGTCATCTTTCGGCATCACTTTTCCAAGTTCGTACATCAAAACCTTTCCATCCGGTCCTCCATCAATCAAAACTTGATATCGGTTTAAATAATTTATCAAAATTGCATCTCCTTGCCCGACATTCAAAAAAACAACCTCCAATAAAGAGGCCCTGTTGAATGTCGCACCATTAACAACCTGACTCAGAAAAATGAAGAAAAGTCCCGCGACAAAGATGCCAAAAATTTTTCGAAAAGATAGTACCATTTATTTTTTTATCAATCTATGCCCTTTTCTTTTTGCGATCACAAATATTCTTTAGTATTAAAAAATATTTTTTTCTTAATCCCATTTGAGAAATATTCCAATTCCTCAATTTTTGTTAGTTTTCCTGTTAAAAAGAAGGCGGCTGTTCCAACGAAAAACGATATCGCCATTTGAGAAAATACTCCAAAAAAAGTTTCCATATCAACCACATAACTCATGCCATACTTCGTTGCCTGCATAAATATCGCCATAACAAGAGAAGCGAAAATAATTTTCCAGGTACTTTTAATAATAACTTGCTCGTCCAAATTACCAATCTTTTTCCGGAGAAGAACCAGGAGCAAGAGCATATTCAAAATTGAAGAAAAAGTGAACGCAAAAACCAAACCAAGGGTCTCGAATTTTTCAATCAAAAGAAGTGCTAATACCAAATTGGTCGCTCCGGAAAATAATCCGACAAAAAACGGCGTTTTTGTGTTATGAATTGAAAAAAATGCTCGTGCTAGAAGAGGGATTAAACTTTGAGCAAAAAGCGAAAGCGAGAAAATTCCAAGTGATTGAAATGTCATGATTGTATCCTCCCAGTCAAATTTTCCCGCCCCCAGAACCACTCGGACAATCTGCGCTCGAAGCACAATAAAAATCACCGAGAAAGGAACCGCAAAAAACATGATATTCCGAAATGTTTTTGAAAAATTTTTAATAAAATCATCTTTTTTGTTTTGTGCCCAACAAGCAGAAAGTGTGGGGAAGGCTGCAGTTGCAAAAGAGATCCCAAACAACCCCAATGGCACGCTCTGAATGTTGTTTGCAAGATTGAAAACCGACAAACTTCCCGCCCGTAAAGTTGAAGCCAAAATTGTTACTACAAGCAAATTTACTTGAGCTACTGCCAACCCCATTGTTCGAGGAATCATTAGTTGAACTATTCGGCGAAGATTTTTATCTTTAAAATCAAAATTAATTCTAAATCTCATCCCACAACGCAAAGTTTCCGGGAGCTGAACAAGAAAATGTAAAAACGCACCAAGAACAACCCCCCAGGCAAGTCCTTGCACTCCAAAACGACCAGTGAAAAACAAAACTCCGATTATAATCCCAATGTTATAGAAAATCGGAGCCAAAGAATAGAAAAAGAATTTCTTGAAAGAGTTCAACACTCCCCCAAAGAGCCCCGATATCCCCATGAGAATTGGGCTAAACAACATAACCCGGGTTAATACGGAAACCGCACCTTGTTTTTCGGGGTTAAAGCCGAAAGTAATCAGACTAGTGAGCCAAGGAGTGAGAAAAAATAAAATTGCTGTTACAGTAACCAAGACAATAATCATTAAAGTCAAAACTTTATTAACCATTTCCCAGGCCTCTTTTTTTTCATCTCTTGAAATAAGGGATGTGAACACCGGAACAAAAGCGGCAGACAAAGCTCCTAGAATCAAAAGATTAAAAACAAGATCGGGAATTTTGAACGCTGCATAATAAATATCAAGCTCATCTCCTGCCCCAAATTTTGAAGCCAAAATACGATCACGAACAAGCCCCAGCAAGCGACTTGCCAGTCCCATGACAGCAATCATAACAGCCGCCCCCGTAATGGAGTGAACTGCTTTTTCTCCGTTCTTAAAACAATCCGCGATTCTTTTTATCATATTATTTTTCGAGTTTTTTCCCATAATCAAGCCACTCCACTATTCCCATTTCAAGATTATAGACTTTTTCNNTAACAATAAAGCGCAATCTTATCTCTCTTTTTTATTTTTAGCCCATCAAATCCTTCGTCAAACCTGGTCGAAGGGACAAGAATTGCTTTTTCGATATGACCCGTTTCAAATTCATTTTTTTCACGAACATCCAAAAGAAAAACCTTCTTATCCTGAATAAGTTCTTCAAAATCATCAGAAGAAATCTGGTATATCATATCCATTATTCTACAAATTATAAGACTATAAACTACAAATCCATACAAGTTTGCAAATATACAAATATTTAACAAAAAGCACCAAATTCTAAATCTCAAATTCTAAATAAATTACAATAACCAAAATTCAAAAAAAATAGTTTTGAAAATTTAAATTTATGATTTTGGATTTATTTGTTATTTGTAATTTTGGATTTTGAATTTATCACAGTCGTTCGCGAACGACGTGATTTACTTCGATGCTTCTTCTATTTCCTTGATTAATTCCTCAGCTTCAATTCCAAACTCTCCCGAAATGTCCGACAATGTCTCAAAATGAGCTGCTGCGCAACCAAGACACGGGATCCCATGCTTTGCAAAAACCGAGGCTGCTGCCGGATATTTTTCTACTGTTTTGATTATATTTGAATCTGGTGTCAATTCAAAATCTTTTTCTGCCATTGCTTTTAATTTAATTATTATGTTACCCATTGTCATTCCCGCGACCGCGTGTCGCCTTAGCTTTAGCGGTGGCACAAGGCGGGAATCTATTTATTTAAATACTTCTTGGAATTCTCAATTCTCAATTTATAATTCACAATCAATTATCAATTAACCAATTTTCAAAAATAACTAGTTACTGAAAATTTTAAATTGGAAATTCAATGGAAATTGAAAATTGAAAAATGGAAATTATTTTAATAGTGAGTTTATTATCAACTCCGACGCCTCTTCTTCGCTCAATCCTCTTGTCATCAATGTCTCGAGTTCTTTTTGATTGATTTTCCCGACCGAAGCTTCGTGAGTCACTCGCGCTTGGTCATTGCGCACTTCAACAATCGGAACTGCTCGAGCCACAGAGCCCTCTCCAAACAATATTTCCTGACAATCAACATGACCAATACAACCGGCTGCCATTGCATAAGTCTCTCCTTGCATCAGAACTGTTCCGCCACTTTTGGCAGCAGCTCGCATCTTTATCAAACTCCTGCTATTTTCACCTTCGAGATAAACTTTGTCAACTATTTCAATGTGATCTTTTTCATTTCTTCCAAGAACTTTCGTTTCAATTTCTGTTCGAGCATTTTTCGCGAGATGAACTTCCAGCTCGATTGAAGTTTTTCCGATTGTTCCATTGGAGAGGTTGAAACTCGTGACAAATTCACCTCCCTCGGCAACATCAACTTTTATTTTTGGAATAACTTTCATCCCAGAATCATCTCCGTGATAATGAAATTCATTATACCTCATTTTTGCATTTTTCCCAATCTTAAATTGTGCACCCATTTCATGACTGGCATCAATCGCTTTTGAAAAAGTGCAATGCGAAATCAACTCCGCCTCTGCACCTTCTTCAAATTCAACTTGAGGAATAATTATTTGTTCACCGTGGCTTCCGGAAAGTCCAAAGCAAAGAAAAATTGGCTCTGACAACTTCACATTCTTTTTAATTTTCAATTCAACATTAACTCCCTTTTCGGTCTCCTCCGAAATAACCTCAACACCTTCAACTTTTTCTTGATCAATAACTTTATTCCCCTCAACCACAAAACGACATTTGCTTTTCAGCAAACTGTTCAAATCGCAAAGCTCTATTGATTTTTTGAATTCTTCTGGAAGCATTTGTTAGTTATTAGCTTATAGTTATTAGCTTGTAGTTATTATTTGTTCCCAATGAAATGATGCAATAAAATTACAATTTCACAAGATGAATAATTGTTATTTTTTAGTTGATAGTTTTTTTATGATAATCCTCAATAATATCAGTTCTCAATGTCACATGATCTTTAACTTCAAAAAATTCAACATCATTTTTTTCGGTGTCATAAATAGCATAACTTGCTTCACCTGTTTTGCTCGCTGAAATTTCACCCGGATTAACAACGAGACAATCGCCCACAATATGTTTATTTTTCACGTGATCATGCCCATAAAAAACTGCATCGAAATCACCACTTTTTGCTATTGAATCTACTATATCATGGAAATGAGTAATAAAAATTTTTCTTCCATCAAATTCCAAAAAATCATAAATATTATTGCTAATCGTTAGATTACTTTTGTCCGTCAATGAAGTTTTGGTGATTGCCACTTTGTTGCCATCATTATTCCCCCAAACTGCGAACACAGGAATGGATGAATTTGCCAAAAACATTGCAATGCCATTGTTAATAAAATCTCCGAGAAAAATGATTTGTTCTGCATTCTTTTCTTCAATTTCCCTTAAAGCAAGAATTAAATTATGAAGATTCTCGTGCACATCAGAAATAATTGCGATTTTCATATAAAGATATATTATTTTTTATTTGTCATTCCTGCGACCGCGTGTCGCCTTAGCTTTAGCGGTGGCACAAGGCAGGAATCCATTAGGAGAATAGTGTTTATTTATTTTTTCAGCTTTAATAA
>DCVH01000037.1 GCA_002327335.1 Patescibacteria group bacterium UBA2193
TGTGATTTTTATATTAATTGTTTTGAATTTTGTATTTTTAAAATTCTAATTTATTTGGAATTTATGATTTTGAATTTGGAATTTTATATTATATAATCTGTTTAGGCGAAATTAAAATTTAAACCAAAAATTATGGAGCAATTAATTCAGCAATTCAAGAAGCATGTTATTGAAGTTTCCCAAAACCCTAATTTTATACATCATAAATGGTTTGTGAAGTATCATTTGGAGATTGTCGAGAAAATTGCTTTGGAGCTTTGTGATATTTACAAGGAAGCTGATAAAAACTTAGTTTTGCTATTGGTGTGGCTTCATGATTATGGCAAGATACTGGATTTTGACAATCAATATGATGAAACATTGACTCGTGGCAAAGAAAAACTGTCGGAGCTTGGATTTCCAAAGCAATTTTTCGACAATGCTTTATCATATACTGAATTAATTGATAGGAAGGTGGAAATTGACCGCGCACCAATTGAGGTAAAAATCATATCATCAGCGGACGGCGCTGCGCATTTAGTCGGTCCGTTTATGTATCTTTGGTGGCATGAAAATAGTTCGAAACAATTTGAAGATTTGATGGCTGATACCGTCCGCAAAGCGATGAAGGACTGGGATAAAAAAATAGTTTTACCTGAGGTGAGGAGCGCCTTTCAAAGTAGACATGATTTTTTGCTTGAACAAAGCGGTCAATTTCCACCTCAATTTTTAAAATAATTTTTGGTTTAAATTTTAACATCGCCTAACACGGCATATCTGGTTTCGCTACGCTACACCCAAATGCTTCGCACTTCAGATGATGCCGATTTAAATCTTCTCGACATCAGGGACTTTAAAAGATTATAACCTTAAATTAAAAAACTTGATTGCATTTTGATCGGTTTGTTGTTCTATCTCTTCAAAGTTAAGTTTTTTTAGTTCAGCAAGTTTTTCAATCACTTGATGAACAAAGGAAGGTTCGTTTCTTTTTCCACGAAATGGCACTGGCGCCAGAAAAGGACAATCTGTTTCCACCATAGTTCTTTCCAGTGGAATCATTTGAATGGATTCAAGCAGTGGATTTTCTTTTTTTACAAAAGTTATATTCCCCGTAAAAGAAAACATTAATTTTTCGCACTTCAAAAAACTTTTTGTATCAGCAGGGTTTCCACTGTAACAATGCAAAACTTTGGAAATTTTTGAATAAACTTCTTTTGATTCCAGAATTTCCAATAGGTCGGCATAGGCATCTCGGCAATGCAAAACAACCGGCAAACCAAGTTCCCCAGCCAAATCCAATTGAATCTCAAAAAGCTCTTTTTGTTTTCGATGTTCTGCTTCCTCCTTAAAATGAAAATAATCCAACCCCATTTCCCCGAGAGCAACGATTTTTTTATTTTTTTCGACAAGTTCTGTCAGATATTTTTTAACATTGTCAAAATTAGCCAGATTTTTTATTTCCTCCGGATGGAAAGCAATTGCTGAAAAAATATTTTCATATTTTTCAGAAAGTTCAAGAGTCTTTCTGATCCGCTCTTGATCAACTCCAATGTTTATAATCGCTTTCCCTTTGTTTTCAAAAAAACGAGCAATGACTTCCGAACGATCCGGATCAAAGCTTTCAAAGTCCAAATGTGCGTGCGTATCAATCATTTTTTATTTTTCCAAAAAACGAGGGAATAAATTTATTTTCTCTTTATTTATCAAGCTTTTTTGAATTTTTTCCGAAGTTTTCGGCATAAAAGGTTTTATCATCAAAGCAATTTCAAACAGAACCTTTACTAATTCCGCCATTTCTTCTTCAAAAAGTTCAATATCTGTTTTTATCAACTCCCAAGGCTTTCTTTCTTCAATTTTTCCGTCCAAATAGGCAATTCTTATTTTGATTGAAACAAGAATATTTTCCAATTTTCCTTCTTCGAGCAATTTGACTATTTCCCCTTTTGACGACCCTGCCATTCTTGAAGAAATTTCCTCTTCATTAAAAAGTTTTTTATCTGTTTTTTGATACAAAGTCACGATTCGAGAAACCAAATTGCCAATGCCATTCGCCAAATCAGCGTTGTATTTTTCAATCAATTTTTCCCAACTGGTGTCTGAATCCTCTCCGAAACTTCCGATTGAAACCAATAAATATCTCGTCGCATCTGTTCCAAATTTTTCTATCATCTCCATCGGATCAATCACATTCCCAATTGACTTGCTCATTTTTTGACCATCCACCGTCACGAAACCATTTACAAAAACCATCTCGGAAGTTGGCAAACTTGCTGCCATTAGCATCGCTTGCCACATTGCCGTTTGTTGACGAAGATTATCCTTGCCACAAAATTGAACTACCGGCCACCATTTTTTGAAATTTTCTTCATCTTGAGGCCAATTTATCGTTGAAATATAATTTACAAGAGCATCAAACCAAACATACATAACTTGCTCAGGATCATTCGGCACTTCAACGCCCCAAGGCATCTTGTTTTTCACTCGAGAGATGCTGAAATCTTCCAAACTGTTTTCTACAAAAGAGATTATCTCTCTGAATCTTTTTTCCGGTTTTACAAAATCAGGATTTTTTTTATAAAAATCCAAAAGCTTTTCTTGAAATGCTGAAAATTTGAAAAAATAATTCTCTTCATCAATAATTTCAATTTCTTGATTGGGATGATCGGGACAATGTCCATCGACTAACTCAGAATCAGTTTTTTCCAACTCACATCCAACACAATATTTGATTTTGTATGCTTTTTTATAAATACACCCATTTTCATCGCATCTTTTCCAAAATTCCTGTGCCGCTTTCACGTGTTTTTCGTCAGCCGTTCGAATGAAAGCATCGTATTTCATATTAAGTTGCTCGGCCAAATCAATAAAGTGTTGTGCCTGAATTTTTCCATATTCTCTGGCATCCAACCCTTCTTCTTGAGCTTTTCTAAAAATCTTCAAACCATGTTCATCTGTTCCAGTGTTAAGAAAAGTATCAAAACCCATTTCTTGATAGAAACGAGAAAAAACATCAGCCTGAACAAATTCCCTGGCATGTGCAATGTGAGGACGAGCATTCACATATGGCAAGGTTGTGGTAAAATATTTTCGCTTATTTTTTGTCATAAAATTTATTTACTTATCTTTTTTCAAGTCTAGCATGTATTATTTTTTTTCTCAATCTCAATCTCTAATTTATTTGAAAATAACCTGATTTACTAGTAAACTGTTAGTAAAGACAAATAACCACAAAAACCAATGATTTCCATAATCAGTGTCAATTACAATAGCAAAGAATATTTGGAAAAACTGCTTGATTCCACAGAAAAATACCTCAAAAACAATGATTTTGAGTTTATCATCGTCAATAATGATGAAAAATCACTCGATTTAGAGCAACAAAGACAAGTCGACGTTAAAATAGTCCACATAGGAAAAAATATTGGATTTGGAGCAGCCAGCAATATTGGAGCCCAAAAAGCAAAGGGAGAATGGCTTCTTTTCGCCAATCCTGATATTGAATTTATCGACAATTCTCTGGAAAAAGCACTGGTTTTTATGAAAAAAAATAATACCGCTGGCATTATTGGCCCTCAAATCATACAATCTTCCACGAAAAAACCTCAACCTTGGACAAGCGGTGGGAAAACCTCATTATCACAAATATTGTTTCGCAATACCATCGGAAAAGCTTGGAACAAGAAAAATCCGGTGGCGGTTGACTGGGTTTCCGGAACGGCCTTATTGATACTGAAATCGGATTTTATTCAGATGGGCGGATTTGATGAAGCATTTTTTATGTATTTTGAAGATCAAGATTTATGCCTAAGAATGAAAGACCACAACAAAAAAGTGTTTTTCTATCCGGACTTCAAAATTATTCATCATGATGGTAAAAGCTGGGGGAACAAAAAAATTCAAAAAAACTACTACTATTCCTCTCAAGATATTTTCTTTAAGAAATATCATAATGCATTGAGTTGTAAGTTTTTAAAGTTAATCAGAACAATCTTTAAAGGAAAATGAAATTATCAGAATATTTTTTTATTGCCACCCTCGCGCTTCTTCCTTTTGGCTTTACTATTAACCCCGCATCGGGAGTTGATTTGAATATTATCAGAATCATAATCCCACTCCTTTTTTTGGTTTGGCTTGGAGAATCACTTTTTAGCAAAAAAATTTACATCGACACTCGCCCTCGATTTTTGTTTTTGATGCTTTTCTTAATGATTGTTCTGTTTTCTTTTTTTTGGGCACCGGAAAAACAGCGGGCATTAAGAAAAATTTTATTTATTTTTTCAATCATTCCTGTTTATCTTGTGTCTTTCGATCTCTTTAAAAAAAATTTATCTAAAGAATTGGTTTTAAAAATAATTCTCATAACCAGCCTTATTCAATCGATTATTGGAATATTTCAATTTTTATTACAATTTGTTATTGGCATAGACCCTTCGTTGAAAATATGGCGATTGTTTAGCAGTTTTTTTCTTGGAGAAACCTTTTCCGAAACGGTTCATCAATATTCCAGCTGGCTTGTAAACCTGAATGGAGCAACTACACTGAGAGCTTTCGGAACATTTCCCGACCCACACCTCTTTAGTCTTTTTATTTCCCTCTCTCTGCCAATCTCTTGGTATTTTTTTCAAAAAACCAAAAAGCGTGTTTATTTATTTTTAAGAGCAATTCAACTTTTTGCTATTCTCTCTAGTTTCAGCCGTTCAAGTTATTTGGCCGTTGCTCTTCTTTTAATTGGATTCTTACTGACAAAACTAATCAATGTTGTCAAAAACAAAACGTTTAACTATGCACACCTACTGGCAATCCTAGTTTTATTAACAATAGTTATCACACCAAATCCTCTTTCTCAAAGATTTAACTCCTCTTTTAATCCAATGGAGGGATCCAATCAAGGAAGAATCGAGATGTGGGAAAAGTCTCTTGAAATAATTCAGCTTCATCCATGGAAAGGTGCTGGAATCGGCAACTTTTCATATTTTATAAAACCATCTTCCTCCTTAAGAGAACCGATTTATGCCCACAATCTCTTCCTTGATTTTGGGGCGGAAACAGGGCTTTTTTCTTTAATTTTATTATTGTTAATATTTCTTTCTCCTCTTCTAACTTTTTTAATAAACAAAAAAAGCAATACCACTGTATTGCAAATTCCGGTTATTTTATTTTTTGTCGTATTTTTTATATTTTCTCTATTTGAAACACCATTCTATTCCATCAGTATTTTTCCTCTATTTTTAATTTTTCTTGCCATTCCTTATGAAAAAAAATAAATTTATCTTCGCTCTTCCTTTTTTGTTTTATTTTTCATTTTTGTGGCGCCTCCCGATTTTTTCAGAAGCCTCCATTAACTTGCTAGACATTCTTTTGATTCTTGCCATTTTGACTGGCATCATCAGCATATACAAAAAAAATCTATTCACTGATTTTAAAAGTTATTGGCTCAAAAATAATTTTTTCATAAGCTTTTTATTAATCCTTTTTGCTTTTGGCGCAAGTCTTTCCTGGATTATGAATTTTTCAACAAACAACTGGACGAATGGGCTTGGGATACTTAAAAGTTTTTTGATTTTGCCCATCCTCTTCTCCTTGTTTCTCGTTTTTTTTATTAAAAAAAATTATTTTACTTTTTCTGATATTTTTAAATACTTCTTCGTTTCAGTCTCCCTTCTTTCTTTTTGGGGAATTATTAACATAATAACAAATTCACTAACCTTTGACGGGAGACTAAAAGTTTTTTATGACTCCCCCAATCATTTTGCAATGATTTTGTCTCCGGCAATAATTTTTGGTATTTGGCTGTTATTTTTTAACAATAAAAAATTCTTAGAGATAAAACATGCTCACCTGGTTATCATCGCTCTGATCAGTCTAATTTTAAATCTGATTTTCACCAAGTCTCTTGGGGCAATTACTGCAACACTCTTATCCATCTTCTTTATTTATTTATCAAAAAAAGAGTCCTTGGAAAAATTATTCAAAAAAACCCTTTTGTTATTGCTCTTTCTGTCAACAATTTTTGTCATGAATACTTCTTTCTTTAACAATTTTTTTCCTGCAGATCTTCATGATTCAACTGGATCCAGAATCGCCATCTATCAATCAGCAAAAAAACTTATTTCAGACAATTTCATTTGGGGAATCGGCCCGGGAAATTTTCAAACAAAATACCTGGAATATCAAAAATTCTTCGCTCCCTATCCAGAATGGGCCATTCCTCACGCACATAATAATTCTCTCCATATCTATGTCGAACTTGGTTTCTTAGCAGTTATTGCCTTTCTTGCTTTAATTTTTCTGAAACTATTAAGCAAAAAAGAAAGAAGCCAAGAAAAAATTTTGGCTCTTTCACTATTAATCTATTTTCTTATTCACGGAATATTTGACACAACTATTTGGCAAAATGACACCTCTTTTCTCTTTTGGTTTGTCTTTCTGTTACTTTAAACCAACCTTAAACAGTCCTCCCGTCTTTTTATCAACAAAGAAAAGACTTTTTTCATCTTTATCGAGAAATAAAAAGTTGGCATCAACGCTTGCATTAATTTCTTCCAGCTCAACTATTCTTTTTTTCTCTCCCTTTATTGTGTCCACTTGCCAAAAAGTATCCGCAGAAAAAACTTTTCCAGAAGCCCAGTCGTCTGGAAGAATTGTATTAGGAGAATCAAATGTTGGACTGGCACAATAAACACCAACTGAATCTCCTGCCCAAACACATTTATCAACAAGCCCTGGAAAATTTAATTCCGTTACTTTTTCTGTTTCAATTTGCAGAACAGCCATACCAGTCTTTCCCCCTTCTTTTGCATAAGAAAAAAGAAGTTTTTTACCATCCGGTGACCATTTATAATTTACTCCTTTGTATTTCAATTTTATCTCACGTTGCTCTTTTTTAATTAGATTTACAATAAAAATTTGAGTTTCCTCGAAAGCATTTGGCATTGAAAAAAGTGCCAGAGTTTCATTTTTCGGATTTACTTTCATTTCTGCATAACGAAAAGGGATTTCCATGAGCTCCTGCCAATTCTCTCCTGATAAATCAGAAATATTTAAAGATCTTTTTTTTGTTTTATTATCAAAATATTTATAAATCAATTGATTTTGAATTTTTCCCCAAATAAGATTATCTGCGTCAGATTTAAATGGTTTAGCTTCATTTTTTTTGATATCAAAGATAAAATATTTGCCGGAATCTCTGATAATCGCCAAGCTGTTATCACTAGACCACTCAATGTTTTCTCCACTATTGAAAGGATAAGTCCCAATTGAAGATTTTGTAGTGCCATCCAAGTCTGTTAAAAGAAAATTGTTCTGATTAAAATACAAAATCTTGCTCCCTGAAACATCAAGTGCTGGATTTTTTATATTGCCTTCAATAATTTTATTTATTTTTTCACTGTTACGCTTATTTTTGTCTTCGCTATCAACTCCGCTTATTTTTCCCTCATCCTTTTTCACGATTTCGGTATTTTCATAAGAAGTCGGACTTTTTTGAAATACAAAAAATTGAATAGCAAGATAAACCCCGGCAATTAAAAATATAATGCCGGATATAATAAAGATTTTTTTTGTCATTTTTTATTTAGTTATTTGCTCTATTACTTTTGTTGGGCCCAAAATTGTTCCCTTGACCAAATCCGGATTAATGATAAATAAGATAAGAAATGCAACGAAAACCAAAACCAATCCAATTATAGCATTCCAAATCATTTCCTTGGCATCTATCATTTTTGAAGCATTTCCCACAGAAGTCACAATATAATTGAAGGCCCCCAATGCAATCATAAAAATCGCCAAAATAGCGGCGATTGCAATCCCAAAGTTATACAAATTATCTAGATAAACAACGAGATCATTTGCTTTTCCTTGCCCAGGAATATTTTCTTGATTTTTATATGCAGTCTGAGCAAAGACGGGAAGGGAATAAAAACAAAAAACAAACGCTATAAATACAAAGCTATAAATTTTTTTCATATTTTTTTAATTACGTTCATATTTCTCATAGGCCTCAAGAAAGAAAGATGAGCCAAACAAGGCACTCCAGACCAAGACAATGATAATTGAAAGCTTTAAAGAAAAAATTAAATATTCCGGTGCATTTTTAATCGTGGAAGCCATAAAAATCCTCATCGAAGCAGTCCCATCACCATTGTTTAATTCGGATAAATCAGGTTTTATGGAAATAGATGAATACTCTTCCAGAAAATCCTTAATAATATCAACTCCCCAAGCGTCAGAAAAATCTTTTTTCTGACTGGCGGTCACTGGTTTTATCACCTTGGCTCCTAGCGTCATTCCCTTAAGATCAATCGGGGTGACAAAAGAAATTTTATTATCAAGAATTGTTATATCTAAATCGGGATTTTTATCTAAGAAGTCCTCATTAATTTCTTGTCCGCCGATAAACCAGGTTAATTCAGTATCTTCATTTTCAAGATAATAGGGAACGATGTCCGCTCTAAACTCAACCCTATTGCCAGGGTTAGTATAAAAAGCATTCACATATTCATCCGGACTTTCAATCCTGCTCCATGCCAAGCCCGTGTCATCGCTTCTGATTATGGCAAGAGGATTTTTAACTGAAATTGCCCTCGATGTTGTTAGATTCTTAACAATGCCATCATCATCTTCAACCTGAATATTCAATGTTATCATCTGAATATTGTCAGACGACTTCATAATTGGAAGATAAACCAAAGAAGCTGCATCTCCTGTTAGAATTTGATCGCAACCACTTCCACAATTTTGTGGAGCATAAACCCTTCTGCCGTCTATTTCCCAAAAATAACCAAGAATTTTCCCGTCAACATTTGCTTTTGCTGCCAGTATTTGATATGGATAAACTGGACAAAGAATGCTGGAGGATTCATCGGTGCAAATCTTTTCATCATAATCATAATAATCATCTTCATCCTTGAAAGTTTTATAAAAATCTATATCAAGATCTTTTTGAAGAATTTCAATCATCACCGTTGAAACCGCTTTAACTTTCCTTGATTTTAACTCACTTGTTTTCAATGCAACTTTTAAATAAACTTTTTCTTCATCTCCCATTAAAACACTGACATTTTCTTCTCCTTCTTTTAAAATATTGGGAGAGAAACTGATACTGTCAATCGCCATTCCACCAGAGAAGGACTCTGAACTGAAAATCTTTTTTCCATTCAACTTTGCACAGCTTTCTATTGGGTCTCCTTCTCCACAATTTTCCGTAAGCCACACTCCTGTTTCTGTACAAGTCTGATCATTCATGCTTGCACATTTATATATTTCCCAATCATAGTAAATGAAATTACTATTGATATTTTTATTTTTTAGATTGGAAAAAATCATTATATTACTGGAAAACTCCGGGGATCTTTTATTAAAAACAGGGTCTTCTGGAAAAAATCCCAAAAAAGTCTCCAGATTTTCTTCATTTTTTTCAAAAACTGGCTTAGTCGCTAAATAAGTAAACCCTTCTTCCGTATCAGCATAATAATCATAATCCCTAAAATCATTGTCATAATAATCTCTTGGATTATTTTCACATTCATCATTTTTCATGTCCCCCCGACTTTTATCCGAACAAGTATCAATTCCTGCCCACATAATCTTGTAATAAGCATTAGAACTGGATTTAGAGTTAACAAGTTCTTCTATATCTTCTTCAATGCTATCATCTGTTGCTATAGTATTGTCTATAAAAATCTGTTGAAGTGCCTCCATTGCCGTTGCTTCTTCCAATTTTGATCCATCCAAGGAACCAATAACATCACTAACGGAAACAGCCCCAGCAAATTCTGAGTGATCTGGCAAAATTCCCATCAATTCATCAAGTTTTACCTGAGTTAAGGACCCCGCATTATAGGCATAAACAATTTGAGCAATTAAATCTCCCGTACTAATATAATTATTAACAATAGTTGCAACATCGGTTCCAGCAGCAACAATAAGCCCCTCTAGCTCATCTGGGCTTATTCTAAAAAAACTATTCATTATTGCCTTAATAACTCCCTCTGTATCTATTTTTCCTGTCACCATAATATAATTGTCCTCTACAAAAACCAATTCGGGATCATTGAACTCCTCATAAAGATCAGCAAGATCTCTCCCTTCATCAATCGCAGTCCTTAATTCACCTTTATTAATCTCTCCCATTGTTCTTGTTATGCCAACAGAGTCAATTCCACTAATAAAAATTGAGAATTCCGGAGAAGGCTCCCCGTCATACAATTCCAATAATTTTGCTTTGAGAGCATCCTTGTCAAGATAACCCCCTCCAATAAAAGAACTGTTATTATTAAATCCGATTTTCGCTGCAATTTCATCGGCAGTAGGAGTTGATTCCCCTTCGTTAATTGCCTTCAAAGAAACTCCTTCAATAATAACTCCCACTTGATCCCCTTTTTGATATCGCCAGGTAAAAGTGTTTTGACCAAGTCCCGCCAAATCAGCTTCATCAACAAACCCGTCTCCGTCGGTGTCCGCACTTTCAGGATTTAAACGCCAACAACGCTCATCCTCTTCTGTGAATGTTCCGTCATCACCGCCAATTTCTCTTTTACTATCACAATAATAATCAACTACTGATTTTTCTCCTTCCAATTTTTTACCAAAAGTTTCTCCAAAAGGAGGTGTTGCAAATTTATGCTTGCATTCAACAATTAAGTCTTTTCCCGAATTACTATCGTTCGCCCCACCTATAATATTCCCAAAATTATGTCTATAGCAACGAGTGATATTTTTTCCTTTAGAAATTCCTCTTTCCACATCTGCAAGATTATCTCTATCTGTGTCATAAGTTCCAATTCCTTCAATTTCATCATTATCACCTTTTCTCCCTCCCACTCCATCCCCACCTCCAAAAGGAGCATAAAAGCCATCATTGTCAGAATCAGAGTTATCATTATCGTATTTAACACCAAAAAGAACCGGATCAAAGTTTCCTCGAGCAACCATCCCCATTGCCTCGGTTTTCCCTTTTTCAATTGCTTCGTCTTCGTCTATTTTATTACCAGAGGAGTCAATGAAATTACCTTCTTCGTCAACATGTGTAATATACCAAGTATAATAATAATTTTCTGAGCTATTTTTGAATTTCAATCCATAGGCAGAAGCCGTGACCTCTTCCCCTTCTTCGGGCGAGGTATTGCTAAAATATAGCTCAGCCACTGGAGCAGCTTCTTTTTGTTGAGCACGACGCAAAGCGTTTTGATCTATTCCATATCTCTTTTCAGCCATGCTCATTATCTCCCTTGGTTTTGGATAACTAAGAGAAACAGCCAACGCATGATTACTAATTAAAAAGACAGAAAGCGATAAAGCTAAAAATATTTTTAATTTTGATTTTAGTTTAGACATTAACTTTATTTATGGAATATTTAAATAATAGAAAACCGTAAAATTTATTACAATATTAACGAGCCAGCTAATTAAGAATGTTAAGAAAACAGTTCTTGTTCGAAAAACCAGCCAACTAACAAACAAGCTTACTACTAGAATCGAGAAAAATATCACAAAATGCAGAGTTGCTCCAAAAACATATTCAAAAATCAATACTGCTAAGAGTTGAATGAGTATCCCGCCGATCACACCAATTGCTTTTTCCGCTGAACGCAACAAAAATCCTCTAAAGAAAAATTCTTGGAAAAATAAAATTAACGGAAAAACAATAAACTCAAAAAACATAAATGGTCCTTTTCCTCCGAACATCAAATTTGAAGCTGGGAAAAATTTATACCAACTCAATTTTACCAATAATAAGAAAAACAGTCCAATAAACAAACCTCCGAAAACAAAAACTGTCAAAACATCCTTGAAATCAAACTTAAATGAAAGATGGAAGTCTGCCAAATTACCTTTGAAATAAAATTTTATAACAACTATTGGAAGAATAAAAAAAAGAAAAAAAGATGAAATCAGCCATTCCCAAACACCGTTTGTTTCAACATCTTTCATCAAAAACCACTGTGCTGCGATAATAAAAGCACTGACTATTAAAGCCACATAAAATTGATTTTTTTTGTTTGATAACGCCCTGTTCATTTGGGTTGTTTATAAAAACTAGAGCAACTCCATTTCTTCTGTTTCTTCTTCCCTCTTCATCTCCAGTCGCTGTTCCGGATTAGTTGTCACAAGTCGATCTTCATTATATGAAGCCACCACTTGAATCGCCGCTCTTTTTGATCCGGCAAAAAATATTCCCTCTCCCACTCCACTATTCATCAAAAGATACTTTTCTCTTTCCGTTAAATAGAAAGTGTCGGCGACCACATCGATTGATGATTGCGATTGTTTCATCAGAAGTTGCATGGAAGAGTTTGAAACAATCGGCTTTCCATATTTTGAAGACATGAAGTCGGAAATGTCCTGGGTAATTGTTGTTAGTCCTCCATAATATTTTCGAATTCTCTTGGCAATTGAATATAAAAATTTTGCTGCATCTTCATTTTCCATCATGACCCATGCCTCATCAACAACGATTAGTCTTTTTTTAACCTTTGCCCTGATTTCATTCCAAATGTGATGTAAAATCAAATACATTGCAATCGGACGTAATTCTTCCTCAAGATCCCTGATATTAAAAACGATCAATTGGTTTTCAAGAGAAACCGTTGATGGATGATTTAAAAAGCCAGAAAAAACTCCTTTGGTGTACTTTTCCAAACGAATCGCCAAATCTTCTGCTCCCTGCATATTTCTCAAAACTTCATACAAATCTGATAGCAACGGCATTGTCATGCCTGCCAATCTTTCCGGTGAAGTTTGATCAGAAATGTCCCGAGAAGAATAAACCTCCCTGGTGGCTCTTTCGATAATAGCACTCTCTTCCGGGGTTATATTACCAAGCATTAACTTGAAAAGACCAAGAAGATTTGCAATATTTGATCGCAAAAGTTCACTCATGTCAATATTTTTCTCTGCTGTCAATTGAAATGGATTGATGTGGTTTGGAGAGTTTAGCGAAATTTTAATAAAACTTCCATCCACTGCTTCTGCTAAATATCGGTATTCGTCTTC
>DCVH01000071.1 GCA_002327335.1 Patescibacteria group bacterium UBA2193
GTGGGCTTCAATTTTTCACTCCTCCGTCGTGAAGGCTTTTGTTTAATGATACTATAAAAATAAAAACACTTCAACTCTTAAATATTTTTTTGTAATAATTTTTATATTAGAACGGTATTAATAATTAAATGCTAATTATTAATACTAAAAATATGAACAATCGAGTAATTCATTTTGATCTTTATGCTGACGACCCGATGCGAGCTTCTAAATTTTACAGCGAAGCTTTCGGGTGGGAGTTCAAAAAATGGGAAGGCGAGGGCATGGATTATTGGCTCATTATGACGGGACCAAAAACTGAGCCAGGAATAGACGGTGGAATGTCGAAGCGAGAAAAGGAGTGGGCAAATAATATTTCTAATGGTGCAGTCACAATTGGCGTGGATGATATCGACATGGCTATTTCCAGGGTTGAAAAAGCTGGCGGAGAAATTACCATGAAAAAAATGGCTCTTCCGAAAGTTGGTTGGTTCGCGAGCTTTAAGGATCCGGAAGGCAATGTTTTGGCTCTAATGCAAACAGATATGGACGCAATATAGATAGAAGGCGTCAGGCGACAAAAAGAACCAACTATAGTGTTGAGTTCTTTTTTTATTGGTTTTTATTTTTAAAATTGGTATAATTGATTTATTGAAATCTGCAGAGAACTGGATTATCAATCGAGTTGGGAATGATAGGAAGAGGAATTCACCCTCCCCTTGGTCCCCTCCCATCGAGGGAGGGGAGAAGAGAAGAATAAAAATTTAAAATAAAAAAATATGAAAAAAATAAAATATATTTTCTTTGGTGTTTTTGCAGGGCTGATCTCTTTGATTTTCATTATCGGGGTCATCTTTTTTATCTCCATAAAAAAAGAAAAAGATTTTCCAAAAAGAGTTATTAGTAATTTTGCTGAATGCGCGGGGATTGGAAATCCGATATTAGAAACCTATCCACGTCAATGTATTGCCAATGGAAAAAGTTTCACAGAAGTTATTTTTCCAAAGCCATCTATGACTGAAGCAGAAGCACGATTGATTGCCGAAAAAGAATGCATTAAGGGCGGGGAGGCGTTGGAAGTGGGAATGTATAACGATGGTTCAAAAACTTGGTGGTTTGATGCAAATCTGAACGCTGTGCAGGAAGGATGCAATCCCGCTTGCGTGGTGAGTGAAGAAACAAAAACCGCCGAAATTAATTGGCGATGCACAGGATTGAAACAGTAAATAAAAATGGAGACAAATAATCAATTGTTTATCGGAATTATAATTTTTTTCTTGGCAATAAACTTGCTGGCGTTTTTTGTGATGATGGCGGACAAGGTTAAATCGCGGAAAAGAAATGCGGAAAGGATTTCAGAAGGGATGTTGTTTTTTATGGCGACAGTTTTTGGTAGCATCGGAGTTTATCTTGGAATGTTCGCTTTTAGACACAAAACTCAGAAATGGTATTTTTTGTTGGGAATTCCAATGCTGATAATTCAGAACAGTGCATTTTTGTATCTGATTTATCTTCTATTAAGAGGATAGTTTGTTATTTCCAAAAGTGCTTAAAAATTATAGAATAATTTAAATACAATAATATCTTAGTTGAAAAGTGGTTCAGGAAACCAATTCGACGGAGACAAGAAAAAATGAAAAACAAAAAAATAACATTAATATTAATTTCGGTGATTGTCTTGTTGGTTCTGGTGATTGTTTTCTTTGGCATTGCAATCTATCGTGCTAAAAATATTAGTCATGAAGATGCGATGAAAAATCAGGAAATCTCAAAAGAAAGAGGCGTAGCTTCAAAAGTTGTTTTTGAAGTGGCGCCGGAACTTGGCTGTGCTCAAGGATGGAGTGAATACCGACAAGATGTTTTGGGAATCGAATTTTGTTATCCGGAAGAATGGGGCACCCCGACCACAAATCCTGTTGAAAACATTACGCGTATTTCAAACATGACCGAAACCTTTAACGCCCAAAACACATTTTATGAAAATGCACTTAATGTTATTTTCGAAAAAAACGATAAGGTACGTTTGAAGATTTTTAATGATCAATATAATGGAATGGGACAAGAAAACACCAACGCCCCATATATTTATTATGAATCTGGTTCGACAGATGATGTTGTTTTGTTGAAAAATGGTGGCAGTATTTGTGACTACAGGATTGGATATAATTATCGATATAATCCTGAGATGAGAAGTGATGTCCTCAGCGTGATTTATTCTGATTGTTCGAATGGGATCAGAACTGTTTTGACGGAAGACGAAGAATTTTTTGACTTTAACAATATTGGGACACTTTATACGTATGACTTGAGATTGCTTTCTTTTAAGAAGCTTGCTAATGGATATTTCGATAATGTTCTGGTGAGCCGTTCAGTTGACAGGGCGAGTCAGATAAAAGAAGAATTGGCGACAATAGATGATTTTTTTAATGGGAGAAAAACCACAAAAGTCGAAGGGGGAGTTCCAGCGAAAACCAAAGAACAATTTAATCAAGAGCAAAAGGAGTTTGAAATGTTTATTAATTCCATTGTTGCTTTCAAGCCAGTCCCAGAATCAAAAGCTGAGTTTAAGCAAATTCCCAATGAAGATCCAAACATCACAACCATTCGCAAGTATTATTGGTTGATTGAGACTGGAATGATTGATAATGCCTATGCAATGTATGAAGACAAAGTGACAACAAGCAAGGAGGGATTCAAGAAGTGGTATTGGAACACTCTTAAGGCAGAGCCTTTCGATTTCAAAAAGATAGAAGGGAATACTTACGAATTTTACGTGAGATACCAAGATCACAATTCACCAGAGAAAAAATTTCGTGTCACTATGGAGGTTTCTGGTGATATCATAAAAACGAAATTTATCGAGGAGTATTTGAGCGAGGTGGTGGCTTTTAGTAACATGAATTCTTATGCAGCGAAAAGAGGGGATAAAAATTATTTAATTTTAAATAAAAATGGTAAAGAAATAATTGTTGATCAAGGAGAGGCTGATTACAATGAATCCTATGACAATATTGGTGGTGTGAAATATTTTCATGATCCAAAATTTTCTCCAAATGGAAATTATTTAACTTACTCAATGACTGGGTGGGAATGGATGGTCGGATATATCTATGATATTAAAAATGATAAAAAGATTGAAGGAACAGCGGCAGCAGACTTAGGCAGCACTTCTCAGTTTGATTTCACGGCAGATGAAAAGAATTTCTATATGTGCTCAAGTGCTGGAATGGCAAGTGGTCCAGGAGGGAAAATTTATTCAGTGCCAGGATTTAACGTTGAATATGACGTGCTAACTGATCCAAGGAATGATAAGTTCATGACGGTCATTTGTTCTTATGACAAAAATAATAATTCAATATTGTTCTCACTGGGCGAGTATATGGAAAGAGATTCTGTTCAAACGGACAAAACGGAAAAGATAGAATACGACCTTGGAGCGAAAAAGGTGAAGTAATCCTATCAATTTATTAATAAGTAATTGAAAATTACTATGCAAGAGTCACTAACATTTGACGATGTTTTACTAGTTCCACAGTATTCTGAAATTTTACCGAAAGACACAAACACAGAAAGCAAATTTTCTAGAAATATTCCATTGAAGTCGCCAATTGTGAGTTCTCCAATGGACACGGTAACCGAACATCGTATGGCAATTGCCATGGCGCTTGAAGGAGGAATTGGGATCATTCATAAGAATCTTTCTCCTGAGAAACAAGCCGAAGAAGTGATTCTTGTTAAGCGGTTTGAAAATGGATTTGTTCATAATCCAGTCACTGTTTCCCCAGGCGACACCATTGACCTTGTCCATTCTATTTCAGTCGAAAAGGGATATAGGAAAATTCCTGTGGTAGATAGCAACGCAAAATTGCTGGGGCTCATCACGGAGGTTGATTATTTTTGGCCAAATGATAGGGCGTTGTTGGCGCGAGATGTGATGATAAAAATTGAGGATCTAGTTATTGCTTCTTCCGATATTTCTTTGTTGAAAGCAAATAATATTATCATCAAAGAAAAACTTTCTATTCTTTGCCTCGTTAATAAGAAGGGCGGGTTGGTTTCTATTGTTACAAGGAAAGACTTGGAAAAGAATAATGAATTTCCTCGTGCTAATAAAGATTCGCACAAAAGATTGTATGTTGGTGCAGCTATTGGCGTGGGGAATGAATCGCTTGAACGAGCCAGGATGTTGGCGGCTGCAGGAGTTGATGTTTTGGTGGTCGATACTGCACATGGTCATTCCAAGGGCGTTATTAATATGGTGAAGATTCTCAAGAAAGACAGGCAAATAAAAGGAGTGGATGTTGTGGCGGGGAATGTTGCGACTAGGGAGGCAGTGAAAGCCTTGGTTGATGCCGGAGTTGATGGAATTAAAATTGGAATAGGTCCAGGATCAATTTGCACAACTCGTGTTGTGGCTGGCATCGGGGTTCCTCAATTGAGTGCAGTTATGGAATCTGCGAAAGGGAAAGGCAATAAGGGAGTGGCTATAATCGCAGACGGTGGAATAAAATATTCTGGCGACGTGGTGAAGGCGTTGGCTGCGGGGGCAGATTCAGTGATGATCGGAAGTCTTTTGGCTGGAGCAGAAGAATCTCCCGGAGCAACGGAATTTGTTGGAGGTAAGATGTATAAAACATATCGAGGCATGGGGTCTCTTGGGGCCATGAGCAAGGGGTCGAAAGATCGCTATGGGCAGGCGGATATAAAAGATGTTGATAAATTTGTGCCGGAAGGGATAGAGGGAAAAACTTCTTACAGGGGACCGGTGGATAAGATAATATATCAATTAATTGGTGGACTTCGAAGTGGCATGGGTTATATTGGGGCTAAGACAATCAAAGATCTTCATAGAAAAGCAAAATTTGTCAAAATCAGTTCTGCTGGATTAAAAGAAAGTCATCCCCATGACGTGATCATAACAAAGGAGGCCCCTAATTATCCGATGGAATAACCTTGAAAAAATATGAATTTGACAAAAATCTTTAAAAGTGTTAGAAAATAAGGGTAGTTAAATTTTAGAAAACATTATGCGTGAGCGTAATTATCAGTTGAATATGAATCATGAAACTGTCAAAGGAAACGGTTGTCTTTTCGCGTCTCCAATCGACAAAAAAATTCTGTTTAGCTGGAATTACCCAAAGCATATCTTTTTATATAAAATAATTTAAATTTTACACGCTTCTTTGGATAAACCCGGCTGAACAAAAGCCGGGTTTTTTGTTTGAGCGTGTTTTTTAACAATTTAAGAGCAGGAAAGGAGGAGTGTTGTAGGAAGAAAGTTTTTTTGTAATAACCTACCCTTCACATCTGCCACTGGCAAATGTGAATCCCTTACAATAAGGGAGGGGAAAAACAGGGAATAAAAACAAATTTCTAAAAAATTAAGGAGAATGATTATGTCTACATTAAAAAGTAAGAATGTCGTGTTGCGTGTTGTAGAAAAAAAAGATATTCCGCTTCTGCTTCTGTGGTTCAACGATCCCGAAGTCATTCAATATCTTCAATTCTATCTTCCGCTTATGGAGTTGCAAGAGGAGAAGTGGCTGGAGCAGAAAAGCTTTTCGGAAAATGATGTCGTTTTTCTCATCGAGGCGATTATGGAAGATGGAAGTCTAAAGCCGATCGGAACTTGTGGTTTGCATGAAATTGAATGGAAAAATCGCAAGGCAACTGCTGGCATCGCGATCGGAGAGAAGGATTTCTGGAGCAAAGGTTATGGAACCGAAGCTGCCAGACTTATTATCGAATATGCTTTTAATCAGCTGAATCTTCATCGGCTCGGAACCTCGGTCTATGATTTCAACGAGAGGAGTATCGGAATGCAGAAAAAAGTTGGCTTTCAGGTTGAGGGCCGTCGTCGTCAAGCGATTTTCAAAAACGGTCGCTATGTCGATGAGATCGTGCTTGGCATTCTCAGAGAAGAATGGAAAAAATAAGCACCAATTTGAAATTGAGTTAAGATAAAAAAACAGGGAGTCAAAAAATCGACTCCCTTTTAATATTGATTTATTCTTTTGTAAAGTGTAGAATTGTGATATTATGGATTTATTAAGATTTTAATTTTCAAACGTGAATTGGTCAAAATTTAAAACAAAAATTTTTTGTGTAGTGGGGTTTATTGTCATTGTGGCGGTGCTTTTTTTGGTTGTGTCGTTGCCATTAGCTTTGTATGTCTATAATCCTTTGGAAAAAATAACAAAACCAATTTTTGAAATATTGCCATACCCAGTCGCAGTTATTGACGGCAACCAGATAATCACAACAAAAACCTTAATTGCTGATGCGGAATCAGTCAGGCATTTCTATGAATCACAAGATTTTTCTTCTGCTGGCTTGCGAATTGATTTTTCCACGGAAGAGGGGAAAATGCGACTTAAAATAAAAGAAAAAGAAGTTCTGGACAAATTGATTGAAAATGCTGTTATTGAAAAAATTGCCAATGAGCGAGAAATTGTTGTTTCAGAAAAAGATATAAAAAATGAAATAGCTGGCTTGACCGATAAAAACGGAAGCCTTGAAATTCTTGAGGGAAACTTGAAAAAACTTTACGGTTGGGACTTGGAACAATTTCGAGAAAAAGTCATCATCCCGCAAATTTATTTGAAAAAAACGATTGAATATTATATTAAAAAAGAAGAAAATAAGGGAGATGAGTGGAATCGAATGCAAGAAGCGAAGAAAAAAATTACAGAAAACGGTTCAAATTTCTGTGAAATAGCTGGTTCATATTCTGATGGGGAGACGGCGGGCAGCTGTGGGGAGATTGGTTGGTTTCAGCGGCAATCTCTGGAGCCAGAAATTGCTTCCGTCGCCTTTGGGATGAAAGTTGGCGAAGTTTCTAATGTAATCAAGAGTTCTCTTGGTTATCACATTATTTTACTTGACGAAACGAAGCAATCAGAAAAAGAAGGGTCAAAGATTAGTGAAGTTAAGTTGAAGCAAATTTTTATTAACAATGGAGGCTTTGTTAAATGGATAAGAGAAGAGAAGAAAAAGCATAAGATTTGGGTTCCGATGAAAGATTATCGCTGGAATCAGGAAAGCGCTTCAATAAAATTCCAAAACAACCAGCTTGAAACAAAAGAGCAACAGTTGCGTATTAAGTCGGAGGGTGATCCAATTTTTTATTAATTATAATTTAAAATAATAAAACAATAATGAAAATCGAAATTAATCAGGATGTTTGTATTGGTTGTGGAATTTGTGAAAATTTTTGCAGTGAGTGTTTTGTGATGAACGCATCCGAAGGGAAAGCAGAAGTCGTGAAAGCAGAAGGTTGTGACAGCTGTAATGCCAAAGATGTGGAGGGGCGTTGTCCAGTAGGTGCAATTTCTGTCAGTGAATAGTCGGGATGAATTTTCCTGATTCTTTCTGATAAACTTTAATCGTTAGTGTCTAAAAAAATGGATTGGGACAAATTTAACAGAGGAGTTTTTTTGGTGAATGTTTTGGGGATATTATATGATCCTAAAACAAAATTAATTTTAATTGGAAGAAGAGAAAAAGACCCCTATATTGAAAATCTTACCTGGGGTTTTCCTGGCGGAAGGCCTTCTTATCAAGACGAAATAGAAGATTATTTGAGAAGCGAAATCAAAATAAAAACGGGGCTTGATATTAAGAATGAAAAAGTTATTTTCGCAAAAACCTATCCGGAAAACAGGGAGTTTATGTCGATTTATTATTATTGCGAAATAGCAGATGATTCTCAAGACAGTGTTGCAGGAGAAAAATTTGTAGAAATTAAATGGGTGAGTCCAAATGAGGTTGAAAAATATTTTACAACTTCTTTGCATCCAAAATTATTGGAATATTTGAATTCTTTGGGCGAGTAATTTTGAAATAGTATTTTTCTACTGATTCCCAGGGGGATTGTTTTGTTTTGAAAATTATTTTATTTTTAATTTTAAAGATAATCCCAGTTAAATAATGGCTAAGAAGCCAATTTAACAGGACAACGAAAAATGAACGAAGAAAAAAAACAAGAAAATAGAAAAATAATTGAACTGGCATTGATAACGAGTTTGATTGTCAGTGTTTTTATTGGTTCAGTTTTTGGTTTTTTGGCAGGGGGACTAGCGGAAAGAAATTTCAAGGAATCTCTTAATGGCATCGCTGGAAAACAATCAACAACAAAA
>DCVH01000008.1 GCA_002327335.1 Patescibacteria group bacterium UBA2193
ATTTATTTGAAATTCTTCCATTGCTGACAAAAACGTTCCGAAACATATTTGATAAATAATCAAGCCCATCTTTTTTAATCCCCAATGCTCTTTACATTTTATTAGGGCATGCGATAAATCGGAAAAAATCCATACTGTTTTTTATCACTAATTCTGTTATGTAGGTTTACAAGTAGATTGTACTTGGTTTTATCGACAATTATTCTCCATGTATAAAAATCAGCCAAAGAATTAGAAAACCCCCTCTTAAATTGAAAAAGAGCGTCGTTACCAGCACCCAATCCACCACCTAAATGAATTTTTTTGAAACCATTTTTTTTTGACCACAAAATAGCATATAAAAACATTAATTTTGAAGGTGCGGCGTTCAAAAAAGATGAAGAAGTAGCACCCAAATGATATTGGACAATGCCATTTACTCCGGTAAAAAGCCCACCAGCGGCAACTTGTTTATCCTTAGAGAGAACGGTCAACAAATGCAGTCGCTGCTGCAAGGAGTTTTTTAATTGTTTAAAATAATCATTTCCGAAAAAATAGAACCTGGTAGCTCCAACACGCTCCATTGTTTCTCGATATAGATAAATAAATTTATTATAATAGCTCCATTCATCGATAACTACTGTATAACCATCTCTTTTTAGCTTATTTATTCCCCTTTTATGATTTTTACAAAAATTGGATATAATACCTTCCTCTGGATTAGTAAGATCAATATAAACCGTTTGGCCGTGATTAACCAAAGTCCCTATTTGGGATAGTAAATCTAATGGATATTTAAAAAGTGGATGCAATCTTAAAAAAACGCTAACCAACCCCAATGATTGAAAGTGTAAAAGCATTTCAGTCAAAAGCGATCCATACTCTTCTGGCCGATCAAATTCAGATAACAATGGACTGGCATAACCATAAGGACTTGTTGCATCTTGACCAATGACACATCCAGAAAATTCAGTAGGTAATTTTTTAACAAGAAAGGGAACAAATAAAACGCTGGATTTCTTCATTCCTAAAAAGGCCAGAGGAGAACCGCCTTCCAACTTACTAGAAATATCAAAATACTCTGGCAAATGATACACATCATGACCCAAGTTCCTTAAGGCGCCTTGCCATTTTGGAGAGTGAGTGTCAATCATGAAGGAAGTCATGGCACCCCCCTAACAACCTTTAAAGTTCTTTGAAACCCATCTATCAAAATTCTCCCCATTCAATAGAACATTAGATAAAAAATTGAAGTAACGTTTTTGAACATCCTCAGGAGGAACGGTAGACACAACCATTTGTGAGATTCTAAGCAAAAAAGCCATAAGTAACTGAGCATTTAAGTTAATGTTCAAATCTGCATTCTTTTCAAAGAATTTTAAAATAAAACTTTTTATTGCAAAGGTGTTTATAGAAAATTTTTGAGTTCCAACGGAATAATGCACGATATCAAGCAGAATCCATCGATCTTCAAATACTGAATTTTCAAAATCGCTTATATAAAAATTACCGTCTTTATCAAAAAAAATATTGTTGTGATGAAAGTCATTATGAATAAGAAATCCCACCAAAAGGGGTTTTTGCCTTAAGTAACATTTAAATACAATTTTTAAAATACCTATTGCTAACCCATAACCATATTTTATTCGAATGTTACCAAAAGCACGTCTAATTAATATGTTAATTGGTTTCCTTGATAAAACAATATTATTACATAAACCTTTAACTTTTTTTTTTGTAGAACTGATAAAATATAATTCAGTTAGTCCATTAACTACTCGATTGATATCGATTTCATATTCACCTTTATGCTCAATATCAATATATTTAAAAAGTAAAAAAGATGAAATGTCACTAGCTACAAGAATGGGAACAGAAAATCGTGAAAATTTATACTGATTTAAGTATTCATAAATAAAAACCTGATTCTTTAAAGCAGGATTTCCAAATAAATAACAAAAAGTTTTTTTCCAAAGGCCGCGAGGAGATGAAAACAACTTCAGAACAAATTTTCCCTCCTCGGCATAAATGATAAAAATTGGTGTAGTCTGAATTCTTTTCCAGTTAATAGGTTCGTATGAATGAACTTGTAGGGGAAGACTATGGATTATTTGTAATGCTTTTTTTTCCAAAACTTCCATTTTATACCCATCCATAAAGGAAGATCTTTAGATCAACTATTATTTTTATTTACTGAAAGCTTTAAAAGAACAAACTTCGAAATACGACTATGTCGAAGAGGAGATTCTCCAAGGATCAATTCCAAAACCCAAAGATTGGATCGACCCAAAATGTTTGGAAATTTAATCAAAACACAAATCACAACTAAACCTACAATTAAATTAACCGAACAAAAAACAATAATGGCAGGTGCTGTGGTACTTCTGAGAAATATGGAAATCGGGGCAGCCACGATCAAAACCATAAGACCGACGAAAAACCCAGGAACATGGCAAAGAAAAAATCTTCTCCAGCTATTTTGGATGAACTTAAGACTTAAACCAGCCATAAGAAAGTAATGGATCATCATGGCGACATTAACTCCAATTGCCACCCCAGTTAACCCCCAAAAATGACCAACCCAACTACCAAGCACAACAAAAATTGCATAAAATGCTCTACGAATCGCACTTTGATAAACGGCTCCAACTGCACGAGACAAGGAATCAGAAAGGCCTACTGTTGAACGAAAAGCGATACCCCCCAATAATATTTGTAGTGGCAACGTAGCATCAACCCAATTAGGACCTAAAAGAATAAGAAGCAATTCTGGAGAAAGAACAATAAGAACAACACTCGATGGAAACAAAATGGCATTAACGATTCCAAGCCCAGAAAGATAAACCTTGGCAAGTCTAAGAGGTTGATGTTGAATACGTGCCATGGCTGGAAACAATACCTTAAAAATAACCTGACCAATATATTGACCAGGTAATTGCATTATTCGGAATGCTCTTTCATACATGCCTAATATGTCGGCTCCCAAAAAACGCCCTACAACAAAATAATCACCTTTTTGAGCACCAAAATTGAAGACTTTAGAAAGCGTGTGCCCTCCCCCATACGTTAATAGTTCAAGAAGTTCTCGCCAGGCAAGACTGGGAACAACTGAATGTGGGCAAACCCTGAATAAAAGGATGCATGCAATGAAGGTTTGAGTTAACAACGCACCCACGATTGCCCATGCCCCATAATCATAAATCGCCAAACATAGACCAACAGGAACATATCCGAATAAATAAGATATAAAGCTGACCAAAAATAATTCTTTGAATCGCAAATTCCGTTCAAGCAATGAATGGGCTGTTAAACCAAAAGAGCCAATCGGGATCGATAAACTAATAATACGTATGATACTCCTTACCTCTGTTTGGTTAAAAAATTTAGCCATTGGGTCTGCGACTATCCATAAAATTAAATAAATGAATGCTGCAAGCAAAATACCAAAGGAAAAAGAAACTCGGATGTGGGTGTTATTAATTTCTTTCATTTGCACTAAAGCCGGACCAAGACCTAAATCGGAAAGAAGATGAGCAAATCCAGTTGCAATACCGGCAAGTGCTATTATTCCAAACTCTCGAGGAAGCACGTACCTAGCTAATACCGAAATGACCAACAGTTGAAGAACGGCCTGAACAATGACAGATAAAAACTGCCATGCACCTCCACGTAAAGTTTTATCGGTAAGTGTATTCATAGAGAATCAGCAAACTCAATAAAATTTAGGCGATTTTTTCTTTCCTTAATTGTCTTGAGTAAACCTGAATCAATTTTCGCTTGCGTATAAAGAAATCGAGAAACTTTTCTGATATATTTTTTGAATTTTCCATATTCAATGGTCGATTGCAAATGCCGAAAGTAGCTTTTAACAAAAAGCATGGCTATTTCATGTCTATGTTTATTAGAAAAAATAAAATCGTACGGTGGCGACGAAAATATACTATTAACCATAAATGCTAGATCAAAGTACCGAGAACCATAATTGGCCAACATATGATATTTAGGGCAAAATGACCAATCAATTAAAACAGGTATTCTTTTTTTAACGTCATATTGAACATTCCTTAACGTAAAATCACCATGAATAGCAGT
>DCVH01000034.1 GCA_002327335.1 Patescibacteria group bacterium UBA2193
CACATGGAAGTTTCAAGACACAACGACATTGAATCTGATAGTATTGGAGAAGGTGAAGAACGAAGAGTGGTAATAAAGCCAATAAAATAAATTTCATATCTGAAAAATTGGAAGCACCAAATCCAAAATTCTAAATAACAAACAAATAACAATAACCAAAATATTAAATTCAAAACAAATTTATTTGATTTATTTCGAATTTCGAAAATTATAATTTTAAATTTATTTAGAATTTATGATTTTGAATTTAGAATTTTTAATATTTCTGGTCAGGAATAACCCACTAGGATCTGTCTTTAAAAAAAATAATTTAATAAAGAAGATAGCATGTCCATTCCAAGAAAAATTGCCTACAATGTAATTTTTTCATCATCGGCAAAGGTATTAAGCACAATTACTGCCTTGGTTGGAATTGGCTTCATTACAAGATACCTTGGACAAGATGGCTTCGGTCGCTATGCGACAGCCCTTGCATTCCTGTCTCTTTTTGGAGCACTGGGCGACTGGGGAATTTATCAAGTCACCACCCTCAGAATTTCCCGCCCTCAATCTGACGAAGCAAAAGTTGTTTCCAATGCCATGGGGCTTCGAATTGCCGTTTCACTTTTCATTATCATCATCACCCCTCTCATAATTTTTCTATTACCTTATGGGAAAGAATTAAAAATTGCCTTGATTTTCATCGCCTTCTCCTATGTATTTTCATCTTTCTATCAGGTGCTGGTTGGTGTTTTTCAAAAAAACCTTCGCATGGACTTCGTTACAGGATCAGAGCTTGTGGGAAAAATTATTCAAGTCGCGCTAATTGTTCTTGGCGTGATGAAAGACTGGGGATTCTATTTCATCATCATTACCCTACTCATCAACATGATTATCAATTTCATGTTTGTTTTTTTAATGTCAAAAAAATTCATCCGATTCAAGCCGGCTTTTGATTTTGTTTATTGGAAAGATTTTCTGCGACAATCCATCCCCATTGGACTTGCAACTCTCGTAACTTTTATTTATTTCAAAGCAGATACAATTCTTCTATCTCTGATGAAACCGGCGGAAGACGTCGGAGTCTATGGAGCCGCCTACAAAGTCATTGAAAATATCAGCTTCTTCCCTGCTATGATTGTTGGGCTCACTCTTCCGATGTTTTCTTATAATGTTTTTAAAAATCGAGAAAAATTCAAAAATATTGTTAATAAAAACTTCAAAGTCTTCTTGATTCTCGTTATTCCGTTGGTTATTGGAACGTTTTTCTTGGCCGAAGGAATTGTCACCATCATCGCCGGACCGGAATTTGCTGCCTCTGCAATTGTTTTGAAAATAGTCATCATCGCTTCTGCTTTCATTTTTTTTGGACATCTTTTCACGAACATTCTTATTTCTGCCAATCTTCAAAAAAAGCTTTTCATCGTTTTGTTTTTTTGCGCAATATTTAATGTTACGCTAAACTTAATACTAATCCCGAAATTCTCCTATCTTGCGACAGCTGGTGTTTCGGCAGCTACAGAATTTCTTGTAATAATATTAACAGGCTTCATTATTCATCGAAACCTTAAATTTATTCCAAGCTCCGACAAAATTATCTGGGTTCTTCTTTGTGGCTTCATCATGGCAATCTTTTTGTGGTTTACAAAAGATTTGAATTTTTTCATTCGATTGCTCGTCAGCCCTTTAGTTTATTTCGGAGGATTAGTTGTCTTCAATGTCGTTTCCAAAACAGAAATCCTTTCATTAATCAAAAGAGAGAATGCCCCACAAGAATAACAACAAACTTTCTTTTTCCCTTGCAATTATCATCGTCGGGTTCAATAACGAAAAAAGTATTCGGGAATGCCTCTATTCTCTTTTTAAAAACTTCTTAGGGAAAAATCCCATAAAGGGAAAAATAGTTTTTATTGACAACAAATCATCCGACAGAACGGTTGAAACCGTAACAAAATTAAGAGAATTTTACCCCTGTCTCAATATCATTGAAAATAGAATAAACGTTGGTTTCGCAAAAGCCGTAAACCAAGGCATCAGATTTGCTCAGGAAAAATATAATCCTGATTTTTTTATGCTTTTAAATCCCGACGCAAAAATTGAAACCGAAAATTTCATAAACATTGCGATTGAAAGAATCAGAAATCATCCAACAAAGCCAATCATCGTTTCACCAAAAATCACAAAAGCCTATAAAGAAGATTCTGATAAATCAACAGGGGGAAACAAGGTCTGGTTTGAAGGAGGAAAAATAGACTGGTTCAAACAAAAAGTTGTTCATGAAAAAACAAAAGATTCTCTTGCAGAAAATAAAAAAATTGTTTCAACGGATTTCATCTCTGGTTGTGCTATGATTTTTAATAAAAAGACAATAGAAAAAATTGGGTTGCTCGATGAGAGATTTTTTCTCTTTTATGAAGATGCCGATTTTTGCTTCAGGGCAAAAAAAGCTGGCGGAAAACTGGCCATCTTCCCTGACTTGGAAGTCTGTCACATTGAATCTGTCTCTTTTTCAAAAGAAGACATTAAAACCTATCACCTTGTCAAAAGTGGTCTTCTGTTTTTTCATAAACATTCCCCCTACCGATTTCGTCCTTTTTTTTGGATAAAATTCTATATTCGTTTTTTCTATCACAAATTTTTCTCGAAGAAAGCTATTGTCGTGAAAGCAATGAAAAATTTCAAAGAAGAAATTTAAAATGTCTATATTCTAAAAGTCCAGAACACTTCGTGCCCTGGACTTTTTTCTAAAAAAATTTATGCAAGCCTGAAAACTTGCGATGCCCTCTTTGCCCTGATGAAGGCGTTCAGATATGAACATCGCTCCCTTAGAACATAAGACGGGGCACCACCATTCCCATTGCCGTTTACGTTCTTCTTTTTAAGAAGAACTGATAACCGAATGCATCCCTTCACATTACTGAAAGCCCGCTCCAGTATTCCCCTGATTATGGAAAAAGCCCTGGTCTTTGCCTCTCCGCCGTGAAGAGCCCCGAATCTAATGTTCATCGACTGCTCTTTACCGTTAACAAAAACCACTACTTCGGCACACCAACCAGGCTTTTTCTTCATGAGCCTTCTTGGTAAAGAACAAATTGCCCATTTGTCATTTTTTTTCTTATTTCTAGTCTTCATGGACACCCCCTCTTTTCATCAAAAGATTCGCAAGAAAAAAACTTTCTCTTCCTGAATTTTAGCAGGAAAATTCAACACCCGTCAATCTGTTATTTTTAATAAAATATGCTATAATAAATCCGTTCTTTAAATTAAATAAAAATAAATGGAAAATAAAAAAATAATTTTCGGGGGTCTTTTTTTTGTTATCATAATAATTCTGATTATTTCCTTTTTGTTTATCAAGAAAAATAATAACGAATCAATAACCATTGAACAAAACCCAAAAAAAGAAACCGAAGGAAATTTCATTCCCTATGACTTACCGGAAAATGCTTCAAAAATAACCGGACTGGCTTGTGAAAATAATAATAAAAGAGCTTTTGCTGTAATGTATTCCGGTGACAAAACAGCTAGACAATATTTCTCAAGCCTCTCTTTGGCAGACTTCGTACTTGAAATGCCACATCGTCCAATGCATGGGCAACCAAGATTAATGGGAGTTTTTCAATGCAATACACCCGAAATTGTCGGACCAATGCGATCCGGAAGAACTGACCATATTTCCGTTGCTGGGTCTCTTGATGCAATCTATGTTCCTTGGGGAGGATCAAGTGTTGGGAAAGCTCTTCTGGAAAAAAGAGTCATTAATCACATTGATTGCAATGGCGAAGTTGCTCCCGGAGGAGGTTCCGCCTGTTTCAGAAGGTCTGGGCCTATGAGCACTCTTGAAAGCGCTTCCTCGAGCATTCCAGAGCTAATAAAGGTTGCAGAAAAAGTTGGCTACCGAAAAGAATCACAAACAAAAGGATTTGAACACCAAGGAGATCTTTCTCTCGAAAAAAGACCAAATTATTCAAGAGTAAGAGTAAAATTCGAAAATCCCTCTGATGTCGAGTATCTCTATGACAAACAAACAAATTCCTATTTAAGATTTTTTGGAGGAAAAGAAGACATTGATTATGAAACAAAAAAACAATACGCTCCAAAAAATTTAATAACCATCGTCACAAAAAAAGATGCTTGGCTGACTGACACCGACTATGTGAGACAAGGACTGCAAGACCCATGGGATGGGATTGATGCAGAACATCGAGAAAATGATAATGGCCAATATCCAAACATGCAACTGGGAGACCCTTGGTTTGACACAAAATTTGAAGGACCGGCAGAATTCTTTTTTAACGGGCAACATATCGAAGGAACTTGGAAAAGAGAAAAAGGGCTTGAAAACCCATTCAAATTTTTTGATGAAAAAGGAATTGAAGTCCATTTTGTTCCGGGACAAATTTGGATGCATGTCCTTGAACACTCCAGAACAGTAAGTTTCGAAGATGAGAAAGAATATCAGGAAAGGATTGAAGATGAAACGGAAAATGTTTCGGCCACCCCAGCAAACTCGCAAGAATTATAACCATGCATTTCAAAAAGCACTCTCACGAGAGAGTGCTTTTTTATTTCACACTTATTGTAATCAGTTTCTTCAAAAACAAAACTCCATCAATCCATGTGCTCCAATTCCGATAAATCGTGTTTTGATTTCCCACCAAGGACTGCCATCCCCCAATTTATATATTTTTTTCCTTTTTTATCAACATCATGCCAACGAGTTTGAAATTCTTGATACGTCAAAAAAGTACGCCTAAAGGCAGACGGATCTTCAAAATATATATTTTTTGAATCATAGCCAATTGCAACCACATAATGACCATCTGTCCAATCCTCTTCCCAATTAACATCTTTTTTGTTTGTCCAAGCTTGAACCAATAAAATAACTGGAATTTTTTTATCGATGTATCTTTTAACATCATCAATTGTCATCTTCCCCGACTTAACATCAAAATTATATTTTCTTGCAACCATTTTCACCCCCGATATCGGCGTACCATTTCTATTGGTGCCTGCTAATTTCATAATAATGTCTTCACGAACATCAACTCCATAATATGCCAAAACTGATTGAATTGCGTTTGCACCGCAATCCCAACAATGCGCTTGACGCAATTCAGGAAATTTAAATATTTTCATGTAAATTATTTTTTAATATAAAACTTCTTTTGTTTGTAATTTTCAAGTATTTTAGCACTTGGAAAATAAATCGGGGATGGCAAATCGTCCATTTCGAACCAGCGCCATTCCGTTATTTCGTCAGGCTCCATGACTTTTGGTTCACCCAAAAAAACATCGGAGAAAAAACCAATCGTAACAAAATGTGCGCTTTCCACTATGTCTTGATTAACACAAATCACCTTTATTTCCCCGAGAGTTATCCCTGTTTCTTCCATTACCTCTCTTTTCGCACCATCTTCAAAAATTTCTTTAAAATCTAATTTTCCTCCTGGCATTGTCCAAGTCCCAGCGCCATTCAATAAGCTTGATGCTTTCTGATGATCATCATGACGCCGACCAAGCAATAATTTGCCCTCTTTAAACATCATGACCCCGAATCCAACACCAATTTTGTTTTCTTTTTCCATACAACTTCAATTTACTGCATAAACTCCCCCTTCTTTTATTTTAAAGCAAAAACCATTTTTAAGCAAAAACACCCCTTGAAAAAGAGGTGCCTTCCAAATTTTTAAGAAAAATTTTAATTCTGATCTAAAGGAGTTTTTCTTCTGCCAGTTTGATGCCTTCTCGCTGCTTTGATTCTCGCGAGTTGCCTTTCGATTCCTGAAAAAACTTCGGCATACTGCTTTTCGTCTTTCATTTTTCCAATACTTGCTTTCATTTCCTTTTCTGCCCACTCCTTTGCTTTTTCTGCTCTTTCAAGATCAATCTCCTCTGATCTTTCAGCAGTATCAGCGAGCACTACGACCTTATTTAATAAAACCTCAATAAAACCACCAGAAACTGCCAGAGTTTTCTTTTCTCCTTTGTTATCAACAATTTCAAGTACTCCCGGGACTAATGTTGCGACCAAAGGCATATGTTTTGGCAACACGGTAATTTCCCCTTCTTTTGTTGGGACAGTAACCTGAGTAATACAGTCTTTCAATACGACTCTCTCTGGAGTCACAAGCTCAAATTTTATAACTTTATTATCATCAAACATAATAGTTAAAGTCAAAAATCAAAATGCAAAATGCAAAATGAATAATGAAAATTATTTATTATCCTCTTCTTTACTAACTTCATCAATACTTCCTTTCATATAGAAATCTCCTTCGTTTTTATCATCGTGCTTTCCTTCAAGAATTTCTTTAAATCCTCTGATAGTGTCTTCTAGTTTAGTATATTTCCCAGGACTTCCAGTAAATGTTTCGGCAACAAAAAACGGCTGAGAAAGAAATCTCTGGACTTTTCTGGCTCGAGAAACAGTGATTTTGTCTTCATCGGATAATTCTTCCATGCCAAGAATTGCAATAATATCTTGAAGATCTTTGTATTTTTGAAGAACTTTTTGTACTCCACGAGCCACTTGATAATGTTCTTCTCCGACAATTTTTGGATCAAGAATAATTGAAGATGAGTCAAGCGGATCGACAGCAGGATAAATTCCAAGCTCCGACAAACCTCTAGACAAAACCACCGTCGAATCAAGATGACCAAAAGTTGTAGCTGGAGCTGGGTCAGTCAAGTCGTCAGCTGGCACATAGACAGCTTGAATTGAGGTAACGGAACCTTTGTTAGTTGAAGTAATTCGCTCCTGTAATTCACCCATTTCTGTTGCAAGCGTTGGCTGGTAACCCACCGCAGAAGGCATTCTTCCAAGCAATGTTGAAACCTCAGAACCAGCCTGAGTAAATCGAAAAATGTTATCAATAAAAAACAATACATCTTGTCCTTGTTCATCTCGAAAATATTCAGCAATTGAAAGGCCAGACAATGCTACTCGAGCACGACTTCCAGGTGGTTCGTTCATTTGTCCAAAAACCATCGCTACTTTATCAATAACTCCCGCTGTTTTCATTTCATGAAAAAGATCGTTCCCTTCTCGAGTTCGCTCTCCTACCCCGGCAAAAACCGAATAGCCTCCGTGAGCCTTAGCAATGTTGTTAATAAACTCTTGAATAATAACAGTCTTCCCAACACCAGCACCACCAAACATTCCAACTTTTCCACCTTTGGCGATTGGACAAATCAAGTCAATTACTTTTATTCCAGTTTCCAAAATTTCTGTTTTTGTCGACTGATCAATGAACTTTGGGGCTTCTCGATGAATCGGATACCTCACTTCAGTTTTCACATCAGCTCCTCCATCAACAACTTCACCAAGCACATTGAAAATTCTTCCAAGAGTTTTTTCTCCAACCGGAACACTGATTGGTTCGCCAGTATTCACAACCGTTTGCCCTCTTCGAAGACCATCAGTTGAACCCATGGCAATTGCTCGCACCACATTGAAGCCAACATGTTGTTGAGTTTCAAAAACAAGCTTTTTATCTTTTCCATCTTCTCCCAGAACATAGACCTCAAGGGCATCAAAAATTTTCGGAAGCTTGTTCTCAAAATAGATATCGGCTACCGCACCAATAACTTGTTTGATTTTGCCTTCATTTTTTTTAACATCGACTAGCGTTTCTGCGTTTTTATCAGACATATTATTTTAGTTGTTAGTTATTAGTTAAATTATATTAAATCTTTACTTTTAATCTTCTTGTTATTCTAAAAATCCAAATAATCTACGCGTTTCCAAGAGCATCTGCTCCAGCACTGATTTCGGCAATTTCTGATGTAATACTTGCTTGTCGTGCTTTGTTATATGACAAAGTCAATTCTTCCACCAAACTTCCTGCCGCTTCATTTGCTTGATGCATTGCTGCCATTCTTGCACTATGTTCAGATGCATTTGACTCCAACATCGCCTGAAAAAGTTGAATCTCAATCAATCTTGGCACCATCTCCTCAAGAACTTCCTCAGCACTTGGTTCATAAGTAAACACATAAACATTTTTCTTATCTTCATCCTTTAAATATTTATCTTCTTTTTTCTGAATATATTCTTTACTAACACCAATTTTGTCATCACCGCCAACAACACCAAGGTGATCATCTTCTGCTTGAATATCAATCGGTAAGAGTTGCTTTACTCGAGAAACTTGCTTGACCGCACTAACATAGTCAGTATAAGCAACCATAATTTTATCATACTTCCTTTCTAAGAAACCTTTAATTGCAAAACTTGCAATCGACTGAACTTCTCGAACTTCAGAACAAACATCTTCCTTCAAGAAATCTGCCACAATCCTATGCCCATAGCGAGAATAAATTGAAACACCCTTTTTCCCAACAGTGATTATTTCATGTTCAATTTTCTCACCATCCTCATTTTTCTCGTGAGTTTTAATAGATTCATTAACCTTATTGATAATTGAAGAATTAAATCCACCGCAAAGTCCCTTATTAGAACTGATCAAGATAATCCCAACACTCTTAATTTTAGATTTTTTATCTAACAACGGATGCTTATTATTCCCTTGCGTATTAATTGCATTTGCAATATTAAGAACAGTTGTCCAACTCAAGTTGGCATATGTTCTGGTTTTCAAAACTGCTTCTGTCGCTTTTCTCATTTTTGAAGCAGCCACCATTTCCATCGCTTTTGTTATTTTGCTGATGTTGTTGACTGATTTTATTCTTCGTTGGATTTCTTTAGTATTGGCCATCTTATGACAATATTTTTAATAATACTAACTCTATTTTTCTTCCTCTTTTTTAATTAAATAATCAAGAGTTGCTTTGTAATCATTAATGATTGTTTTCAATTCCTCCTCGCCTTCTTCTGAAAACTCTCCTTTTTCATTAATTTCATTAACATATTTTTTCGATCGATTTTCAACTTGCTCTAATAATCCCTGCTCAAACTCAGAAATCTTTTCAACAGGCACGTTATCTAAAAATCCATTAGTAGCAGCATAAAAAATTGCGACCTGAAGTTCAACTGCCAAAGGAGTGTATTGACCTTGTTTGAATATTTCAGTAATTCTTTTTCCTCTTTCAAGTTTTAATTGAGTTTCTTTGTCAAGATCAGAACCAAATTGAGCAAAAGCTGCTAATTCTCGATATTGAGCTGCCTCCAATCGCATCTTTCCAGCCACTTTTTTCATCGACTTAACTTGAGCAGCGCTCCCCACTCGAGAAACTGAAAGTCCTGCATTTACTGCTGGTCGATTTCCTTGATAAAAAAGATCTGGTTCCAAATAAATTTGTCCGTCTGTAATTGAAATCACATTAGTTGGAATGTAAGCAGAAACATCTCCTGCCTGAGTTTCAATAATTGGCAAAGCAGTAATTGAACCACCGCCAAAATCTTTGTTTAATTTGCAAGACCTTTCTAATAATCTTGAATGCAGATAAAAAACATCTCCCGGATAGGCTTCTCGCCCTGGTGGACGTCGAAGAAGCAACGAAATTTCTCGATAAGCAACTGCGTGCTTACTAAGATCATCATAGACGATCAAAGAATCTTCTCCTTTTGAAAGAAAATATTCTGCCATAGCGGTTCCAGTATAAGGAGCAATGTATGTCATTGAAGCAGGATCACTTGCTCCCGCCAAAATAATTGTTGTGTATTCCATCGCACCAGCTTCTTGAAGCTTCGCTACAATATTAGCAATTTTTGATTCTTTTTGTCCGATTGCAACATAAATACATTTAACGTTTTTCCCTTTTTGGTTAATAATTGTATCAATAGCAAGAGCTGTTTTCCCAATTTGTCGGTCTCCAATAATCAATTCTCGTTGTCCCTTTCCGATTGGAATCATTGAGTCCACCGCTTTAACTCCAGTTTGAATTGGTTCAGAAACTGATTCACGAGTAATCACTCCGGGAGCAATTTTTTCAATTGGGTTGAACTTTCCAGATTTAATTTCTTCTTTTCCATCAACTGGCTGTCCAAGCGGATTTAAAACTCTTCCAATAACTTCTTCTCCGACTGGAACCTCCAGAATTCTTTCCATACAAATCACTTCATCTCCTTCCTTAATAGCCTCGCAACTCCCAAGAATTATTGCTCCAACACTGTCTTCTTCCAAATTCAGAGCTACTCCATAAACAGAACCTTTTGAAGTTTTAAATTCAAGCATCTCTGACATCATGGCAGTGGAAAGACCAGAAATTCGAGCAATTCCATCCCCCACTTGAATTACCCTTCCAAATGTTTGCTTCTTGATTTCTGTTTTATATTCAGAAATTCGTTGTTTAAGTTCCTCAACAATAAAATCTTTCGTTGTAGCCATATTATTTTAGTTATTAGTTGTTAGCTATTAGTAGTTAGTAATAATAATTTTAATTATTCAATGTTTGTCTTAGGCTGGAAATCCTATTTTTCAAACTTGAATCAAAGATTTCATCTCCCAGTCGAACAACAAATCCCCCCTTCAAATCTTTATTCACAACTGTTTTAATATCCACCTTTTTCCCATTAGCTTTTTCTATTACAAACTTTTCAATATCAGCCAGATCATCCTTGCTTAGTTCTCTGACTGTAATGATTTCAGCCTCCAAAATATCATTTTCTTTATTCCAAATGTCATTAAAAAAACTCAATATTTTCTCTAACTGAGAAACTTGATTATTGCTAATCAAAATTTTAGAAAAATTATTCAAAACTTTCAATGACTCTTCCTCTGAGGCATCTCTTACAGATTCAAATAATGTTTGAGCATATTGCTTCGGCGTTGCTTTCATATAAAAATTTATGCCAATGATTTAGTGACTTTCTCGATCAATTCTTTGTCGCTTTTATTATCAATTTTTTCATCCAAAACTTTTTCAAGTGCCAAGATAACAATCCCTGAAACTTCTTTTTTTATCTCCTTTAAAGTTTCGGCTTTTTCTGCTTTAATTTTTGCCTTTTCGCTCTGAATAATTTGACCAACTTCCTCTTTGGCTTTTTCTATTATGCTTTCCTTCTTTTCAACCCCTTCTTCTCGTGCTTTTTCAACAATTTTCAGAGCCTCTTTTTTGGCTTCGTTTATAATCTCCTCTTCTTTTTTTAGGGCAATTTTCAATTTTGACTCCGCCTCTTCGGCATTTTTAACTCCCTTCTCAATCCCTTCTCTTCGTTCCTTCAAAAATTTAAAAATTGGCTTATAGGCAACATAATAAAGCGCTACCAACAAAATCGCAAAATTTAGTATTTGCGCAAAAAGAATTCTTAAGTCCAGCCCAAGGGCTTCAAATAATTTACTCATAAAAAAAATAATTAAAAATCAAAAAGGTTTTGCCTTCAATTCCAGTAATTAAAAGCAAAACAATTTCTAATTTCTAGAAAACAAACAAGATTAAAAGTGAAATAACAAGGGCATAGATTCCTGTTGATTCAGTAACCGCCATCGTAGCAAACATAAATGGCATAATTTTTCCACTCGCTTCTGGATTTCTTCCAATAGCGGAAAGTGCCTTGGCGGCAATCATTCCTTCACCAATGGCTGGACCAATTGCTCCAAGCCCAATCGAGATTGCTGCTGCAAGCAGCCTAGCTGACTCTACTTCCATAATTTTTAGATTAATTATTTAAATTTATTAAAAACATAATTTATTTATACATCACAAGACCGGGCCGGAACGCTTTCTTTTCTTTCTTCTCCTCCAGACTCTGAAGCCATTGTTATGTATATCAAAGTCAGAACAGAAAATACAAACGCCTGAACGATTGCCGAAAGAAGTCCGAGAATCATGAATGGTAATGGCGCAATGAAAGGCGCCAAAAACAAAATTACCGCTGTCAAAACCTCCCCAGCAAAAATATTTCCAAATAAACGAAATGACAAAGATACTACCTTTGCAATTTCTCCAACAAGATCCATGATGCCCATAAAAGCATCAAAAAATCCTTGCGCCAATCCCAAAAAATCAACTTTTCCTTTAAATAATCCTTTAAAAAAAACAAATAATCCTTTAAAATTGAAAAATTTTCCAACATAACCAAATGGCCCAACCATATAAATGGCAACTATTTGCGTCACAATAATCGAAATCATTGTCATCGCAAAAACCATTCCGTAATCTGCAATCACCGCCCTGAAAACTGGCACTAATTCGTCTCCTCTTGAAATTGTCAGTGCAGATTGTCCGGGAATATATGTTATTAAATTTGCAATTATAATAAAAATAAAAAGCGTAAACACTAGAGGAAAAACTTTTTCTGTTTTCTTGTCACTTCCCGTGACACTTCTAACAAAATCATACCCTGCTTCAAGAATCATCTCTACAAAATTTTGAACTGGCCCGGGAACATTTTTCATTTTCTTAGCAACCAAACCAAAAAAAATGATCAGTGCTAGCGTCAGAACTACTCCCCAAAAAAATGAATTGGTAACAGGAAATGATCCTATGCTAAATAAAATATCAGGTGATAATGAAATATTCATAATTATTTTTCAGTTTTTTCCCCCTCTTCTTTTTCTTTATTATATTCTTCAAATTTTTCAGCTAACTGCTTGGTTTTTCTATAAACCAAAACATTAGTTGTAATGAATGCTAGCAAGATTCCTAAAAGCAAAAACCAAGGATTTTTTTTCGTCCACTTATCCAATAAATATCCAAAACCTCCAAGCAATATTAATGGTCCCAAAATAGAAGAAGTGGTGTGCGCAGCCATTCCCAACATTAATCCTGAAACACTTGTGGCTTGCTTAAATAATTTTTCTTCTTTCATGATTATTGGTAACTTTCTAAAATTATCTTCCGTTACAAAATTTTCAAATTTAAAACAACAAAAAAATGCATCCCGAGAATTTTGAACCTATCTCTGTAGATGCTTTTATAAATTTATTTTACAACTTCCTTAGTCTTAGTTTTTTCCTCGATAAAACTTTCTTACACCAAAATTATATATGCGAGATTTGTAAAAGTCAAGTGAAACATTTTTTTAAAAAAAATACCAAAATCCGTCCAAAGAAAACTCCACTTTTGAAAACAGCCCTTCCAATAAAGAGTTGTTGAGATTAAGAAACTTTATATATTTTCAAGTTTTTCTATAATTTCTTTTTGTTTTTCCCTTACAATCAAGACAAAAAACAACATTGCTGCCGCAAACACAAAATATCCCAGCATCCAAAAAACATCAAGCACAACCTTTGAAACCAAGTTTTCCTCATACATACTGTTTCGATAAATCGCATAGAAAATATCACCAAGCAACGTAGAAAAATAACTCAAAACAAGCAAAAGCCAAGCAAAAGATAATTTTCCTCCCTTGAATTCCATAACGATAAACATCACAAGCAAACAACCAAGAATAATCACCAAGTCTCCAAAACCATAGAACATAAAGACGACATTTTCCAGTGCTCCGACCTCGGGATCATAAACCTTAAATATTCCAAAATAACTCACCGCAACAAAAGCCACTGCCAATGTTGGAATAAAAAAAATACTGTTTTTCTTCTTCAACATTGATATTAAATCTTTCAAATGGATATCACTTGCTTTCAATTTTATAAAAATTCCGACAAAAGAAAGAGGATAACTCAAAAGAAAAAAGACATCCGCCAAAGAATAATCTGGCTCGACGTTTTGAATATATTGAAGGTGAAACCAAAACCCTTCTCCAATAAAAAGAAGAAGCATACTCAGCGTCAGAAAAAACATTGATTTCCCCTGCATATTCCCTATCCCGTATGCTTTAACCGCAAAGACACCAATAATGAAAGCAGAAAGTGGAGCAATTAAATATACCAGGTCTGCTAATAATTTATTGTCCTCCCTCCCCCCAATAGTCAAAGATAGTCCGTAACAAAACAAAACGAAAACAGCAAGCACCAAAAACCAATTTTTAATTTTTATCGACATTTCGTTTTGCTTTTATTGCTTAATTGCTAATTTTAATTTTTCCATTTGCTTTTTGGCGTTTTCTTCTCCCACCATCTCATTCAGAAGTTCCCCCACAGAGAAAAGAATCACTTCCGGAGTTTTATCTTGATAAAAATTCCGATAATGCCCAGCCATAACATCTCCAAGGTTGTTGGAAATTATTTCACAAGATTTTTCAATAAGTTGTTTTTTGTTTTCTGTATCCATTACGATTCCATCTTAACACCTTTTTCTCTTTCAAGCAATTATTTTTTCATCACTTCCAAAAAAGCTTTCTGTGGAATTTCCGCTCTTCCTGATTGAGTCATTCGCTTCTTTCCTCTCTTTTGTTTCTCAAGAAGCTTTCTTTTTCTTGTAATATCTCCTCCATAAAGATGCCCCGTCACATCCTTTCGAAAGGCCTTGATATTTTCACGTGCAATCATTTTCCCTCCAATCGCCGCTTGGATTTTAATCAAAAAGTTTTGTCGCGGAATCAAATCCTTGAGTTTTCCAACAATTCTTCGCCCTTCGCTAATCGCTCTTTCTCGCGGAACAATCTGTGAAAAAGCATTCACCTTATCTTCTGCAACATAAATATCCATCCGTACCAAATCATAAGGTCGATAGCCAGAAACTTCATAATTCATCGAAGCAAACCCACTGGTAGCAGATTTCAAGGCATCATGAAAATTAATAATCACTTCCGAAAGCGGAGCATCAAAATGCAGAACGATTCGCTCTTTATCTAAATATTCCGTAGAAACATAGCTCGCCCTGGTTGTTTCATTCACAAGATTCATGATTGATCCCAAATATTCCGAGGGAGAAATAATGTCCAATTTCACCATCGGTTCAAGAATTTCTTTGATCAAGTTGGCATCCGGCACTTCTGATGCCGAATAAATATCTTTCTCAACCCCATCTGTTCTCACAATTTTATAAACCACACTCGGAGAGGTGATTACTGGATTGAACCCAAATTCCCTTTTCAATCTTTCTTGAACAATTTCCAAGTGAAGCAATCCAAGAAATCCAATTCTAAAACCTCTTCCCAGTGCCTGAGAACTTTCCCCCTCAAAAGCCAACGCGGCATCATTCAATTTCAGTTTGTCCAAAGCATCACGCATCTGATTATAATCCTCGCCTTCGACTGGATAGAAACTGGCATAAACCATCGGATGCACAATCTTGTACCCCGGCAAAGCCTCTATGCTAGTTGTCGATTGGTAGTTAGTGTTTGGTTTTTTTGAATCAGAATCTTGAGTTTGCTTGGGATTTGGAATTTTGAATTTGGAATTTCGCGCCAGCGTAATCGTGTCTCCCACTCGACATTCCTCAACACTTTTCAATCCTGTCGCAATATAGCCGACTTCTCCGGTTTTCAATTCCGGCTTTGGATCGAGTTGCGGTCGAAATTTTCCCACTTCAATTGAATCAGCTTCTGCTTTAGTGGCAATAAATTTGATTTTATCCCACTGTTTGATTCCGCCATCAACAATTCGAACAAAAGCCAATACCCCTTTATATGAATCATATTTTGAATCGAAAATAAGGGCTCGAAGTGGTGCTTCTGGATTTCCCTTGGGTGCCGGAACTTTTTCCACAATTCTCTCCAAAATCAAATCGACTCCTTCCCCAGTCTTGCCACTCGCCAAAAGAATTTCCTCTTCTTTGCATCCCAAAATAGCAATAATTTCCGCTTTAGTTTTTTCAATCTCTGCATTCGGCAGATCGATCTTATTCAAAACTGGAATAACTTCCAAATCCTGCTCAATCGCTTGATAGAGATTGGCAAGCGTTTGTGCCTGCACCCCTTTGGTCGCATCCACCAACAAAACCGCTCCCTCCACCGCCGCAAGCGACCGAGAAACTTCATATCCAAAGTCAACATGCCCAGGAGTATCAATCAAATTCAGCATATACTCTGAATCAGAAAATTCTAAATCCGAAGCATCAATTTCTAAACTATTTTTTTGTTTCGAATTTTGGTTATTATTGTTTTGGATTTGTTTGTTTTTTGTAATTTCGAATTTCGAATTTCCTGAAGTATTTTTATAATAATACTTCATAGTAGCCGGCTGCAACTTGATAGTAATTCCCCGCTCCCTCTCCAAATCCATCTGATCCAAAAGCTGTTCTTTCATCTCTCTCTTCTCAACCGTTTTCGTCGTCTCCAAAAGCCGATCAGCAAGAGTTGATTTCCCATGATCAATATGGGCCAATATGGCAAAGTTCCTAATCCTTTCTTGTTCTATCATTAAAATCTTTAAAAACTTATCTTATTATTTTAATTTCATTCTTCACTATGCCCTAACAACAGCCTATTTGTCAAAAAATATAGCGATTATTCCAGCGGACTTTTAATTTTTCTCAACATTGGATTTGTCACTTTGGTATAAATTTGTGTTGTCCTGATATTGGCATGCCCTAAAAGTTCTTGCACATAGCGAACATCCACGCCATTTTCCAAAAGATGCGTGGCAAAACTGTGTCGGAGTGAATGAAAAGTGGCTTCTTTTTTTATCCCCGCTTTTTTCATGGCATTTTCAAAAACTTTTTGTGCCGTTCTCTCAGTTAACTTCCCACCTCTCTCACTGGCGAAAAAATAATCATTAGAATTTTTATTAGCAATTAATTTTTCCACATCCGTCACGAGCTTTTCTGGGAAAACCGTAATACGATCTTTATTACCTTTTGCTCCTTTGATATGAATAATAAGTTCCGCCAAATTTACATCCTTGATTTTCAAATTAATAATTTCACTCACGCGCAAGCCTCCAGAATATGCCAAAGCTACCATTAGTTTGTGTTTTTCGTTAGAAATTTCCGATAATATTTTTTGAATTTCATCTCGAGACAACACAATTGGCAATTTGCTCGGAGTTTTGGCAAAATGAATATCAATTTTCCCCCTATATTTCAAAACGTTCCAACAAAAAAAGTTTATCGCTTGCAAATTTTGATTAGTGGTTTGAGATGATTTTCCAGAATCAATTTTTGAAATTATGTGTTGTTTAATAAAATCAACATCCACACTTCCAAAATTATCCTTCTTGGCTTTTAGATAATTTTCAACACAAGCCGAATATGCTTTCACGGTTTTTGGACTATATTTTCTCAATCTCAACTCATCTTCTAATTTTTTCAAATAGACGTCCATTTATTTTTATGATACAATTTAATCATAATAAAATTATACACAATATTCGCAAACTTAACAACATTGCGTACACTATACGAAAACACTTCGTATATAAAAGAGTTGTGCGAAAT
>DCVH01000049.1 GCA_002327335.1 Patescibacteria group bacterium UBA2193
AAGACCGAAACCGGCGCGAGAGTAAGGATTGGGTCAACTCCTCACCCCATGGAAGAATCCCATTTTATTGAGTGGGTGGAATTGATTTCAGAAAACGGAAGTGTAAGAAAATTTTTGAATCCAGGAGACTTGCCAGAAGTGAAGTTTGAATTAAAAGGAGACAATTTTTCCGCCAGAATTTATTGCAACGTGCACGGGCTTTGGAAAAATGCATAGAAGCTGATGAAAATAAGAACATATTTTAAAGCTCCGGGGAATATTTATCCTGGAGCTTTTTGTGAAACATTTCTTCTCTTTTTCTTTTTATCATGCTATAAATAAAAGCATAAATCTAAGGGAAAATAAATGGATTTTATTCAAGCGATTGTGTTGGGGTTGGTTCAGGGGTTGGGGGAATTTTTGCCGATTTCATCATCGGGGCATTTGGTTTTGGTGCCGTGGATTTTTAATTGGAAAGATCCAGGACTTGCTTTTGATGTGGCGCTTCATTTTGGAACTTTGATAGCGGTTTTGTGGTATTTTAAAAAAGATTGGTTTCATATATTTGATGAAGCGAGGAAAAACGGAGTGAAAAACATGAACAAGTCTCTTCTTTTTTTCATTCTAATTGCGACCATTCCAGGTGTGATTTTTGGGCTATTATTCAATGATTATGCAGAAACAATTTTTAGAAATCCAGCTATTGTTGCTTCGACTTTGGTGATTGGAGGAATCTTACTTTATTTTGTCGATAAACGAATGAATCACCAAAAAAATCTGGAACTGATAAATTGGAAAGTTGCACTATTAATTGGCATCGCTCAAGCGGTTGCAATTGTTCCTGGTGTGTCTCGTTCTGGTGCTACAATTACAATGGCGTTGGCCTTTGGATTTAGCAGAAAAGATTCTGCCAGATTTTCTTTTTTGTTGTCAACGCCGATTATTCTTGGAGCGGTTATTTTGAAAGCAAATGACTTTATACGCGATGGCTTAACTGTCGAATCAGTCGTTGGAATGTTGGTTGCTGGAATCAGTGGCTATTTGGCGATCGCATTTTTGATTAAATTTGTTGAAAAAACAAGTTACGCTGTGTTTTTTTGGTATCGTCTGGCATTGGCGGTTGTGATTGTTTTGTTTTTGTTTTTGAAATAGGAAAAATTTATTTATATAATTTGTAAAAAAGCCTAGCGTTGTTGATACTTTTGAAAGTTTGTTTAATAATTTATTTATTATTGTCATTCCAAATTTAGTTTGGAATCCATTAGTCAGATGACATAATTACTTATTTAAAGTAAAAAAACATATCAATGTTGTTCTTCTAATAGATTCCTGCCTTGTGCCACCGCTAAAGCTAAGGCGACACGCGGTTGCAGGAATGACAATTACAAAAGAATTTTATAAAAAATATAAACAATGCTCTGGAATTTAACATATAATTTTTTAACAAATGTCAAAAATAAAAGATATTCCGCGAGTTGATCGACCGCGAGAAAAGATGGAAAAATACGGACCGGAAAAATTATCTGATTCGGAATTATTGGCTATATTGCTTCGCACGGGGACTAAGGATTCAAATGTGGTTGAAATTTCCAGAAAAATTATTAGAAAATTTGGCAAAGAAGGTTTCTCCAGGGCCAGTTTTTCGGAATTAAAAGAAACTTTCGGTCTCGGGCCGGTGAAGTCTGCAGAGATTCTTGCTTGTTTTGAATTGGGGAGGAGATTTTTGAAGGATAAAAAAACAGAATTAATTTTGTCTCCTCGTGATACTTGGGAAAATCTAAAAGATATCCGAGATAACAAAAAAGAACATTTTGTGGTTTTCTATTTGGATACACGAAATCAAAAAATTCAACGGGAAATAATTTCCATTGGAACTCTTAACGCCAATCTGATTCATCCTCGAGAAATTTTTGAACCGGCGATTTGTCATTCAGCGGCACAGATAATTATTTCTCACAATCATCCTTCTGGCGATGTCAATCCTTCTGAGGATGATTTGAGAGTGACAAAGAGGTTGGTGGAGGCAGGGAATATTTTGGGTATAGAAATAATTGATCATGTGATTGTCAGTCAAAATTCATTTTTGAGTTTGAAGTGTGAGGGCTTGATATAAAATAATATGTACGTTATAATGTACGCATAACTTTTAAAATACAAAATAAAAAATGCGTGCAAAAACAACCCTGTCGATTACTTCGGCTAGAAAAAATATTTTTAGTATTGCCGAGGAGGTGCAAGAAAACGGTGTGTATTATACTCTTACGGAAAGAGGTTATCCGAAAGCAGTTGTTCTTTCGGCGAAAAAATTTGAACTTCTTCTAAGCGACAAAAAAGGCGAATTCAAATTGTCTGATGGCGCAGAAAGGAGATATGCGTCTCAACTTTTTGCTAAAACCCTCATAATCCGCGATGAATCGAGGGTGGTTTATTTATCTGGAGATAACCAGCGGACAAAAGAACAAGAAGAAGGGCTTGTCAGAGCACAACTCTATGTTGAATTAATTGAGAAATATAAATATCCGCTTGGATTGGTTGAGCTCGGAAGATATGTCAAAGTTGGTCCGAAAGATGGAAGACGCTATATTGAGGCTGATGTGATTGTGAATTGCGAAAGAGGGAATGTTAAAATGATTTTCGAGGTTAGCGCTTTTTCTGACTTTGAAGAAAAAGCGGATAGCGTTGTTTGTGATCTTTTTGATTTGGCGGATTCGTTGAGTTGGATGAAGAAGCCAGAATATCTTATTCATTTTTCTCGTAATTGCGGGAAAAACGAAATTAAAGAAAAAGTTATGGTCATTGATTGTGCGAAATTCAATACCTTTTTTGCCTGGAAGAAGGCGGGACGTCCTGCGGAAAACAAGATTCCAAAATTTCAAGATTAGAGGTTTGATTTATCAGGAAAATGATAGTAATCTTATGACATAGGACTCACGCATTTCAAGTAATGTGGTGCATTTTCCCCAAGAAACATTTTTTCTCCGGCCTTTCGTCATCACACGGCAGCTGCGAAAAAAAATTTCTTGGGGAAAACAATTATGATTTTTATTCAAACGCGTAAGCCCTGTGATAATAAAATTAGAAGCATAAAATAATGAACGAAAAGAAGGTAACAGCGTTGGTTTTATTTTCAGGAGGACTTGATTCGATTTTGGCGGTGAAGATTCTTGAGAAGCAAGGCATTGATGTGACGGCACTTTCGTTTGAGAGTTATTTTTTTGATACCAAGCAAGCGGAATCTTCTGCAGAAAAAAATAATATAAAATTGATTACTAGGGATATCTCTGAGAATCATTGGGATATCACCAAAAATCCTCGTTTTGGTCATGGGAAAAATTTGAATCCTTGTGTGGATTGTCATGCTTTGATGTTTAGGGAGGCATTTTCAATGAAGGACGCAATGGGGATTGATATTCTTGCAACCGGAGAGGTTTTGGGGCAAAGACCTTTCTCTCAAAATAACAATGCTTTCAATAAAATTGAAAATTATATAGATTTAAAAGGAAAAATTCTTCGACCATTGTCTGGCAAAATTTTGCCAGAAACGGTTTATGAAAAAGAGGGTTTTGTTGACAGAGAAAAGCTTGAAGACGTTCAGGGTCGATCAAGAAAACAGCAATTGCAATTAGCAAAAGATTTTGGCGTGGAGTATTTTCCGACACCTGCCGGTGGATGCAAATTGACTGAGAGAGAATTTTCCAACAAACTTCAAAAAATAATGGATTTTTGTGAAGAGCCGACCAAATCAGACTTCGAGCTTTTGCAATTCGGAAGGCATTTCTGGAATGGAGTTGACGGCAAAATTCTTCATTTCATAGTGGGTCGCAACAAGGAAGATAATGAGAGAATAATTTTGCTAAGGGATGAAAAAGATTTGATTGTTGAGAAAGATGACAAGAAGGGGCCAACGGTTTTGATTCGAGGGCTTAATGATGTCTCAAGAGAATTGGCGATTGAGAAAGCCCAAGAATATATTTGGAAATATAGCAAAAATAATTTTGATGATTGGAGGAATCTGGAGATTGTGGTTAAGAAATAGAAGAATAAAAAACTGATTCTGCGTTGTTTGCGAGGATCAGTTTTTTTAATGCAACAATATTAATTTTTTAGTGATGATTCTGAGATTTTTCAAGAAGATAAAATAGAAAAAATCCGCCAAGCGTTAAAAAAATCCCCATTTCTATTATTTCAAACTCAAATTTCCATATCCCTGCAAAGAGAAGGGGCATTCCGGTGCCAGAAAGAGTCAGAAACGAAATAAAAAGAAAAATTCTTAGCAGAATCACGAGCAAAGTACACAATAGTGCATAAGCCCAAAGAAGTCTATTTACAAAGAACTCTAAAATAAACATAGAACACCTCCTTGATTGATTATTGATATATTTGTTGCTATGATTATTTTAGTAAAGTTTTAGTGTGTTTGTCAATGAACATAGAATTTAAAAGG
>DCVH01000064.1:0-7240 GCA_002327335.1 Patescibacteria group bacterium UBA2193
CAGGCAGGCCGTCAAGGGAGGGGGAGAAATTAAAATGTGAATAATTCTCTATATTTTAACAATTCAAATATTTAAAATTATTTTTGAGATGAATGAAGGAAAAAAGTCTCTCATAGTAACCCCTCCGACTCCCCTTACGATAAGGGGAGGGGCAATTTGAAATTAAAATATTTAAAATTCAATTCAAATTTCTAATTTTAAATTTCAAATTGGCTAAAATTAATTACCAACTAATAACTAACAATTAATAATTATCAATTAGCAACTAGTTTCTGGTTTCTTGTGAGTTGTGGTATGATTGTGCAAAAGGGTAATAAGAGGAAAAAATTGTGAAAAAATATAAAAAAATAATTAGCGAAATAAAAAAATACGAAAACTATTTCGGCAAGTTTCGTGATGGAGATTTTCGTACTAAAACGGATTTGCTAAAGATGCGATTAAGAAGTGGTGAAGATTGGAATAACCTGCTTCCGGAAGCATATGCGCTGGTCAAAGAGGCGATCAAAAGAACGCTTGGGCTTGATATTTTCGATGTCCAATTGATGGGAGCAATTTCTGCTAATGACGGAAAAATTGTTGAGATGAAGACTGGAGAAGGAAAGACTGCAACAATATTATTTCCTGCCTACTTGAGATCTCTGGATGGGAAAGGCGTTCACGTGATAACTTCAAATGATTATCTTGCAAAAAGAGATGCTTCCTGGATGCAAGCTGTGTATAAACTTCTTGGTGTGAGCGTTGGATATGTCACTCAAGAATCAAGTGATTTTGACAGGCAAGTGGCATATATGGCAGACATTACCTATTTAACAGGAAGTGAAGCGGGATTTGATTATCTTAGGGATAATATGACGTATAGAAAAGAAAACAGGAAACAACGAGGTTTTAATTTTGCAATTATTGATGAGGCGGACAGCGTTTTGATTGACGAAGCACAGACACCATTGGTGATTTCAAGTTCTTCAGACGAGAGACAGGACGAGAAAAAAATCTTTCAACAAGTTAATCAGTATGTGAAATATTTAAAGAAAAATATCGATTTCAAGATTGATAAAAAAAATCAAACTGTTTTTCTAACGATCCAAGGAATTAACAAATTAGAAAAAATGGTTAATGTGGAAAATCTTTATGGAAGCAATGAAGAGGAGGATTATATTTATTATTTCGAAAGATTGCTTAAGGCTTATTATTTATTCAAAAAAGATAAAGATTATGTTGTCGAAGATGGCAGAATTGTCATTGTAGATGAATTCACAGGACGTTTGATGCCAGAACATCGTTATTTTCAAGGGCTTCACCAAGCGATAGAAGCAAAAGAAGAACTTGAAATAAAAGCGGAACTAGAAGCCTATGCACTTACTACTTTTCAGCATTTTTTTAGACAATATAACAATTTTGCCGGATTTACTGGGACTGCAAAAAGTTCTGAAAAAGAATTTCAGATGATTTATGAAAAAGAAGTGGAGGTGATCCCTACTAATGAAAAAATTGCGAGAATTGATTTGGTGGATATGTTTTTTGTTAACTGGAGAGATAAAGTTAATTATCTTGCGTGGGAAGCACAGGAGCATTTTTTCAAAAGGAGAGCCTTGTTGATAGGAACTCGTTCGGTTCTTAAATCGAATGATGTTCAATCAGCTCTCGCTGAGGAAAACATCCCAAGTAATGTTCTGAATGCAAAACATACGGCCCGAGAAGCAGAGATTATTTCTCAAGCAGGGCAACCACAAACAGTCACCGTTGCTACCAATATGGCAGGGAGAGGAACTGATATTGAATTGAATGAAGAGGTTAAAAAAATAGGGGGGTTGCATGTGATCGGAATGGAGCGTCACAATGCTCGAAGAATTGATGACCAGTTAATTGGGCGATCTGGAAGACAAGGGGATATTGGACAAAGCAGATTCTTCATATCCGCTGAGGATGAGTTAATTAGGACTCATTTTAAAGATGAATATTTAAAGAAAATAAGGAAATATCGCAATACTGTTTCTGGTGTTGAGAGCCGAGAGTTGGAGAAACTTCTTAAGAAAGCTCAAAAAAGAATGGAAGATTTGTTTCTTGATCAAAGAGTTCTTACTTTTGAATTTGACAAGGTTCTTGAAAAACAAAGGCAATCTTTTTACCGCCAGAGAACAAGAATTCTGGAGGACACTGATCTTCGTGCAGAAACCTTGGGGCTTCTCAAGGAAGAGTCTCTTCGGAATGCTCTGAGTTCATATTCTTCGGGCAGGAAAAATTTCAATCAAAGTAATTTGAAGAATATTCTGGAAAAAACTCAAGAGCTTATTGTTAATCCTTGGTTTAAATTGTTTTTTGGCCGTAAAAAAATATGTCATATAACAAAGATAAAAGAAAAAATTCGCGAATCGGTGGAAAAGTACTATAATGATTTTGAGAATCACCACGGGGCAGAAAAGACCAGAAAAGCTGAGAAGGTGATAACGCTTAAGGTTCTTGATTTGATGTGGAGAAATCATCTTAAAAAAGTTGAAGAATTGCAAGAGGCGGCATTGATTGATTCCTTGAGTGAAGGGGATTTCTATAGCAAATATTCAGTCAATATGGCAAATGCTTACAGAGAAATGCTTTTATCGATTCCGAGTGTTCTTGCCAAGACATTTTTCCGAACTATTAACAGGATGTGGGAGCATAAAAATATAATTGAAAAATCATGAAAGATTCTTCAAGAAAAATATTAAAAAAAATAGGAGCAGGCTTGATGCTTGGATTGAGTCTTTTCAATCTTGGAGCTGCTTGGAATAAAGCGGAGGGCTGGAATATGGCGAAAAGGTCAAAAAATCTAAGAGAAAAAGAAAAGGACCGAATCGATTCGGAAGTGGCATTGTTTGCGGAAGTTGCCGAAGAAGAAGCCGAAAAAGCCATCAGAGAAAAAAGCATCTCTCAACAAGAGCAAACAGAAGAGGTGATCGTATTGACTGTTTCTCAAAAAATTTATAGAGCCAGTGCTATTGGAGCTATGAGTGTGGCTCTGGGAATTTTTGCGACTTCGATGATTTTCAATTTGCCTTTTGCTTTGGGGAAGGGAATGCTTTCTCTTTTGCCAGGAAACCCTCATCTAGCAGTTTTGTCTTTGTCTGCGAATGCGGAGCTGGTTGATGTGGGAGATCAGTTTTCCGTTGACATAAATCTTGATTCGGCCGGTGAAAAAGTTGATTCTTTGAAAATTGTTTTCCCATATGATCCTAATTTGATTTCTTTCGAAAAAAATATTCCATCTTCCGGCTGGGAGATTAAAGAAAATCAAGTCAGCGATAACAGGCGAGAATTAATTCTTTTAAATGATGAAAAAACTTTTATTCCTCGTAATTTCGTGAAAGAAAATTTTGTCAGAGTGATTTTTAAATCAAAAAAAACAGCTTCAGGGAAAGATATTATTTTTTCGCTAGACCAATCGAGGTCTCTCGTGGTTTCCAAAAATGATCAAATGGGAAGAAATATTTTAGGCGAAACAAGAAGTGAAAAAATTTCTTTTTCAAATAACATAGTTCAGTCGATGATGTGCCAGAAAGTCGGAGGATCTGTTGGGCCAATTGATTTTTGGAAAAATTTTGTCCAAGGAGATTTGTCGAAACCAAGAGCTGATTATTGGCAGGACTTTGGCGATTCAATTGGAATGATTTGTGCTCATGACGGAGATTATGTTTATTTGGTTGTTGTTTCTGGCGAGAAAAATATTGATAATTTTAAAGTGGTTAATAATCAAATTAGCCAAAATTTTGATGCGCCGGATTATTTTTGGGAGGATGGCTCTTTCGATTTTCGTCTCTATCAATTTTCTTCAAATGGGAAAACCGAGATTAATAATCTGAAATTTGAGATACAAAATGATTTTCTGAATAAGAGAGAATGGCCAATAGAAGGTGTTGGTAAGATAATTTTTGAATAACATTATGGATTCGATTCCCAAGAGGGATATTTATCATATTTATGAATTGGAGGCGCATGATTTTAAGACGAGCGTCAAAGATCCTTTTTGGAAAAATCTTTTTCAAACAGGGGGTGTTTTTATTTTTCTGACTTTCGTTGTTTTCTTTATGATTAATTTTCGATTTATCTCAAGCCAATTGGTTGATTGGTATGAAGTTCGCGAATATCGAATTGCTACAGATTTTTCAGCGGAAAAAGGGGTTTCCTTGGATGCTAGAAAGTTTTTTATTTCAGAAAACGATTCGGATCAAGATGGTCTTTCTGACAAACTCGAAGTTGTTTTGGGAACAAACATTAATAAAAGTGATTCAGACGATGATGGTTTGGGTGATTTTCAGGAACTTTCTCGAGGGCACAATCCTTCCGGAGAAGGAAAAATTAAAGCAGAAATGGAAATTGTTGATGCTGGGACATTCCCAGTTGATTGGCAAGAGAATAATTCAGCAAGCAGTTCCCGTGTAATTTTAGTGAAGGATGAAACTAAATCAATTTTTAACAAAAGTTTTTTAATTCCTCCCGGGATAATAAAAAATCAAGACGAAAAATTGAAGATGAATTTGTTTGTTTATTTAAATGACGGGAAAGTCCTAAAGGCTGTTTATGAAGAAAAAACCAGAGAAATTAGCAGTGAAAACTTTGGCAATAAGAAAAACCCAAGTTATGGCGTGCAGGTTGTTTCCGGTTGGCCGAAGGGAACAGATTGGCAAAGATTAATTATCGAAACAGAATTAGTAAGTTTAAATGTTAAATAAAAATAAAAATGAACTTGATTAAAAAATATCGAGAGCAAGCCAGGGAATATGGAATTCCTATTTGGAGATTGCCGGACATTCTTTTGATTGCGATGGCTATTTTTAATATCGTTGTTATGATTGTTTCTTATTGGTGGATTTCCTCCGGCGTTGATGACCCATCTCTTGCGATTTTCCCGATTGCTTTGGAGGCGGTAATTATTCTAGTGGTTGGAAATATTATCGCAGAGACTTCCAAGGAAGTTATCGATAATCAAAAATTGAAAAAGGAGTTTATTAATATTATTTCCCATCAAATGAGAACTCCTTTGACTGCTGCAAAATGGAGCCTGGAGTTGATGAAGAAAGAGACGGATGAAAAGAAAAAGGATAAATATATAGATCGGACAATAGAGGCAAACGAAAGAATGATGGGCATTGTTAATGATTTTGTTCATTTGGCGCGAATGTCTGAGGAGATAAAAGAAATAAAAATAGAAAAATTTGAAGTTAGCGAATTGGTTGAAGGCATTATCAGAAATGATAAGTTTTTTTCTGAAGTGCAAGATGTTAAGATTGAATATGAGAACAAAGAAGGGCTGATTTTTGTTGATGCTGATAAACTAAAGACTGAAGTCGTTTTTAGCAATTTGATTGATAATGCCTTAAAATACAGTCCTTCTCATACCAAAATAGAAGTTATTTTTAGCAAGAAAGGCAATAAGTTTATTGCGGAGATAAAGGATCATGGGATTGGAATTGATAGTGAAAATAGGAAATATATTTTTACAAAATTTTATAGAAGTGACAACGCTCGAAGGTCTTGCTCGAGTGGCACAGGAATTGGATTGTATTTTTGCAAAGTCATTGTCGAGAAAATGAATGGAGAAATATGGTTTGAATCAAAAGAAGGAGTGGGAACATCTTTTTTTGTATCGCTACCTCTTTAGACAGATTCTTATGAAGAAAAGTAAAATTGTGCTATAATGAATTTAAGTTAAATATTTTTTTAAACAAAATGGAAAAGAAGAAAATTTTGGTCATAGAAGATGAAACTGTCATGAGGGAATCACTGGAAGATATTTTGAAAAGCAATGACTATGCAGTCGAAACTGCTTCTGATGGAGAAGAGGGGATTGAATTGATAAAAAGCTTTTCTCCGGATTTGATTTTACTTGATATTATTTTGCCTAAGAAAGATGGCTTTGAAGTTCTTCAGTCATTGAAAACTGAAGAAGATGGAGGAAAAATAAGTATTCCAGTTGTGTTGTTAACAAACATTGGTGGAATGGAGAGCGTTCAAAAAGCACTTGATCTCGGTGCTACTACCTATCTTGTGAAAGCAGACTATCAACTCAATGAAATATTGGAAAAAGTTAAGGAAATACTTGAGTAGCAAATAAATTTAAAAAATAAAAATAAATGAATGTTGATCCCAAACAATTAAAAGAGTTTTTAATTGATGCCGGGCTTGTAGAAGAGGACATTATCAATAAAACAATCAAAGAAGCTGAGGTCCAGAAGAGGAAGCTTGGTGATTTGTTGATTGAAAAAAAAGAGGTTTCCGAGGAGAATCTTCGAAAAATGTATGCCTATATTCTTGGGATTCCTTTTGTAAATCTTGAAAAAGAAGATATTCCCAAGGAGGTTCTTCAAATTATTCCTGAACCCATTGCTCGAAAAAACAATATCGTTGCTTTTCAAAAAGATAATAGCACTTTGCGAGTTGCTATGTTGAACCCGGATGATATTCAAACAGTTGATTTTATAAAAAAGAAAACCGGTTTAAGAATTTCTCCTTGTTTCACCACTGAAGACAGCATTAAGAGGGCAATTCAACAATATAACAAAAGTCTTCAAGCTGAGTTTGGAGACATCATAAGTAAAAATGCTCAGGATGCCTCCGACAAAGAAGATTTGGAAAAAATTGCTCAAGATCTTCCAATTATCAGAATTGTCGATACTCTTTTGCGCCATGCCATTTTGCAATCTGCTTCAGATATTCATATTGAGCCGGATGAAAAGGAAGTTCGGGTCAGATATCGGATAGATGGTGTTTTGCACGAAGCGATGACTTTGCCAAAAGAGGTGGCACCAGGAATTGTTGCTCGTGTAAAAGTTTTAACAAATTTAAAGCTGGATGAGCATCGTATTCCTCAAGATGGTCGTTTCAAGCTTGAAGGAGAGGAACAGAAAATTTCTTTTCGTGTTTCAGTTTTACCTGTTTTTGGGGGTGAAAAGATTGTTATGCGTATTTTGGATGAGTCATCAAAGGGTTTAACTTTGGAGAAAATGGGGCTTTGGGGAGAAACTCTTGAAAAAGTTCATCGAGCAATTAAAAAACCAAACGGAATGGTTTTGGTGACAGGGCCGACTGGAAGCGGTAAGACCACAACTCTTTACACAATAGTTGATATTTTGAATACTCCGGAAGTTAATATTTCCACCATTGAAGACCCGATTGAATATCGAATGCAAAAAATCAATCAAACCCAAGTAAAATCAGAAATTGGAATGACTTTTGCGGCGGGGTTGAGGGCTTTGTTGCGTCAAGATCC
>DCVH01000064.1:7277-16037 GCA_002327335.1 Patescibacteria group bacterium UBA2193
ATAGCATCAACCGTGAATGTGATGATTGCACAACGTTTGGTTCGAAAAATTTGTCCGGATTGCAAAGAAGAATATAAGTTAAGTAAAAAACAAGCAGAGGAACTCGAGCATATTATTGGATTTGAGGAGATTGCAAAAGTTATAAAAAATTCTGAGGCAGGAGAATTGAAATCAATTAAAGGGCTTAAGAGTTTTGAAAATGCTGTTTTCTATAGAGGAAAAGGATGTAAAAATTGTGGGAACGAGGGTTATAAGGGACGGCTTGGCGTCTATGAAGTTCTGGAAATTACGGAAAAAATTCAAAAGGCAATTAGTCGTAATGCGACGGCGCAGGAAATTGAAAATGAAGCCAAAGAAGAGGGAATGTTTATTATGCTCATTGATGGTCTTATCAAATCCCTGCAAGGTATTACAACCATAGAAGAAATTTTAAGAGTTACTAAGGAATAAAAAAACAAAAAAATGCCAAAATTCAACTATTCGGCAAAAAATAGCGAAGGACAGATTAGAAAGGGGGAAATGGAGGCTTCTGATAAAAAAGAAGCTATTGAAAGTCTGAGAAAAGATGGTTTTTGGGTGACTTCCTTGGAGATGGTCAAGAAAAAGAAAACTAAAATAAGTTTTTTTAGCGGTTCCGCCAGAGTTTCGCTGAAGACTAAAATGATTTTTAGTCGTCATTTGGGAGTAATGGTTAGTTCCGGACTTTCTCTTTCCCGAGCACTTGCTATTCTTGGAGGCCAAGAAAAGAATAAAGGATTTAAAAAGGTTATTTTTGATATTGCAGAGGAGGTGAAGAAGGGAGTGGGGCTGGCAGACGCAATGAAAAAATATCCCAAGATTTTTAATGATGTTTTTGTTTCGATGATTGGCGTTGGTGAAGTTGGCGGAAATCTTGAGGAAATATTAAGACTTCTTTCTGATCAGATGGAGAAAGATCATAAATTAATTTCAAAAGTAAAAGGAGCTTTGATTTATCCAGCAGTTATTGTCTCGTTGATGATTGTTATTGGAATTTTAATGATGACATTCGTGATTCCAAAGATAACAAAAATATTTGAAGAATTTGATGCAAAATTACCAATCGCAACCAGAATTGTTTTGGGAATCAGTGATTTTATGTCGGCACATGCTATTCTGACAGTCGGTTCTTTGATTGGGGCTGTTCTTTTGGTGGTGGCTTTTTATAAAACTAGCCCTGGGATGAAATTATTTCATAAATTTTTCATTAAGGTGCCAGCCATTGGCAGTATTGTGACTCAAGTAAACAGTGCTCGTTTTTTAAGAATTCTCAGTTCTTTGTTGCAAAGCGGTGTTTCATTAGTAGAGGCTTTGAGGATTACTTCTGATACGCTCGGAAATTATTATTTTAAAACCGTAGCGATGAATGCCTCTGAAGATGTTCAAAAAGGAATTAATCTTTCTGAAGTTTTGAAAAAACAAGAAAATGTTTTCCCATATTTAGTTATTCAAATGATTGAAGTCGGAGAGGAAACAGGAAAGACCCCCGAAATTCTTTTGGAATTAGCGGTTTTTTATGAAGAAGAAGTTACGCAGGTGACCCAAAATCTTTCTTCAGTAATTGAGCCGATTTTAATGATTGTGATTGGTGGTGCCGTTGGTGTTTTTGCAGTTGCGATTATTCAACCAATTTATTCTTTGATGGACACGATTTAAGAATTATAAAAGTATTTTGGCAAAAGAGGTAAATAAAAAAATATCGCAAAAAGGAGTTACTCTTATCGAGGTCTTGATTGGCGTCGGGATTATTAGTTTTGTGATTTTATCAATTTATTCATCTTTGACCGGGGTCATGAGAGCAGGGAGTGATGCTAAACAAAGAATTGGTGCGATGGCTTTGGCAAACGAGAAAATGGAGGTGATAAGAAATTTATCCTATGAGGATATCGGAGTGGTTGGAGGAATAGTTAGTGGTCCCATAACAGCAGAGGAAACAATTGTTCAAAATGGTTCCACTTATCAAATAGATGTTGACATCAGATATGTGGATGACCCTTTTGATGGAGTTTTCCCGGCAGACACGATTAACACTGATTACAAACAAGCACAGGTTCAAGTGACTTGGAAAAATGGGGGGAACGATAAGACGATAACTTTTTTTTCAAATTTTGTACCAAACGGAATTGAAACAAATGAAGGGGGCGGAACTTTGGCAATTAATACTGTGACTTCGGGTGGTGTGTTGGTTCCAAATGTGACAATTACTGTCGAAAGTCTGGATGACAATCCTTTGGTTAGTTATGAAACAACCACGGATGCTCAAGGAAATTTAATCCTTCCTGGAGTGCCAGCGCAAAATTATCGTTTTCATGCTTCGAAAAGTGGTTACGAAAGCCTCCAGTCTTATCCAAATCCTCCAGAGTCCGATTTTATTCCTACTGAAAAAGACCTTTATGTCAGTGAGGGCGTGATAAACCCATTCACTTTCATAATCGAAGAAACAGCTAACTTGAAATTGATCGCTAATAATGTTGCTGATGATTCTTTTGTTGAGGGAATTAGTTTCCAGACTTCCGGCGGAAGAAGAATTGGAACATCACCGGACACGTTTAATTTTAACGAGACTGATTCGACAAACTCTAGCGGGGAGATAAATTATTCTTCTTTGAGTCCTGGTTCTTATCGAATAGTTAACTACGATAGTCTCGGAAATGATACATTTGACTGCATTGGCTCAGATTCCCCTTCGGCGTTTCAGTTGTCTTCTGGTGTATCCAGTGAAATAAATTTTATTTTTGCTGACAAAGAGATTGATTCTCTTTTCGTTTCTATCGTTAACAGTGCTACTAATGAGCCGGTTGTTGGGGCGACTGTTCATTTGACTGGTGGGAGCTTTGATCAAACACTTGTTTCCGGCGGACGAGGGCAAGTTTTTTTTCCAGCAAAAACTGAGCCGGTAACAACAATTGATGCTGGCAATTATGATTTATCAATAAGTGCGGATGGATATGAAAATTCTGATGAAGAAATTTATATAAATGATTTAGTTACACATAAAGTTGTTTTAACTGTTGCGGAATAATTTTAATGAAGATTTTTTTTAAAGAAAAATTCGGTAATAAAAAAGGGATGACTCTGGCAGAGGTTATTATTGCTTGTTCAATTATGACTATTTTGATGGGGATTATTTCAGTAATGATTATTCGATCTTTTACTGTGAATAAATATACAATTGAACAAGGATTGAACACGTCTGCTCTGCAGTCTTCCTTGCGAAATTTTTCGAGACATCTTCGGGAGGCGCGTCAATCCGATGCGGGCGGTTATTTGATTGAATACGCAGATGATTTTGAAGTATATTATTTCGCTGACATCGATAATGATGCCGTAACGGAGAGAGTGCATTATTTTTTAGAAAATTATCAATTAAAGGTAGGCAGTTCAAATCCAAGTGGTTTTCCTCTGGCCTATCCCTCAGAAGATGAGGAAGTGAAAATTCTTGGGAATGGAATCGTCAACAACGCCACGCAACCACTTTTTTATTATTATAATCAAAATTATCCGATTGATACGACGAATAATCCACTAACAACGCCTGCTTCACCGGATGAAATTGGAATGATTCAAATCGATCTCTATGTTAACATTGACACAAATCATGTTCCGGATAGTATGAGAATGGGAACATTTGTCAGACCGCGAAATATTAATTAATCAGAAAAAACATGAAAAAACGAATAGTATTGGCTGGAGGGGGAACAGGAGGACACCTTTTTCCATTACTGACTATCGTAAAATATATTCGTGAAAATAAACAAGAAGATAAAATCGAGTTTTTGTTCATTGGGCCTAAGGGAGAATTTGAGGATCGAATAATGCAGGAAAATTCCATTCCTCAAAAAAATATTCAATGTGGAAAATTACGTCGTTATTTTTCCTTTCATTACATCGTAGATTTAATAAAAATGCCGATTGGTTTTTTTCAATCACTTTGGCATTTATTTCGTTTTATGCCGGATGTTGTTTTCGCCAAAGGCGGATTTGCTTCTGTTCCGGTCGTTCTAGCGGCTTGGGTTTATCGAATTCCGATTGTTTTGCATGAATCGGATGCGGTGCCGGGAATGGCGAATAGATTTCTGGGGGCAGTCGCAACCCTTGTGGCATTGAACTTTGAAAGAGCTCAGATGTATTTTGATCCAGAAAAAACTTTTATAGCGGGTTTGCCGGTTAAGAAAGATGCAATAAATGGCAACGAGGAAGCAGGAATGAGATTTTTGAGCATGGAGAAAGGGACCAAGCCCGTGGTTTTGTTTTTGGGTGGCTCCCAGGGAGCACAATCAATCAACAGAAAAGTGGTGGAAGTGATTGATGAGCTAATAAAACGTTATCAAGTTGTTCATCAAATAGGAACAAAGCAATTTGAAAAAATATCAAAAGAAGTCCAGCACAAAGGCTATAAGATAGGCTATAGTGATTATTATCCAGTTGCTTTTATCGGAGAAGAATTGGCGGATTTATTAGCTTTGGCGGACGTTGTTGTTTCGAGAGCTGGAGCGACCTCGATTGCTGAGATTGCTGCCAATGAGAAGCCGGTAATCTTGATCCCAATTCATGGAAGCGCCAATGATCATCAAAGAATTAACGCTTTTGAGCTTTCGAAAGCAAAGGCAGCAGTGGTGTTGGAAGAACAAAATTTTGTTCCAGGGACCCTGTTGCATTATCTGAATGAAATTGAAAGTGATAAGAATTTCAGAAACACTTTATCTTCAAATATTAAAAAATTCTATTTTCCGGATGCGACGCAAACGCTCGCAGAAGCTATTTTAAGGGTGGCAAGGTAATTGAAATTTACATGAAGCAAAGGAGGCTTTTCGAAGGCCTCTTTTTTAAATTAGGGCTTATGCGCTTTAAGTGATATGGCACATTTCCCCCAAGAAACATTTTTTCTCCGGCCTTTCGTTTCACACGGCAGCTGCGAAAAAACATTTCTTGGGGAAAATAATATAATTTTTATTCAAACGCACAAATCCTGAAAATTTCAAAATCATTGATTTTTGTCGTGAGTTTGATAGCATTAAGTGAAGATTGGCAATGAAAAGGGGTGTGCTAAAAATTAAACAAATTTTTCAATGGAACTTAAAAAACTTGTTCTTGTCGTTTGGGAAAGAAAAAATATTTTTTTATTTATTTTGTTGTCAGTGATTTTTCTTGCAATAATTTGGTTTTATTCTCAACCAGATAAATATAACGTGGTTTTTTCTGTTGATATCACGAGAGAAAACTATCAAAAAACACAGGATTATCGATATGACCAATTTTATCGTCTTCAGGCCGATGAGAAGTTTGCTGACACAATTGTGAACTGGTTGGGGGACCCGGGCGTTAATCAAAAAATTCGGAAAAATTTTGAAGAAGAAACTTCCATGGAAGACTTGAGGGCCGAAAAATTAAGTTCGAATTATCTTCGAGTTTCGTTTAAAACAAAAAATGATAGAAATTCTTTGATGATTACAAATTCGATAAAAAAAGTTCTAGAAGAAAAAATTTCAGAGACAAATGGGCTGGCCCAGGATCCAAGCTGGTTCTTTGTTTTAATTGATGATCCGATTGTTTCAAAACGAGAATTTAACTTTGGTTTGATTTTTATCGGAGCGTTTCTTCTCGGCTTTATTTTGGCAGTATTTGCTTCGTTATTTCTTTATTATTGGCAATCTGATGAAAATAGGAATTGATGCTCGATGTCTTCAGGATAAGCAAAAAACCGGAGTGGCAGAATATGCGTTGGGTGTTTTTGAATATCTTTTTTCAGCTCATCCCCAAGATGAATTTTTGTTGTTTTTTAATTCCTATCACGAAATAGATTTTGATTTGGAGTGGCTGAAAAAGTATCCTAATGTCTCAACAAAAAAATTTTCCTTTCCAAATAAATTGATAAATATTGCTTTTTATTTTTTAAATTGGCCAAAGGTGGATAAAATGTTGGGTGGCGTGGATGTATTTTATATGCCTAACCCTTCTTTTGTTGCCTTGAGCAAATATTGCAGAAAAATTGTTACTGTTCACGATTTGTCATTTGAAAGATTCCCGGAGACTTTTTCTTTGAAAAGAAGAATCTGGCATTTCATGGTCAATCCCCGGAAGCTTTGCCGTCAAGGTGATAAAATTTGGGCAGTTTCGGAATCTACGCGACAGGATCTCGAAGTGATTTATGGCATCAATTCCCAGAAAATTTCTGTTAACTTGCCCCCGTTTGATTTTCGGCGTTTTTTACCTGAAAAATTGTCCTCGGAAAAGTTGGAGGAAGTTTCAGTGAAATACAACCTTCCCTCGGAATTTATTTTATTCATCGGAACTGTTGAACCAAGGAAAAATATCACGGCATTAATTGATGCATTCGCTCAACTTAAAAGAGAGGCATCAATCGACACAAAAGATTTGAAGCTGGTAATTGCCGGAGGGAATGGCTGGCTTTATAATGATGTTTTCGAAAAAATAGAGTCAAATCCTTTCAGAAATGATATAATTCTAACAGACTTTATTAGCGATGAAGACAAGCCTTTTATCTATAGGTTATCGAAAATTTTTGTTTATCCTTCGATTTTTGAAGGATTTGGTTATCCGCCAATTGAAGCTATGGCGTCAGGGATTCCAACGGTCACTTCAAATTGTTCATCAATCCCCGAGGTTGTTGAAGATGGTGCAATTTTGATTGACCCCTATCGACCCTATGAAATCACAATCGCCATGAAAAAACTCCTATTTGATAAAAATTTATACCAATATTATTCAGAAAAAGGCAGGCTTCAAGCAAAAAAAATTTCCGAGAAAAAGAGGAGTTGGGAAATTTAGGACTTACGCATTTCAAGTAATATGGTGCATTTTTTGGGGGAAATAATATGATTTTTATTCAAACGTGCAAGTCCTGAAATTGTTTAATTAAAAGTAAAATAAAAAAAATGAGGATTGGGATAGATGCAAGATTTTTTGGTTCTGAGCAAAAGGGGCTTGGGAGATATTCTCAAAAATTAGTAGAAAAACTTGAAGAACTTGTTGCAGATGAGGGAGTGGAGTATTATGTTTTTTTACGAAAAATAAATTTTGATCATTTCCAGCCAAAAAATAAAAGATTCAAGAAGGTTTTAGCAGAATATCCTTGGTATGGTTGGCAGGAGCAGATTTTTTTTCCATTGCTTCTGAATAAATACAAAATCGACCTGATGCATTTTTGTCATTTCAATGTCCCGATTTTTTATCGCAGAAAATTTTTGGTGACAATTCATGATTTGATTCTTTTTCATTTTCCAACAATTGAAAACACTACGTTGAATCGTTTTTGGTATTTTTTTAAAAAAATAGCATATCATTCTGTGATCAGGTCCGCGGCAGAAAGGGCAGAAAAGATAATCGCTGTTTCTGATTTTACCAAAAAAGACATAGAAAAAGAGCTTAAAATCACAGAAAATAAAATTATTGTGACCAAAGAAGGGTTTGATATAAATGAAAGAATAGAGAAGGTTAGCTGTCAGACAATTTTGAAAAAATATGATATAATAAATCCATACCTGCTATATGTTGGTAATGCCTATCCGCATAAAAATCTTGAAAAACTTTGTGCGGCATTTGAGCTGATAAAAAAAGAACATTCTGATTTAAATTTAGTGATTGTGGGAGGAGAAGACTATTTTTTCACTAGATTAAAAAAATATGTCAGGAGCAGAAAAATAAGCGGGATTATTTTTCCGGGATTTATTTCTGATGTGGAACTGGATGTTTTTTATGAAAAAGCGGAGTTGTTTGTGTTTCCATCTCTTTATGAAGGGTTTGGAATTCCCCCTCTTGAAGCCCTTGCGAAAAGAATTGCAGTTGTTTCTTCTGATCGAACTTCGATGCCGGAGATTCTGGGAGATGCGGCTCAGTATTTCAATCCGGAAGATGTCAATTCGATTGCAAGCAATATTCTTGTTGTCCTGAAATCAAAAGAGCGGAGAAGCGAGCTAGTAAAAAAAGGCGAAGAAATTTTGAAAAAGTTTAGTTGGGAAAAAATGGCGCAGGAAACTTTGGATGTTTACAAGAAGGGAATGTAATATCTTTAGTTTTGGAATTGAGAGCAACTATGTCGAAAAACAAAAAATGAAAAAGAGAAAGCATAATATTATTCCTCAAATGTTTGATGTGAGACCGCAAGAAATTGCTGGTGATTTTGATATAGAGAAAATAAATAAAAAATATTCCCGTTTGGTGAAACTTCGAAAAGAGGCTTTGCCGAACCTCAATAAAAAACGCCCATCAATTATAATGCCCGCAAAATGGGATATGTCGCGAAACAATTTTTCCACCGAAACAGAAGGTGGTTTTCGTGTTTCTGAAACTAGAAATCTGGAAATTCTTTCGAGGCAGGCTCGGGAGAAAAAAGTTTTTCAGCTAAATCAACCTAATTTAAAAAAAGAAATTCCTTCTTTCATCTCTGTTGAAAGAGAAAAATTTTTGGGAGCAAGCAAACCGTTTTTAAATCAATCTTTTGATTATAAGCAAGAGATTTTTGAAAAAGAAAAAATAACACAAAGAGAATCGAAGATAAGCTTGAGCCAGAAATTTCAAGAATGGCAAAAAGAGAAACAAAAAGAGCGACAAAGACAGGAGAAAAGGTTGCAAAGAAGGCAAGAGAAAAAAGAGGCGATTCTCAAGGAGAAGTTGATTGAATTAGAAAAGGTGAGAAGAATGGAGGATGAATTAAGGATGGTTAAGCTAGCGGAAAAGTTAAGATCTGAAGAAGAAGCAGCCAAGCAAAAAAAACTTGAAAAA
>DCVH01000009.1:0-18302 GCA_002327335.1 Patescibacteria group bacterium UBA2193
GTGAAAGACGTGAATGAAGGAGAAAAAATGGAACTGGCTTTGATTGAAAATATTCAAAGACATAATTTGAATGTAATCGAGGAGGCACGAGCCTATAAAAAAATGCAAGATTATTTTAATCTCAAACAAGATGATATTGCGAAAAGAGTTGGGAAAGCAAGGTCAACGGTGGCAAACACTTTGAGACTTTTGGATTTGCCGGTTGAGATTCAAAGAGCAGTTATCGAAAATCGAATCACTGAAGGACATGCAAGAACAATTTTGTCGGTAGAAGATTCTCAAAAACAAATGGCACTTTTCCAGTTGATTTTGAAAAATGAATTGAATGTTCGCCAAGCGGAAGACAAAGCGAGAGAAGTTTCGGTTTCTTCTCATCAGCGAATAATTAAAAACAAGGATCCGGAAGTAGCAGAGAAAGAGTCTGTGCTTGAAACGACGCTAGGAACAAAGGTTCGCATCAAAGAATCAAGAGGCGGAGGACAAATTGTAGTTGATTTCTATTCAAAGGAGGAACTTTCAAGTCTTTTTAACAAGCTAATTTCAAAATAGTGGAAGTGCATATCCCGGAGCCGGAAGAGGGTTATAATTTTGATAAAATTAAAAAAGAAAACCCCAAGACGCGGTGGCGACTTTTGTTTTTTCTTGTGATTCTTGCTGTGGTTGTTTCAGGCTTAGCAGTTAATGGTTTTAGTTTTGATTTTAGTAATCATGTGGTTGAGGGAGAGAAGAGTTTTTAGTGAGACAGGTTAAGTAATTTTTTTAAAAAATTCAGGAACCACTCCGCTCTCGATTTCGAGTGGCGTCAATTGAACAGATAGTATTGTAATAAAGAATTATAACTTAATTTAGGTAGCTACGCCCTAAATTTTTGTAAAAAAATTACTCAACCTATCTTTAGACGCTATTTATTAAAAAATTGTTTACCCTGGCTCCGGTTTAGCACAAGGAAACATTGCAAATTAATTGTTAACAGAAATTTTATATCATGAAAGAAATAATCATTCATACTGATGGAGGTTCAAGGGGCAATCCAGGTCCGGCTGGATTGGGTGCAGTCGTTGAATATGGAGGAGAAAAAAAGGAGTATAGTGAATTTTTGGGAAATAAAAAAACAAACAATGAGGCGGAATATTCAGCGCTCATTTTGGCGCTAAAAAAAGCGAAGATTTTGGTGGGCAAAAAGGTTGCCAAAGGGTCTGAGGTAAAATGTTTTGCCGATTCAGAATTAATGGTGAAGCAACTAAATCATGAATACAAAATCCAAAACGAAGGAATCAAACCGTTATTTTTTGAGATTTGGAATCTGATGCTTGATTTCAAGAAAGTTGAAGTTTTTCACATCAGAAGAGAAGAAAATCAGCAAGCAGACAAGTTGGCAAACGAAGCCATGGACAAAGGGTTTAATTTTTAATTTTGTAAACCTGTCTACCGGCAGGCAGGTAATTTCTAAATTAAAATTTTTAAACAAAAAGATAAATTACAAATCAGAAATTATCTAGGCTTCGCCAGATCTCGCGAAGCGAGACAAATTCCAAACAAACCACAATGATTAAGATTGTAAATTAAAAAAATACAATTAAATTTAAAAAGAAGGACAAATTTAGAAATTAAAAATTAGAGTTTATTTAAAAATTGTAAAAATTATAAAATTAAAAATTTAAAACCATGCAAATAGTAATTTTAGCAGGAGGAGGAGGAACGAGATTGTGGCCCCTCAGCAGGGGGAATGCTCCAAAACAATTTTGTAAATTAATTTCAGATAAGACAATGTTTGAAGAAACGATTGAACGTTTTGGAAAATTTCCTCAAGAAAAAATTTTTATTGCAACAACAAAAGAACTGGAGGGGAATGTTAAGGACATTTTGCCAAAATTTCCTCAGGAGAATATTTTTATTGAATCAGCCAGAAGAGACACTGCTCCGGCGATGGGATTTGCAGCAGCACAATTATTTCTGAAAAATCCGGATGAACCGATGGCATTCATTCCTTCCGATCACTATATTGGACGAGTGGATAATTTTTTGAAGGCGATTGAAAAAGCGGAAGAAGTTATCAACGAAACGGGGAAGTTGGTGGATATTTCAATTTTTCCAACCAGCCCTAATACGGCGCTTGGATATACAAAAGTTGGGGAGAGAGTAATGGAAAAAGACGGGATTGAATTCTATCAATTTTTGGGACACACTGAAAAACCGGACTTTAAGACCGCTCAGCAGTATTTGGAAGAGGGCGGTTATCTTTGGCATGCCAATTATTATATGTGGACTCCACGGAAAATGTTGGAAGCCTATGCCAAACATGCCCCGGAAATACATGAAAAATTGCAACAAATTATTGAGGCCTTGAAGGAAAATAGACAAGAGGAGGTTTCAAGGCTCTATGGTCAAATGGAAAAGATTTCAATTGACTATGCTATTATGGAAAAAATGGACAATGAAGACGTTCTGATTATTCAAGGAGAATTTGACTGGAAAGATATTGGAGCATGGGACACGCTTCATGAAAACCTGATGACAAAAACTGACGAGCAACGAAATCTTGTAAGGGGAGAGCGATTGAATCTCGACACTTCCAATTGTGTGATTTATGGGAAAGACGGAAAACTTATCGCAACCGTTGGCGTGGATGATTTAGTAATCATTGATACGGAAGATGCACTTTTGGTCTGTCCAAAGTCTCGTGCCTCCGAAGTAAAAAAAATTGTTGAAGAGCTCAAGGAGCGCGGAGGAAGGTATATCTAATTGTTGATAATTCGAGCAATTCATTTTGACATTTTGTCTAAAAGTTTTATAATAATAGCAAATGATTCAAAATAAAAATAAAAAAATGAAGAATAAGAATTTTTGGCTAGGGGTTTTATTTCTCGGGGTAGTGTTAACATTAAGCTTGAATGTAAAGCAGATTCAGGCAATTTGCACTGATACGGATGGTGGCAATCTTCCTTATACTCAAGGAACTACCACTACTACTTATGCTAGTGCTCCTACGACTGTAGATAACGATACCTGTTCGGGAAACAACCTAACTGAATATTATTGTAATGGCAGTGCGCGTGCTTATCAAAATTATACCTGCCCTTGTAATAGTGGTAAGTGCGTTGAATGTAATGTGGCCTCAGATTGTGCCAGTGTTCCACAGTGCAAAGTTGCATCTTGTTCCTCGTCGAATACTTGTTCATATACAAACGCTACCAATGGTACGGATTGTGCGACTGGCACATGCCAAAATGGGTTATGTGTTAGTGCTCCAAGCTGTACGGGTTATAGTTTTAATTTAAACTCTGGCGGATCGCGAACAGCTACTGTTACAACGGACGGCACGACGAACAGGTGGAGTGCTGTCTGTACTAAGTTTAGTTGTAGTGATTGGAGTTGTTCTTATAACTCTTCATCTTATACTCAGAATTACTCGGCAGTATCTTTTTCGGGTTCGTCATTTAGTTCTCAATCAATGGATTTTACTAATAATTCAGGTGCAACCCAAAAGAGAATTTGTTCTTTTTCGGTTTGGAACAGTGCTACGCCTACTAATATAGGAACGTGTAGCGGAACAGACACTGTTTGTAGCACGGGTTATACTTGGAATGGTAGCAGTTGTGTTAGTGCCACTCCTCTTCCTACTGCTCCAACTGTCACTTTCACTAAAACCAGTCCAATCACCCTTGGTAATCCAACCACTTTAGGATGGACTGTTACTGGTAGTGCTGATTCTTGCACCGCCAGCACAACATCGTCTAACGCAGGAACTTGGACTGGATCAAAGTTGCATGTCAACGGGCAAGCATACACTGAAAATGTCTTCCCAACTACCCCCGGAACTAAAACTTACAAACTATCCTGTTCCAATGCCGGAGGCACTACAGAGAAAACAGTGGATGTGGTGGTTAATGCTGTTTGTACTGGTACGATCCCTTCAGGCTCAACGATGTGTTCTGGTGATGACGTGGGATTAATATCTAATTTAGATTGGCAATATGCGGGAGCTTATTCGTCTAATTGTGATGATACTAGAAAATGTCAGTATTATAATATTGCTCCAGTTGGTAATTTTGGCAGCTTGACTTGCAATAATGGGAATTTAAGTGTTTATGGTTGGGCGTATGATGGAGATGACTCTTCGGCAAGTATAGATGTCCATTTTTATAGAGGATCCACTATTATTTCGGGTAATCTCTTAAAAGCTTGTAAGGCTAATATCTCAAGACCAGACGTGAACGCCACCTATGGAATTACTGGTAATCACGGTTTCGATTGCATCGTTGCCAGTGGTTTAGCTGCGGGAGATTATACTGTTTCAGCTTGGGCAATAAATATTGGAACTGGAGCTAATCCTAAAATAGGAGAGAGGTCGGTTACCTGCATGCCTCCCTCTGCTTCATCGCTTTCTTTTTCTGCTTCTCCTCTTAATGTTGATTCTGGCGGATTTACGGTGTTGTCTTGGACTGCTTCCAATATGATAACTTGCAATGCATCTGGTGATTGGGTGGGAATTAAACCGTTCGGACTCCCTTATAGTGAGACAATGTTAAATTTAACAGAAAATAAAAGTTACACCCTGACTTGTGATGGTCTTGATGGTTTTACTCACTCTAAGACTGTTAATGTTGCTGTTAATGTTCCTCCTCCTGTTACATATAATTGTTCACCAAGCAGTAAGGCTGTTGCTTGCGTTGGAAAATGTGGTGAGCCGCCAGTGGAGAGTTATTGTTACGGTTCTGATTTAGTTAAATATGACGATGAAAAACTTTGTAACGATCCTGGTGGTTGCCCAGCTTTTCTATGTGATGCATGTCCGACAACTCCAAATTCTTCAGGTGTCACCAACTGGAAAGAAATAAACCCTTAAATACAAATTTAAATAGATAATTAAAAACTAAAAAAATGGAAAATAGTAAAAAAGTAGTCGTATCAGTCTTAATTGTTGCAGTTGTTGTCGTTTTGATTGTCGTTGCGATGATGATATTCGGCAAGAAAAATAAACAAGAAGTTCCAGTTTCAAATCCTCAATCAATTTCAACAGAAGAGAAGGCTTCAATTAAAAAAGAAGCTGAAGAGACAGAAGATGTAAGCTTCACTCCTTTAACCGAAGAAAAAAAAGCGGAGCTCGCTGTGATTGCAAATGTTTCAGGAAAAGTTCTTTCCGTGAGTGCTGAAAATGTTAAACTATCAACAACCGAAGGAGAAAAAACACTGAAAGTTCCGGAGGAAGGAGCATCTTTTGTGAGTCAAACCAAACAAGAAAATGGAAGTATTATGATCGAAGAAATTGGAGTACTGAAAGTTCCTGTAAATGCAGAAGTTGACGTTCAGTATAACAGTGCGACTAACGAAATAATGCTGTTGGCAGTCAAATAGATTTTGCTTTTAATATTTATCTGTCTAAATCCTCGTATTCTTTTTTGGGAATACGAGGATTGTTTTTGTATCTTTGACAGCGTCTTGTCTTTCGGCTAAGATAAACAAGTGGAGTTTCTAATTAAATTTGGTTCGATAAAAAATAAATATTCAAGTAAAATTAATGAAAAAAAATATTATTTCTTTTGTGGTAATCGTTGTTGCATTGATTGCAATTGTTTATGTTGTTAAAAATCCTGATTTTGATATTAAGAAACTTTTGGCTACAGAGCTGGGTCAAAAAAAAGCGGTAACGAAAAATTTAACGGCTGAAGAAGTCAAAGGGAAGGCGAGTGATTTTATTGCCAAAAACATGGTTAAGCCGGGGACGGAATTTGATATCACCGAGGTCTCAGAGGAGTTTGGTTTATATAAATTACAACTTGATGTTAGTGGGCAAGCCGTTACTGCTTATATAACCAAGGATGGAAAAACTTTCTTCCCAACAGTGCTTGATGTTGTTGATTCCGAGAAAGCAAATGAAGCGGGGCAGGATGAAGTTCAGGCAAAAGATTTGGAAATTCCCAAAACAGATAAGCCCCAAATTGATTTGTTCGTGATGAGTTTCTGTCCTTTTGGAAATAAAGCGGAAGACACTTTGAAATCGGCGTATAATTTGTTGAAAGACAAGGCCACTTTTAATTTTCACTATATTGTTAGTTCCAAGGGAGACGCCATTCAGTCCTTGCACGGTGAAAAAGAGGTGGTTCAAAACGAAAGAGAGGCTTGTGTTTTACGGGATTATGGGAAAGGCAAGTGGATTGACTTCGTGACGTATGTGAACACTAATTGTGGAAGTGATGGAACATGCTGGGAAGCTGGAGCGAAGAATTTGGGGCTTAATGTTTCGAAGATAAGTTCTTGTGTGACGGCAGACGGAACAGGTTTGATGAAAAAGGACGAAAAAATTTCTTCTGATGCTGGAGCGAGCGGTTCGCCAACAATGATAATTAACGGCGTTGAAACGAAATCAGTTTATCAGTATGGAAATTCGGAAGCATATAAGCAAGCAATTTGCTCTGCGTTTAACGATGCTCCGACTGAGTGTTCCGAAACACTAGAGGCCACAGCTACAACGGCTGGAGGAAGTTGCAATTAGAAGCCTAACGATCATTTTTAATTGTTGAAGCTGTTAATTGCGGATTAATTCTTGACATCTTCATTTTTTTTTGCAATACTGAACAAAGTTTTTAAGTAAGAATAAAAGTTATATTTATGCTAGCTATTATAAGAACCGGAGGAAAGCAATATCGAGTTAATGAAGGTGACAAAATTGTCATCGAGAAAATTGATGGAATTGCCGAAGATAAAGTTTCTTTTGAAGAAGTTTTGTTGTTTGATGACGGGAAGGAAGTGAAGATTGGAGCACCGATTGTTGAGGGAGTTAAAGTGGAAGGAAGAATCGTTTCACAGAAAAAGGATAAAAAGAAGAAGATTGTGAGACACAAGGCTAAAAAACGACAATTGACAAAGAAGGGGCACCGACAAGATATTACAGAAGTTGAAATTACGAAGATTTCATAGCAACAATAATAAAAAGTTTTGCGAAGGCTTGACTTTTTATTTTTTTGACATATAATAGCAAGAGTTCTGAATAAGGTTTTATGGTGACTGGTGAAATAGCTTAAACGGAGAAGATGAATGAGGGCTATTTTTTTGTCTCATAAGAATTTCATTATTTATTTATTAGAGGATTTAAAAAAAGAATATGGCGAAGGAAATTACCAACGAAGAGGCTAAATCTAGAATTAGAATCAAGATCAAAGCCTATGATCACAAAGTAATTGATCAATCTGTAAAGAAGATCGTTGAAACTGCACAAAGAACCGGAACTAAAGTCGTTGGTCCTGTGCCACTTCCAACATCAATCAAGAAGATAACCGTCAATAGTTCAACTTTTGTTCACAAAGACGCTCGGGATCAATATGAAATTCGAACTCACAAAAGATTGTTAGACATATTGGAACCAAGCGAGAAAACAATTGAAGATTTGACAAATTTGGATTTACCGGCTGGTGTGGGGATTGAGATTAAAATGTAATTTAGATTAACGTTTAATCTAAATAAAAAAGAACATTAGAAAAATTGGATAATTAGAATTACTCTAATTTAAGTCCCTAGTGGATACTGAATTAGCTTGAAACCGAGTGTTTTCACGAGGTCTGGCTGGTTTAAGCGGACTTGTGAAGATATTCGGTTTTAATTTTGAGAAAATTTTGATAAAAATAAGATTATGAAATTTATATTAGCGAAAAAGTTAGGGATGACTACGGTTTATGAAGAGAGTGGAATCGCTCAGAACGCGACTTTGCTTGAAGTTGGGCAAAATGTTATTACTCAAATCAGAACTGAAGAGAAAGATGGCTATGAAGCGATTCAGGTGGGGATAAAAAAGAGTAAAGGAGAATTTTTTGAAGCAAAGAAAGAAATCAGAGCATCAAAAGCTGATCTTGAGAAAATTAAAGTTGGAGATGAATTGACTGTTGAGCAATTTGAAATTAATGAAAAAGTGACAGTAATCGGAATCTCCAAGGGGAAAGGAAACCAAGGAGTGGTCAAGAGACATGGTTTTGCAGGATCTCCTGCCTCTCACGGTCATCGTCATGACTTGAGGGCGCCTGGATCAATCGGATCTTCTTACCCAGAAAGAGTTTTCAAGGGAAAGAAAATGGCTGGAAGAATGGGATCTGATCGACATACAACAAAGAATTTGAAAGTTGTGAAAATTGATTTGGAGAAGAGAATAATCGCAATCAAAGGAGCAATCCCAGGAAGAAATGGTTCGCTTGTTAGAATAATCGGTCAATAAATAAGGAATATTTTAATATTATGGCAAAGGTAGAAGTAAAAAATCTAGAAGGAAAGAAAGTTGAAGAAATCGATTTGAATGATGGTGTTTTTGGCTTGGAAATGAATGACGCGCTTGTTCATCAAGTCTATGTTGCTTTATATTCCAACAAGCGACAAGTGCTTGCTCACACGAAAGATCGAGGAGAAAGATCTGGAACAGGAAAGAAGCCATGGAAACAGAAGGGAACAGGAAGAGCACGAGCCGGTGCGGTCAGAAGTCCGCTCTGGAGAAAGGGAGGAATTACTTTCGGACCAACTAATGAAAGAAATTTTGAAAAGAAAATCAACCGAAAAATGAAAGTGCTTGCTACTAAAATGATTTTTAGTGCGAAATTGAGAGATGGAGAGCTTATCGTGGTTGATAGTTTTAAATTGAATGACAATAAGACCAAGGAAGCTGTGAAGATTTTGGAAGGCTTGAAAATCAATAAGAGAGTTTTATGGGCATTTGCCAAGGAAGAGAAGGATGGAATGAAGGCAAGTCGAAACATCAAGAGCGTTAAAAACGTCTATGCAGAAAATTTGAATATTTTGGATATGTTAAACAACAAGTTTTTGCTTTTAGACAAGAGTTCTGTGAAAAGAATTGAAGAGCGATACTTGAAAGTTGATGAAAATAAGGGAGTTTCTGATGATTTGAAGAAGAGTGCTAAGAAATAATAATAGACTACAATGGCAGCGTTTTGGAATAAAGATAATAAGAATAAAGAGAAGGAATCTGTTAATGACAAAAAACAGAGTTCTGCTGTGATTTCAAAAAGCGATGACAAAAAGAAGCCAAAAAAGAAAAAAGTGGCTTCAGCTGATTTGAAAAAGAAAGCTGAATTGGTTAACAATGTCATAATTCGTCCAGTTATTTCTGAAAAAGCGATGAACCAGCAAACAGTTGGAAAATATGTTTTTGAGGTTGGGCAAGACGCCAACACGAAAACTGTTTCAGAATCCATCGGAGTTCTCTATGGAGTTGATGTTTTGAAAGTGAATTTGATGAATTATAAGCAGAAAAAGAGAAATTTTAGAAATTTTCGTGGTCAACAAAAAGCAGTGAAAAAGGCGATTGTTACCATTAAAAGTGGTCAGGAAATTAAATTGTTTAATGAATAATGGGATTAATTTTGATATAATATTATGGCAGTAAAAGTCTACAAAAAAAATACCGCCGGTAGAAGAGGGATGTCAATCATCAAGCCGGAAAATTTAACCGATGAGAAACCGGAAAAATCTTTACTTGCACTTCTTAACAGAAAATCCGGTCGATCTCATGGAAAAATTTCAATTCGACACAGAGGATCCGGAGCAAAAAGAAGATATCGATTGGTTGATTTCAAAATGGACAAACTTGACGTTGCAGGTGTTGTAAAGACCATAGAAAAAGACCCTAATCGAAATGCCTTAATTGCCTTGGTGAATTATATTGACGGTGACAGACGATATGTTTTGGCAACCGTTGGAATGAAAAAGGGTTCAATGATCATCACCGGTGAGAAGGTTTCAATTGAAGATGGTAACAGGACAACTCTGAAAAATATTCCAGTTGGTACGGTTGTTTCTAATGTGGAAATGATTCCTGGAAAGGGTGGACAGACTGCGAGAAGTGCTGGAACAGGATTGGTTGTTCAAGCGATTGACGGAGCAATGGCCCACTTGAAAATGCCTTCCGGAGAGATTAGAATGGTAAGAAAGGAGTGCTATGCGACAATTGGTCAAGTAAGCAATTTTGAATATAGTTCAATGAGAATTGGTAAAGCTGGAAGAAGAAGACACATGGGGTGGAGACCGGCTGTTCGTGGTTCTGCGATGAATCCTGTAGATCACCCACATGGAGGAGGAGAAGGATGTCAGCCAATCGGTTTGAAATATCCGAAGACTCCTTGGGGCAAACCTGCTCTTGGGGTTAAGACCAGAAAGAAGAAGAAGTATTCTGATCGGCTTATTATCAAGAGAAGAGGGAAGAAATAATTATAAGAGTTTTAAGGAATAATTTTAATAAAATATGTCGAGATCACTCAAAAAAGGACCATATATTGATGAGAAATTAATGAAAAAGGTTCTGAACAAAAAACCGGAAGACAAGTCATCTATCAAGACATGGGCAAGAGCCTGTACGATTGCGCCGGAAATGGTTGGACACACGTTCGATGTTCATAATGGAAGATTGTTTATTTCTGTTTTTGTTACTGAGGATATGGTTGGGCATAAATTAGGTGAATTTTCTCCAACACGAACTTTCTCAAGACACGGAGGAAAGATTCAGAAAGAAATAGAAACTGCTCAGAAGCAAAAAGAGCAAGACGCAGCCAAGGCAGTAAAGGGAGATAAGAAAAAATAGGAAAATAAGTTAATTAAGAAATTTTAATATGAAGGCGATTAAAGTAAAAGCCAGTTTAAGAAATTATCGAAGATCTGCACAAAAAGTGCGAGAAGTTGCCAATATTGTCAGAGGTGTTATGGTGAGTGAAGCGGAAATTATTCTTTCTGGCGTTAAGAAAGATAGTGGTGATGACATTCTGAAATTAGTTAAAAGTGCAGCTGTTAATGCTGAAAATAATTTTAAATTAAACAAGAAAGATTTATTTATATCTGAAATTAAAGTTGATGAGGGAGCAGTCTTAAAAAGATGGAGAGCAAGGGCACATGGAACCGCAGCTCGAATTCTTAAAAGATCTTGCCATATAAATATTGTGGTTGAAGCGATGGTGCCGAAAGAGCAGGCAGTTGTTGAAAAGTCTGAGGTTAAAAAAGACAGCAAGAAAACCATTGTCAAGAAGGAAGGTAAGAAGTCTGTTGAAAAAGTTGAGAAAAAAGAAAAAGAAGTTGTTAAAAATAGTAAATAATACGTCATGGGACAGAAAATAGATCCAAGAAATTTGAGAATGGGGATTAACAAGACATGGAAGTCTCGTTGGTATAGCGACAAAAATTATCAGAGCAATTTAAAGCAAGATATTCTTTTGCGGGAAGACTTGAAAGAACGATTGAAGACTGCTGGAATCGCTTCTGTTGAAATTGAAAGAAGTGTTGCAAAAATTCGAATAATCGTAGCAACAAGCAAGCCTGGAATATTGATTGGAAGAGGCGGACAAGGCGTTGATGAATTGAAAAGTCTGATTAAGAAAAAATATTTTTCAAAAGAAAAATTGGAACTTCAAATTGATATTCGAGAAGTGAAGGCGATGGAAGAAGATGCTCAGTTAGTAGCTGACGACATGGCACATCAACTTGAAAAAAGAGTTTCTTTCCGAAGAGTGATGAAAATGACAATTGACAAGGTGATGAAGAGTCGAAATATTCAAGGAATTAAAGTGGAGTTGTCAGGAAGACTTGGAGGAGCAGAAATGTCCCGAAGAGAATGGTTGGCAGATGGAAATCTTCCGTTGCAAACATTGCGAGCAGACATCGATTTTGCGAAATCAACCGGATATACAACTTTCGGAACATTGGGAGTGAAAGTATGGTTGCACAAGAAGGCGATTGAAAGAAATAATTTTAATAAATAGAAAGAAATAATTTAATAATTGGGAAAGTTTCAAATATATGTTAATGCCAAAGAAGTTAAAACATAGGAAGAGTCAAAGAGGCGGAAAGCTTCGAGGGAATGCGACCAGAGGGACGGAATTGTCTTTTGGCGAATTTGGAATGAAAACTCTTGATATGGGGCTGATTAATTCCAGAGAGATTGAAGCAGCACGAAGAGCAATGACTCGATATGTTCAGAAGGGCGGAAAGATTTGGATCAGACTTTTTCCTGATATGCCAGTTACTCGAAAAGGAGCAGAAGTTCCGATGGGAAAAGGAAAAGGAAGTCCGGAATTTTTCATAGCAAGAGTGAAGCCAGGGAAAATCCTTTTTGAAATAGATGGAATTGACAAGGCTACCGCTAAAAAGGCTTTTCGATTGGGATCTGATAAGTTAAGTGTAAGAACAAAGTTTATTTGCAAGGATTAATAAGATTTTAAGGAATTCATAAAAATATGAAAGCGAAAGAAGTCAGAGAGAAAAAATCAGAAGAGTTAAAAACAATCTTGCAAGAGAAACGGATTGAGTTGTGTCAATTAAGATTTGACATTAAAGCAAATCAAGTTCAAAATCATCAACAATTAAAAACTGTGAAAAGAGATATTGCCAGAATAGAGACGATTCTAAAGGAAAGTAAAGAACAATAATTTAAGACAAAGATCATGGAAAAAAATAGAATTATCAGAAAAAAGAAAGGAATTGTTGTCAGCGACAAAAATGACAAAACGATTGTTGTTGCTGTTACAGAACTTAAAACCCATCCTAAATATTTGAAAAAATTCAAAAGCACCAAGAAATACAAGGTTCATGACGAAGAGAATAAATATAAGATTGGAGATGAAGTGGCTTTTGTTGAGTGCCGACCAGTTAGCAGAGACAAGAAATGGAAAGTAACCGAGAGCGACGAGCAAGTTATCAATTAAGAATTTGTTTTAATATAATTAAATTTCGATAAGATGATACAGGTCCAGACAAAATTGAAGATTGCAGATAACTCAGGCGCGAAAGTCGTTCAGTGTTTCAAGATACTTGGTGGTTCAAGAAGAAGATATGCGAGAATCGGAGATGTTGTTGTTGCTTCAGTGAAAGAAGCGGAACCAAGAGCCAATGTTAAGAAAAAAGAAGTTGTTAAAGTTGTTATTGTTAGACAAAAACAACCATTTCGAAGAAAAGATGGTTCATATATCAGATTTGATGAAAATGCGGCAGTTGTTCTCGATGGGACAGAGCCAAAAGGAACTCGAATCTTCGGACCGATTGCCAGGGAGATTCGTGAAAGAGGCTATATGAAGATTGTTTCTTTAGCAGAGGAAGTTTACTAAAGTAAGAAATTAAGTTTTTATTATATGAAGATTAAAAAAGGGGACAAGGTGAAAATGCTATCAGGAAAAGACCGAGGAAAAGACGGGAAGATTACTCGTGTGATTTCAAAGGACGACAGTGTTGTTGTGGATGGTTTGAATCTGATTAAAAAGCACAAGAAGTCAACAAAAAAAGGACAAAAAGGGGAACGTGTTACGATTTCTGCGCCAACCAACGTTTCCAATGTTCAGTTGATTTGTCCGAAATGCGGGAAAGCGGTTCGAATCAGTAGCAAGATTATCAATGATAAGAAGGTTCGTATCTGCAAGAAGTGCCAAGCAGAGATTTAAGAAAGAAGATAAGAAAAATATTATGAATAATTTGCAGAAAAAATTTAGAGAAAAGATTGTGCCAGAACTCATGAAAGAGTTTGGTCACAAGAATTCAATATCGGTTGCGAAACCAGAGAAGGTTTCCATAAATGTTGGATTATCCAAGGCGGCTAACAATCCTCATTTTATTGAAGATGTTATTAGCGATTTGAAATTGATTACCGGGCAAGCACCAGTTAAGACTAAAGCCAAAAAGGCTATTTCCGGTTTTAAGATAAGAGAAAATCAAGAGGTGGGAGTGGTTGTTACTTTGAGAGGGAAGAGAATGTGGGATTTCATTGAGAGATTGGTGGACACTGCTATTCCTCGAATCAGAGACTTTCAAGGGATTGATTCTAAGAATTTTGATAAACAAGGAAATTTCAGCTATGGGATAAAAGAACAAATAGTTTTCCCTGAAATTTCTCATGACGATGTTAATACGATTTTCGGTTTTCAAATTAATGTAAAAAATACGGCTACTAATCGTGAAGAGGGGATCAGGCTTTTGAAATTGCTTGGCTTTCCGATTAAAGAGGCGTAATTAAATAATTATTATAGCGGAGACAATTATGAGTTTTGACCAAATTGCTGATATGTTAACAAGAATTAGAAATGCTCAACAGAGCAATAAGGCTGATGTCGTTTTGTCAGCTTCCAAGCTTAAGCTTGCTGTTGCAAAAGTTTTGTATAGCGAAAAATACATTAATGATATCGCTGTTTTTTCTGATGGGAATAAGAACTTTTTGAAGATAAAATTGAAATATAATGACAACAAGCCGGCCATCAGTGCTATAAACAGAATAAGTAAGCAGGGGCAGAGAATCTATGTTGGCAAGAACGCTATTCCAGTGATAAGAAACGGTTTTGGTACAGCAATTATTTCAACTTCAAAAGGAGTTTTAACTGATCGACAGGCACGAGAAAGTGGAGTTGGGGGAGAAATCATTTGCGAAGTTTGGTAAGTTTATTAATAATATTTTTATATAATGGCTAAGAAATCCGTAGTAGCAAGAGCTCAAAAAGAACCAAAATACTCAACTAGGGAAGTTAAGAGATGTTGGCGTTGCGGTCGCAAACGAGGTTATTTGAGATCTTTTGATTTATGTCGAATTTGTTTCCGAGAACTTGTCACAAAAGGAGAAGTTCCTGGAGTAAAAAGATCCAGCTGGTAGACCAAGTTTTTTCCGAATAATTAATTGATTTAATAACATGTCCAGAATAGGTAAAATGCCTGTGAAAATTTCAGAAGGCGTCACAATAGAAATTAATGATAATAGAGAAATTAAAGCGAAAGGCCCTAAAGGGGAGCTCAGTTTTAATTTTGGATATGAAGTTGAATTGAAACAGGAGGAGAGCCAAGTTATTGTTGAAAAAATAGGGAAAACTAAGCAATCAGCTGCGTTATGGGGGACAACCAGAGCGATGGTTAGTAATATAATTCAGGGAGTTTCCGAGGGGTTTGAAAAAAATCTAGAACTTAACGGTGTTGGTTACAGGATGGTTGTTCAGGGAAAGAAAGTTGTGCTTAATTTGGGTTATTCTCACCCAGTTGAAAAAGATATTCCAGCCGGGTTGGAGGTGGAAGTGGAAAAGAATATTTTGAAAATTAAGGGAATAGATAAACAGAAGGTTGGACAATTCGCTGCAGAAGTGAGACAAGAGCGAAAAGTCGAGCCGTATAAGGGCAAAGGATTCAGATATGTTGGAGAACAGGTTATTAAGAAAGAAGGAAAGAGGGCAGCGGGAAGCGAATAATCCTCAAAAAGGTAATTAATAAATATTTATAGATATGTTAAGTAAGAATAAAAAAAGACTTGTTCGAAAAAGAAGAGTGAATGCAGTCGTTTCCGGTACAGCCGAGAGACCTCGAGTTAGTCTTTTCAGAAGTCAGAGATCAATGAGTGTTCAGTTTATTGATGATGTCAATGGAAAAGTTTTGGTTTCTGGCGACAACAAGAAAGAGGCGGAAAAGAAATTTGACGTTCAGTCTTGTGAGAAACTTGGAGAAACTCTGGCAAAAACTTTACTTGAAAAAAAGATAGACAAAGTTGTTTTTGATAGAAGTGGTTATCGTTATCACGGGAAAGTAAAGGCCGTTGCCGATGGGCTTCGAAAAGGCGGATTAATTTTTTAAGATATAAATAATTTTTAATAGTGGTTAATTTCAATGGCGAATCAAAAAAAGAGATTTAAGCAGAAAAGAGAAAAACCTGAATTTGAACAGAAACTTCTTGATTTAGCACGAGTTACTCGTGTTGTTAAGGGAGGACGAAGATTTTCCTTCAGAGCTACTGTAGTGATTGGAAATAAAAATGGGAAAGTCGGATTGGGAGTAGCAAAAGGAGCAGATGTTTCAGTTGCTATCAACAAAGCCGTAGCTGATGCGAAGAAAAATCTTGTTAATATTGCTCGAGTTGATTCTTCCATTTCGTTTGAAGTGAGAGAGAAATTCGGAGCTGCTCGAGTGATGATTAAGCCAGCCAAGGAAGGAAAGGGAATCGTAGCTGGAGGAGCGATGAGAGCCGTTATTGAATTTTCTGGAATTAGAGATATTACTGCAAAATCATTTGGTTGTTCAAATAAAATCAATGTTGCTAAGGCGACAATTAAAGCTTTGGGAATGTTGGAGGGAAAAAGTTTTGAACCAGCAAAGAATGTGAATGCACAGAAGGAAGTTGTTGCAGGAAAAGAGGGTGACAAAAAAGAGACTGATAAATAGATTTGATTAAATAAGAATTAAAAGGTTTCAATATTATGCAAGTCAACGATTTAAAAAACGAGGAAAAGAAGGAGCGAAAACGCGTAGGGCGAGGAGGAAAAAGAGGTACCTATAGCGGACGAGGAATGAACGGACAGAAATCAAGATCCGGTTTTTCTCAGCGAGCAACTTTTGAGGGAGGAGCTTCCTCTATTGTGACTCGCACAAAAAAGAATAAAGGTTTTAAATCTCTTAGCGTTAGAACAGAAGTTGTTAATCTTGGGAGATTGGATGAAATTTTTGCTGATGGCGAAAAAGTTGATAAAAAAAGTCTTAAGGAAAAAAATATTATCAAAAGTTTGAAGAGCAAGGTGAAAATTCTTTCCGTTGGAGATTTAACTAAAAAAATTATCGTTGGCGTTGATGTTTTGACTTCCAAGGTAGCAAAGGATAAAATAGAGAAAGCTGGAGGAAAAATAGAGACAGCTGAAGTGAAATAGTTTTTGTTAATTTCTAATTTGATAATACAAAAAGCAAAATGGAGAAAATTTTGCAGATTTTTAGGGCTAAGGAAATAAGAAATAAAATTCTTTTTATATTGGGAATTCTGGTTATTTTCAGATTGATAGCAAATGTGCCAGTTCCTGGAATTGATGTAGAAAGATTAAAAAGTTTTTTTGAGGGCAACCAGCTTTTGGGGTTGCTTGATTTGTTTTCTGGAGGAGGTTTGAAAAATATATCAATTGTGATGTTGGGAGTTGGTCCTTACATTACTTCTTCAATCATCATGCAGTTGGCTACAATGATTTTCCCTAAAATAGAACAACTCTATAAGGAAGAAGGGGAGGCAGGCAGGCAAAAATTTAATATGTGGACAAGATGGCTAACGGTTCCTTTGGCAATAATGCAAACAGTGGCGATGATTTCATTGTTGAAGAGTCAACAAATTCTTGGAGATATTTCTTTGATAAATTTCTTAACAATCATCACAACGGTGACTGCAGGCACAATTTTTTTGATGTGGTTGGGGGAGTTGATCACGGAAAAGGGTCTTGGCAACGGGGTTTCTTTGATTATTTTCGCTGGAATTGTTTCTGCTTTACCAACAACTATCAAACAAATTATTGCGACTTGGGATCCAACTCAAGTTTTGACTTATTTTGGTTTTGTTGTGATTTCAATTCTAACAATCGCAGCCGTTGTTTATGTCACTGAGGGACAAAGAAATATTCCTATTTCTTTTGCAAAAAGAATTAGAAGTGGAAAACTTCAAGGTGGCGGAGGATCAAGTTTGCCTTTGCGAGTTAATCAAGCTGGTGTTATACCAATCATTTTCGCGATGTCAATTATGTTGTTTCCGGGAGTTGTTTCCGGTTTCTTGGCAAATAGTTCTAATGCGTCAGTTGCAAAAATTGCTGGAACAATAGCGGATTTGTTTTCCAATCAATTTTTTTATGGTGCTTGTTATTTTGTGCTTGTTGTCTTGTTTACCTTTTTCTATACAGCAGTTACTTTTGATCCTAAAAAAGTGGCAGAAGGCCTTCAAAGACAAGGAGGGTTCGTTTCTGGAATAAGGCCAGGCGAGCCAACAATGGAATATTTAAATTTCATTACAAATCGCATTACTCTTTCGGGCGCACTTTTCTTGGGAGCCGTTGCAGTCCTTCCTTTTGTTATTCAGGGAATAACAGGAATAAAGACAATGACAGTTGGAGGAACGGGGATTTTGATTGTGGTTTCGGTGGTCATTGAAACTATCAAGCAAGCAGAAGCGCAGCTAGTGATGCGTGACTATGACAATTTCTAATTCTAAATTTTATTTAAAATTTTTTAGTTGTAAAATATTAATTATTTATGTTTTTCAAGCTGCAGCCAATTCTTTATAGCTTGATATTCGTTATCGCCCTCGAAGTTTTGGCGATGAGGGAGAGTTTTGTTGTTTGGGTTGTTGTCTTCTTGATTATTTTTTCTTTTTTTATAATTTGGCCACTTGCCAGAAAACTTCGTTTTTTGGCAATCCCATTCTTTTTAAGCTTGAGCTCTGTTTCTTTGCTTTATTTTATTGATAACGCAATTGAGAAACAGGTTTTTATTTTCCTGTCTTTGGTGGTTTATTATTTCTCGGTGTTAGGGGTCTATCGACTGAAGTTGTATCGTTACGATACAAC
>DCVH01000009.1:18387-19632 GCA_002327335.1 Patescibacteria group bacterium UBA2193
GAAAAAAGAGGAGGGCCTAATGAAGAATAACCAAGGAGCGGTATTTTTTCTAACACTAGCATTGTCAGTTGTGATGTCACAATGGGCGTGGGGGATTACCTTTTGGCCTTTTGGTTATTTGACAACCGGCGTGGCGACACTTATAGTTTTTTATGTGTTCTGGGATGCGATTCGCTCTTATCTTAAAAGAGATTTTACCTCGAAAAGGTTGTTAGCAAATATATTTTTATCTCTGTTGTTGTTAGCGGGGGTGCTGATGACAACCGAATGGAATTTAGTCGTTTAGTAATAGTTTATTATAAATATTATGAAAATTGGTTTTAAAAAAATAGTAAAAATTATTTTTATTATTGTTGGTATTTTTCTGATCAGCGGATTAGCATTTTTTGTCATCGAAAGATTTTTTATGCCGTGGGCTGCTAATTGTAATGTTTTTAAGAGAGTGGAATTTTTTAAAAATGCTAATGATAGAGTTACCATAATTAATAAAACTGAACAAATTATGGTTAAAGAAGATTTTTCTTTAGCCAAGACAACCGAAAGTGTTGCTCCTTCGATTGTGAGTATCGTTACTTTTAAAAACGGTGATGACGGGGTTGGCAATGAAGGGTTGCTGAAGATTAAATCGAGTGATGATATTGAAAATCGTATTAAAACGGGAATTATCCTAACGAGCGATGGAATAGTCGTTAGTGTCATTGATGAATGGACAAAGGATGCAAAGAATGAAGACAATCTTTATAAGATTCTTGGCTCTAACGGGCAAGAATATAATGCAGAACTTTTGGCAATAGACCAATATAGTAATCTGGTTTTCTATAAGATTAACGGGGAAAATTTTTCTGTTCCTAAATTTGGAAATTCTGATGAACTTGAAAATGGCGAGAAAATAATTATTTGTGGCAATACTGGCGGGGAATATCAAAATATATATTTTCAAGGGATTGTTCAAGAGAATGACAGAGGTTTTTCTTTGCTTAATTCTGAACTATCTTCTTCGGAAAAAATGGAAGGAGCTGTCATGACAAGCGTAGAAATAAGCAATCGTAATGTTGGTGGTCCAGCAGTTGATTTCAATGGAACAATGATTGGAATAGCGAATCGAGTTGAAAAAGACGGTAAAAGTGTTGGTTTTATTATGCCAATCAATAACATAATTTCTTCTATTAACGAGGTTATAAAAAACAAGAAGATTGAAAGACCTTATTTCGGAGCTTATTACCTGCCAATCGACAGGGAAATTGC
>DCVH01000052.1 GCA_002327335.1 Patescibacteria group bacterium UBA2193
GAATGTCTTTTCGCCGAACTTTTCGATAAGCCAGGCATTGCTACCCAGCAGATCAATTCCGTCGTCACACAGAGTGCAACGACGAAGGTCGGATGCCGTCGGAACCTCGTTGTTTACTGGTGGAGTGGTATCGTCTTTATCGCTACCGCCACCTCCACCACCGCAACCGATAACAAAAACGGTCACGAACATCATTGCCAGACTTCTGAACAGGTTAAACTTTTTCATCGCATGCTCCTTTGCCCTTTTTCGGGGCTGTTTGTTGTTTTTTGTTGACTTCCAAATACCACTCTAGGAGGAAATTTTGTAATTTTATAATTTTTAATTTTATAAATAAATCTTAATGTTTAATTTCTAAACATTTCTATTTTTTCTTTAAAAATTTAGATTTAAGAAATTATTTAAAAATTACAAAATTAATAATTAAAAATTTTCTCTTGAGGCGGTACTTGGAAATCATATTCAGTTTTCAAAGTTCTGATTGCTCGGATCTTATCTTGAGCAAATTTAAGGGATCTTTTTTGAAAAATAGTTTAGTGTTAAAAGATTCCTTGAATCTGCTTGGGATGTCTAATTGTTTTTACAATATAAAAAGGTTAAATATTTTTGGGTGATTTTGAAAATCAAGCTAATAACCGAGTTTTTCCCAGAAATACACCGAACGGTATATTCTACTATGGTTTTTGTAATTTGTCAAGTTTTTGGATTTTTGTAAAGAGTATATTGTTTTTTTGTGTAACACCCTCCCCCTGCTCCCTCCCTGCCTACCGACAGGCAGGCCATCAAAGGAGGAGAGGAAAAGACAAAGAAAAAAGGGCTCAGTATTTTATTGAGTCCCTTTTTTTATTCAAGTTAAATTTGCCCTCCTTTCACATTTGTGAAATTACATTAGTATGCTGCCCAGACGGTGTTGCCCGTCAGTGATGGGCAATATTGCTTTGAAAAAACATAGTTCGGCAGGTGTTTTTTAAGCACTGTTGAATTCCATACTCCGGTTTCTTGGACAGTTTTGCATTCAACTGTCCAAACCAAAGTGGAATTCACCCTGATATTCAACTTTATCTTGAACGAGTTCAGAGTGGAGGTTTTATTCACCTCCGCAAACACCACTTTTAACGGAATTTTTGCTTGCCAGGCGTCCCCGTTAATAAAATATTCGCCACAGCTTCCGGGTGCGACAATTCCCATCCACAAAGCATTGCCTTCAGTGGGCTTATACTGCTTTGTGAAATCAATATCAGGAAAATATGCCCCCAAGTCAATCGGCGGGTTCCCTGCTGTCAAGGGAACAAAAACATCTTTCCAGCAGAAGAGTGTCACTGTCTCGTTTCCGAAGCGTGCCTTTAATGAAAGGAAACAGGAGGTTGATTGTGGTGCCGATCTCTCTACTGTCACAACCAAATCTTTCAAATTGGAGACCCCATAATCATTTTGGCAGTCTCCGAGGACTTTTTTCGCAAACCGAGGCGGGGGATTTGCGTTGATCACCTCTCCTCCGATGACGCCATCTTTACTGTAAAAAAGTGGGCCGGTGGCATAATAATCCTTTATTTGAAGCCAGCTCATTAACCCCCGTACGCAGTCAAAGATTCGTGCCCAACCGATGTCTCTCTTGCCGAAGGTAACTTTTTTGGCTACGCTGTCAAATTTGAAAAAAAGCGAGCCGGCTGGCATGATGTTTTCCCAGTCATACCTGTCTATCTGGTATGGATTGCTACACCCGGAGTCTGTCACCACCTTTGCTGGGTTGGGCAATTCCGTTAAAAGCGGAATATCAAGCATCAAGCCAACTGTTTCAATAGCGGTCGACTTTGTCGCTGGGATACTTACTCCGGCACCGAACTTATAGAACTTGGCGCCGAAATATGAGTTTGCCAGTTTTATCGGGTCAACGGCCCCGACAACTAGTCGCTGATTGTGAACAATTAGCCGGTCAGTCCCAACCCCGGCGATAAAAACTTGCCGAGGGGTGGTGGCGTCCTTAGCACGAAACGCTATCCAGACAACTTTCCCTGGGTACTCAGACAGGAGCCAGGGGTTGTTGCTGAAAGTTGTTTGTCCACCATCGCACAACGTGCATTGGCGGATTCCCGAAACGGGCGGGACTTCCGCGAAAACTTCCGCGGAGAAAACCATTGCCAATAATACCATTACCATTGCCAACATAATATTCTTCATGATGCACTCTCCTTTTTTTGCCCTTTTTTCAAGGGCTGCTGTTGTTTTTTATTGACTTCCAAACACCACCCTAGAAGGGAATTTTATAATTTTATAATTTTATAAATAAATATTAATGTTTAATTTCTAAACATTTCTATTTTTTCTTTAAAAATTTAGATTTAAGAAATTATTTAAAAATTACAAAATTAAGAATTAAAAATTCTCTCTTGAGGCGGTATTTGGAAATCGTATTCAGTTTTCAAAAAACTTCATAATATTTTCTCAGAACAGCATAGTTTGCTATAAATAATTTCCTTTGTCAAGCTTTTGGATTTTTATAAATAACAAAATTTGGTCCTTATTAACACCCTCCCCCTGCCCCCTCCCTGCCTACCGGCAGGCAGGCCATCAAAGGAGGAGAGGAAAAGACAAAGAAAAAAGGGCTCAGTATTTTATTGAGTCCCTTTTTTTATTCAAGTTAAATTTGCCCTCCTTTCACATTTAATTTTCGAGCTGGATTAACGCTCAGAACATGAATTTCAAGTCCAACCGGATCTGATCGGAGTACGTATCCCCCCGATCTCGCCAGTCCCAGGTTCGTCCAACCCGGGCACGGATGGCGATGTCGTCGGTTAATCTGACTTGTCCGACTCCTCCGGCGAAGAGCTTTTCTCGGCTCTCTCCGGTCCAATAATGGTCAACGACCACATTGGCTCCGACTTTAACTCTTTTGCCGATGGGGTAGAGGGCGGATGTGTAAACATCCAAATATCCCTCGCCTTTGTCGTTCAACGCGAAAAAGTTCTTCGCGTCAAAGAAAAGGGCCCACTTTGTTCCACCTACCTTTGCGTAGCGATGGTCGACGCCGGCAAAAACATACCGAGCATCGCTGGACTTTTCGCTGTAGCCTAGGGAAACGTCGTATCCGTAGGGGATCGTGATGAACCCCCACAAATCGACTTTCCAATAATCATTATCCGGTTCGGCTTTGTATGTGGCGCCGAACCCCCCAATGCTGTCCGTTCGGTCGGCGTCCCGATAAACTGTGTGTTTACCGAATGCCTTCCATCCCATAAATGAGTCGCCGACTTCCGGGCTTGTGTATTCGCCTGTAAAAAACAACAGGCTTCGGGAAGTTTTTTCGTCGTCCTGGGCGAAAGCCGAGGATGAGAAACTTGCCAGGGAAACGATGATCATGATAAGCAGAGAAATAATTTTTTTCATTTTGTGCTCCTTTTTTGCTCTTTTTCAGAGCTTTGTTTGATTGTTTTGTTATTTTGTCATGCCAACGAAAAAGGCTGGTTTTTCCGGTGAAACCGTCTTCGTAGGAATGACAAAATGTTTTTCAATGAACGTTCAAATGCTTTTTAATGTCTCTTTGTCTGAAATTTTCATAACAATGAGATGTCAAAAAGATTCCTCAGAACTGCCAAGCATTGCATATTTTTTAAATTTTGTCAAGTTCTGACTTGAAGAAAGTTTTTACGTAGTAATTATTAGGGATCTTCACTATTATTATATTCCGCCGAAAAAACAAAACCCCGACTCTGAATTCCAGAAATATTTTTACGCCATTGACAAATTTCTTGTTTCATGTATACTGCAATGTTTTATGAATTAATTTTAAGCAAAGCATTCTTATGCGAAAAAGAAAGCTATCAGTAATCATTCCAACAAAGAAAGAAGACTTGGATTTGGCCGAAGGGGCGATTCAATCTGTTTTGTGGGCGGATGAAATAATTTTAGTGGATAGTTCTTTTTCAGAAGAAAGCAAAAAGCTTGGGAAAAAATATGGAGCAAGGGTTTTGCAACATAAATATGTTTATAGTGCCAAACAGAAAAACTGGGCGATTCCCAAAGCAAAAAATAATTGGATTCTGCTTCTTGATAGTGATGAAGTTGTGACGGAAAAACTTGCGAAAAATATTCAAGAAATGCTTGAGACTGGAGAGATCGAAAATTTTGATGGCTATGGCATTGCAAGAAAACATTTCTTTTTCGGAAAATTTTTACGATGGGGAGGAAGGTATCCACTCTATAACGTGCGACTTTTCAGAAACACTTGTCGCTATGAAGACCGTGATGTTCACGCGCACATTATTCTTGATAAATCGCGAGTGAAAAATATCAATCCGAAAAATGGCGGAGACATGCTTCACTTCAGCGACAGAACTTTTGGTCAATTTTTCGAAAGATTCAATCGTTACAGCACCTATCAAGCAAACTATATTCAAAAAGTGGTTGATCAGGGAGTGGAAATTAACTGGTTTGAATTCTTCGCTAATTTCTATTATTTCAAAGCGATCATGAAAGATATTTGGTTTTTCTTGCCGTTTGCTCCGTTCCTTCGATTTTCCTGGATGTATTTTGCGAGATTGGGATTTTTGGATGGAAGAGAAGGATTCACGATTGCACTGTTCTATGGATTTCAAGATTATGTTTCAAAGACGAAATATAAGTTGAACAATAATCAGAAAGTGCACTTGAGAATCAGAACCCAGAGTTATTTGATGAAAGATATTGTCCCAGCGTTTTTGAGCAAGAACAAGATTCGAGAAGAATTTTCAAAGAACAAGGATGCTTATGTAACAGCGATGAAACTTGGATAATATTATGATTTTCGTATTTTAAAAAATAGGGCAAATTCCCCCTCAAGAAATATTTTTTCTTCGGCCTTTCGTTTCACACGGCAGCTGCGAAAAAACATTTATTGAGGGGGAATGCACTTGTTTAGTTTAGGAATGCGATTTGTAAGTTTAATAAGTTTAATAAAGTTTAATTTAAAATAATGGAATTTTTACAGAAAATTAGAGAAAAATGGCAAACAGTTTTGACAATAACCGTGTTGGTTGCTGCCATTGTCTTTTCGATATCAGCTTTTTTGACTCCACAGTATGGATCAAAAGTGAGTATTCTGGTAATTCAAGTTCAGCCGAATGACAAGGTGGATGCTTTTTCTGCCGCAAAATCTGCTGAGTATTTGAGTGATATTTTGGCAAGAGTGATTTATAGTGAATCATTTGTTCAAAATATTCTTGAATCACCTTTTGATGCGAAAATTGATTTTCCATTGGACGCTGAAAAGAAAAAAGAATATTGGAAAAACAAAATTGATGTTAAGCGAGTTAATAATACTGGAATCATTGAAGTAGCGGTTTTTGATCGGGACCGATTGAATGCTGAAAAAATAGCGGAAGCGATTTCTTGGGCCTATAACATCAAGGGAAATGAATATCACGGAGGAGGAGACCGAGTAAAAATTGAAAAAATTGATGGTCCGATTACCTCTATCAATCCAACAAAACCAAATTTACTTCTGAACACTTTG
>DCVH01000012.1:0-3046 GCA_002327335.1 Patescibacteria group bacterium UBA2193
CCAACTCGCATATTTCCCACTCCAAAATTCACTCGAACAACCGGACTATAAATTGCATCAACAGCGATTGCTCCAATTTCTTTATCCTCTCGAATTTGTTGTTCAACTGGAACATAACCAATCCCTCTTTCAATTTTGATTTCCATTTCAAGCTCAGAAGAACCTGATGTCAAAGTGGCAATATGTTGATCAATATTTGAAACCTCAACTTCAGAAGTTGACTTAATATCTTTTGCAGTCACTTCTTTTTCTCCCTTAGCTTTCAAAAAAACAGTAGCACTTTCCTCTCCATGAAGTCTGAATCGAACTTGCTTAAGATTCAAAATCATTTGAACCACATCCTCTTTCACTCCCTTGATAGTAGTGAATTCATGAGTAGCGCCTTTGATTTTCACCATAGTCACAGCTGATCCGGACAAAGAAGAAAGAAGCACTCTTCGAAGAGCGTTTCCAAGAGTTGTTCCATAGCCAGGATAGCAACCTTCAATTGTGAAGATTCCTGAATTCTTGCTAATTTCTTCATATTTTGAAGATTTTGGAAGTGATACTGATAACATTTTTTTTATTTAATGTTTAAGTTGGAAATAATAAATTAAATCTATTTTATCGAGAATAGAAGTCAATCACTCCTTGAATGTCAATGCTAACACCAACTTCATCTCTGGTTGGCTTTGAAAGAATCTTCCCTTCCATCTTTCCCGCATCAAAATCGAGCCATCCTGGAGTTCCGCCTTTTTTCTTTAAAATCGCTTGAGTATCTTTGAAATAATTCTTTTCCTTCTTGATGTCTTTAACTGAAACAGTATCGCCAACTCTCAAAGAAGCTGAAGCAATGTCAAGATTTTTTCCGTTCACTTGCAAATGACCATGCCCAACAATCTGTCGAGCTTGATATCTTGAATCTGCAATTCCAAGTCGATAAATGACATTATCAAGTCTCATTTCCAAAATCGCAATCAAGTTGTCACCAACGACACCTTGTCCTTTTTTGGCATCATCCAAATGTCTTCGGAATTGTCTCTCTGAAATTCCATACATTCTTCTGATTTTTTGCTTTTGCATCAATTGCTTTCCATATTCAGACAATCCTCTTTTTGAACCGCTGTTTCCGTGAGCTCCAGGAGCATAAGGCTTTCTCACAATAGCACATTTCGGAGAAGCGCATCGGTCCCCTTTCAAAAAAAGTTTTTCGCCGGTTCTTCGGCACAATTTGCATTTTGAACTAATATTTCTTGCCATATAATTTAAATCTTAGGTCTTTTCAGTTTAAAGTTATTAGATTCTTCGAGGTTTTCGAGGCCTGCAACCATTATGTGGAATTGGAGTTTTGTCTTTAATAAGAGTCAAATTGAATCCTTTTTGCGCCAAACCTCTAATTGCGGCTTCACGTCCGGAACCAACTCCTTTAACATAAATTTCCAAATCGCTTAATCCATATTTTGCAACTTTTTCTGCAACATCGAGCACAACTTGATTAGCAGCATAGGTTGTTGCTTTTTTTGCTCCCTTGAAACCAAGAAGCCCCGCTGAAGACCAAGCCAAACCATTTCCGTGCAAATCAGTCAAAGTGATCATAGTGTTGTTATAGGTTGATCGGATATAGGCTCGTCCTCTTTGAACTTGTCTTCGAACTTTTCGTTTTTTCTTCTTCAAAAGAGCCGAATTTTCTTCGGTTGATTCTCCTTCAACTGCTTGATTCTCATCAATAGATTCCATGTTTTCTTCAATAACAGCAGAACCGTCTTTTACGGATTCATCTTGCATTTCTTCTTTTTTTTCTTGCTCCTTTTCAGCAGACATTTTTATATAAACTTAAATTATTACGATACGAAATATATAATCTTGTTAAATACTAGGTCTTTTCAACTTTTCTCTTTCCACTTCCCATTGTCATTCTCTTATTTCCTCGAACTGTTCTGGTGTTTGTCTTGGTTCTCTGTCCTCTTACTGGCAAACCCTTTGCATGTCGAGTTCCTCGATAACTTCCATTTTCTCTCAATCTTTTAATATTCATCATCACTTGTCTTTTCAGTTCCCCTTCAAGAGTATACTTACTTTCAATTTCAACTCGAAGTTTTTTAACATCATCCTCACTTAATTTATTTGTTCTAATGTTTTTATCAATTCCAATCTCATCAAGAATTTTTCCGGACTGAGAAGCGCCTATTCCATAGATATAGGTCAATGCAATTTCTATTCTTTTGTTATCTGGGATATTTATTCCCGCTATTCTAACTGCCATATCTGATTTATTTACTAACTAATAGTTATTAACTTCTAATTAAACCAATTGAATCATTTTAAATTGAATTTGTTTAATTAAAAACTATCAATTAAAAATTAAAAATTAAATTACCCTTGCCTCTGCTTGTGTCGAGGATTTTTGCAGATAACATAAACTCGTCCTTTTCTTTTAACGATTTTGCAGTTTATGCATCTTTTTTTAACCGAAGCTTGAACTTTCATAATTTATACAAATATCAACTTTTTATTATAATCTTTTTGTAATTCTTCCCTTGGTCAAATCATAAGGGCTCATTTCAACTTCAACTTTGTCGCCCGGCATAAGCTTGATGAAATGAATTCTCATTTTTCCGGAAATATGTGCCAAAATAATATGCCCATTTTCCAATTTAACACGAAACATTGTGCTCGGAAGAAGTTCCGCTATTTCACCTTCCAATTTTACAATTTCTTTAGCCATGTTTCGGACAACAATTAAACGTACCAATCAAGCCCAAAGGCTTATTTGGTAGATATCTTGCAAATATTAAGTTCCCTGAGCCTGTCTCGAAAATATCTTAATATTCAATATAAGAGATGATATACTAATTACTTTTTTCTGTCAAGCAAATAAACCGTTTTTGCGCTATGACATAAATTTTTCCGAAAAATACCCACAAAAAAATCCCTTTAATGCAATATTTTAAAACAATTTCAGAAATTATTCATCAAAAATATCCCGCTTTTCTTCTATATAAATCTTTTGCTCTGAAACTGGCACACCACTAAGCCATCCCGGATTATAACCAATGTCAACCTTCTT
>DCVH01000012.1:3101-3695 GCA_002327335.1 Patescibacteria group bacterium UBA2193
TTCAGAAAAAGTCATCAACCTGATTTTTTGTTTAATAGTGTAGTTAAATTTGTCTGTCACATCATCCGCATCGAGAGAAGATTTATTTTCTATGATTTCCTTTTTTGCAGAATCCAACACATATCCACGAGAATCTTCGATATATTTCTTAATCTCATCCTCGAAAGATTTTTCAAGCGATTCCAATGTTCCAGTTCTGGCTGTATCAATATCTTTTCCAAGAATATATTTAACCAGCTTGTTGTCAGAATTATCAGATCCACCAACCATGGCATCCGCAGAAACAACTTCAAACTTTTCATATTTAGGATTACCCTTAAATCCTTCAATCGTAAAAGAAGATGCTTCAATATTAAAACTTGAGCCCGGCTTATCAGCAGAAACTTTTGCCTCTATTTTCCCCGGGGTTTCACCTTCCATTCCCGGAACAATCACTGAGTCGATCAGACGAAAAAGTTTTCCATCTTTCGAAAGGATTCTTGTAGTTGCAACCAAAGATTGAGGTGCAGATGAATATTTATTATATATCATCACTTTCCCCCGAGCTTTTCCTTGATCAGAACTATATTTTTCTCCAGTTGCATCAAATTCAAG
>DCVH01000060.1 GCA_002327335.1 Patescibacteria group bacterium UBA2193
AACCAACTTCTGCTCCAATTCTGATTACACCGTTTTCGTCAAGATTTCTCAATCGGTCTTCACCAATGTTCGGAATATCTCTAGTCACTACTTCCGGTCCAAGCTTTGTGTCACGAACATCAACTTTCAAATCTTCAATATGGATTGAGCTGTATCGGTCATCTCGCAAAAGTTTTTCAGAAATAATAATCGCATCTTCAAAGTTGAATCCCTCCCAAGGCATGAAAGCCATCAAAACATTTTGTCCAAGTGCAAGTTCTCCATTTTCAGTTGAAGCTCCATCAGCCAACAAGTCGCCTCGCTTGACCTTCTGTCCTTTTGAAACTCGAGGAACTTGGTTCATGCAAGTGAAAGCATTTGATTTAGCAAAATTATAGAGTTGGTAAACTCGTTTCTTTGCCTTTTTGCCTTCTGCGGCAACTTCTTTAACTGTGATGTGACTTGCGTCAACCTCAATAATTTCTCCTTCAGTTCGAGCAAGAACCACCTGTCCGGAATCAGCTGCTGCTTTATCCTCCAAGCCGGTCCCCACGATTGGAGACTGCGGTTTCACACAAGAAACTGCTTGTCTTTGCATGTTTGAACCCATCAACGCTCGGTTTGCATCATCATGTTCCAAAAAAGGAATCAGGGATGTTGCAACAGAAATACATTGTTTTGCAGAAACATCGATATAATCCAAATCATCAGAATCAACCGTTTGTGGTTCCCCTTTATAACGAACAGCAACTTGCTCCCCAAGAACATTGCTAAAATCATCCTGAGAAACACCTTCATGAGCGATTCTGTTTTTTTCCTCAACACTGGCGTTCATATAAACAATTTCCTCGCCAATAAATGGAACTACTTTAATTTCTTTCTTATCAGAATTCTTAATCTTTGCAATATTTTCACCAGAAATTTGCTCGCCTTTTTTCAAAATCACTGTTCCTTTTTTATCTTTGACATTTTCTGCCAAAATTCTGCCCTCCCAGTTTTTTGAATCCACTGAAAGTTCTCTGTGAATTTTTCGATAAGGTGTTTCAATAAATCCATATTCATTGATTCGTGCATAACAAGCCAAGTGTCCAACCAAACCAATGTTCGGACCTTCTGGAGTTTGCACTGGGCAAATTCTTCCATAGTGAGATGAGTGAACGTCTCGAACTTCAAATCCGGCTCGCTCTCGAGTCAATCCTCCCGGTCCCATTGCGCTCAACCTTCTCTTGTGCTCAAGTTCTGCTAATGGATTAACCTGATCCATGAATTGTGAAAGTTGAGAAGAAGCAAAAAATTCTTTAATAATCGCAGCTACTGGTCGAGGGTTAATCAAAAGCCCCGGAACAACAGTTAAAGGATCACAAGTACTCATTCGGTCCTTGATATTTCGACTCATTCGAGCCAATCCGATTCTAACTCTGTTTTGAACCAATTCTCCAACCCCTCTCAATCTTCTTGATCCAAGATGGTCAATGTCATCTGGTTTCGCTTGAGGATCATTGTTGAGATTAATAACCTCTTTGATAATCGCTGATAATTCATCAATGCCGAGAATACGATTTTCCTCTTTTGATTCATCCTTCTTCATTTCAAGTCGCATATTCAATCGATATCTTCCGACTCGACTAAAATCATAACGGTCAAAACTAAAAAAGATGCTGTCCACCATTTGTTTTGCATTTTCTTCGGTCGCCAAATCTCCCGGTCGAAGTCTTTTATAGATTTCTCGATAAGCATCTCCAAGGTTTTTTACTGGATCCTTTTCAAGAGTTTCTTTAATAAAAGAGGTTTCTCCATTATCAATATCTTTGAACATCTTCAATATTTTGTCATCCGTTTCCAAACCAAAAATCCTCAAAATTGAGGTTACAGGAATCTTTCTTTTTCTATCAATTTTTGCCCAAATCACTCCATCAAAATCTGTTTCAAGTTCAAGCCAAGCACCTCTGTTAGGAATAATTTTCGCTCCAAAAAGCTTTCGCCCTTTGTTATATTCCATGGTGAAGAAAACGCCAGGACTTCGAATTAATTGTGAAACGACAACTCTTTCCACTCCATTAATAATGAAAGTTCCTCGGTCTGTCATCAATGGAAAGTCCGCCAAGAAAATTTCTTGCTCTCGAACTTCTCCAGTTTTTTTCAAAAGCAAAGAAGCTTTGATTCGAAGTGGCGCGTCATAGGAAACATTTTTGTTTTTTGATGTAACCTCGTCATATTTCGGTTCATCCAAGTAATATTCACCAAAAGACAATTCCATTTCCTTGTTAGTAAAATCCCCAATTGGAGAAACTTCGTCCAAAACCTCTCGCAAACCACTCTCCAACAACCATTCATAAGAAGCAGTCTGTGGCTCAATCAAGTTCGGCAATGAAACCATCGAACGCTTTTTGAAAAATTTCCTCTTCGAAAGACTTGAGTGTGAGCTGAAACGTGACTTTACAGCAAGCTTTTTTTCTGTTGGCATGGGTGTTTTTCATTATTTACTAAAAGATTCTATTGACTTTTGAGACCTATGTGCTTGCGTTTTTGTTCAAGAGAAAAACAGCAAAAATATAAGACCCAAATGGGAACAAAAAAGCCAACCAGCGTAACTGATCCTTTTTTTAGATTGGATTTTTAATAGACGATTTTATTCATTTGTACTCCCCTAATTTAGCCCTTTTGCTGGGGTCAACCAGCTTTGTTAGCGTGTGAAAGTTATTCTACACACTTTTTTTAGTTTGTCAAACAATAACGCACCGCTTCCGCAACGGTTCTGGCGATTCTTGTTGAACTGTATGTCGTTTGATCCGAATCGACATCAATATTATTCAATTGTTCTTTCTCTATTTTATTCTTTTTCAAGAGCTTGTCAATGTTCGTCAAAAGTTTCAAAGAAAGGCTGTTTTCATCTTGCCAAATCATTTTATCAACAATACTTCCACTGCCCTCTCGCAAAAGTTGCAA
>DCVH01000054.1:0-7221 GCA_002327335.1 Patescibacteria group bacterium UBA2193
GGGGATGTGATTGAGCTTTGGAGCGAAGGATGGGATGATTATAAGAAAGGGAGTGTTATCCCAACAACGCATGTTTATCAAAGTGCAACTGATCCGGGAGTGGTGAAATGTTGGCATCTTCATGAAATTCACACTGATCAATTTACTGTTACAAGAGGGAGGTTGCAGGTTTCAATGATTGATGTTCGAGTTGACTCTCCAACTTTCGGTCAGGCAAACAAAGTTATTCTGGGAATTCAAAAACCGAGATTTCTCAAAATTCCACCAGGAATAATGCACGGCTGGAAAGCGTTGGGAGAAGTTGAAAGTATTGTGGTTAATTTTCAATCACACTTGTTTGACGCAAAAGATGAATATAAATTTACTTGGAATTGTGTCATGGAAGAAATTTGGGGACCTAAGAATGGGTAGTTGAAATATTTAGATGATTCGACAGCAAAAACATTTTTTTGTCATTCCGGATTTAGTCCGGAATCCATTAGTCAGATGACGTTAATTGATTATTAAAAACAAAAAATGAAGTTAACGTTATTCTCATAATGGATTCCTGCCTTCGCAGGAATGACAACAGCAAGAGATGGTCATAAAATTTAAAAGTATAAGAAAACGAAGAAGTATTGCAATTAAGAAATTAAAAATTAGGATTTATTTACAAAATTAAAAATTAAAAATTCAAAAATTAATCCATGAAAATACTAATCACTGGAGGAGCAGGGTTCATCGGTTCAAATTTCATTCATTATTGGGCAAAAAATCATTTGGAAGATGAAATTGTAAATGTTGATGTTTTGACTTATGCTGGGAATTTAGAGAATTTGAAAGATGTTGAAAGTTTGAAAAATTACAAATTTATTAAAATCGATATTGCTCAAAAGGATGAGGTGGAAAAAGTGATTTCTTCCGAAAAGCCGGATGTGATTGTTAGTTTTGCTGCTGAATCTCATGTGGATCGTTCAATTCTGGGGCCGGAAGAATTTGTGAGAACAAATGTTTTGGGGACCTTTAATTTGCTTGAAGCAGCTCGTCAGAACGGAAATATTCGTTTTCATCATGTTTCTACGGACGAAGTTTTTGGTTCCTTGGGACCAAATGATGATCCATTCAATGAAGCCACTCCTTATGACCCCAGAAGCCCTTACAGCGCTTCCAAGGCGTCTTCGGACCACTTGGTGCGATCATATTTTCACACTTTTAATTTGCCGATCACTATTTCAAATTGTTCCAATAATTATGGGCCATATATGTTTCCGGAAAAATTAATGCCGTTGTTTATTACTAATTTGATTGAAGATAAAAAAATTCCACTCTATGGAGATGGAATGAATGTGCGTGATTGGCTTTGGGTGGAAGACCATTGTCGAGCAATTGATTTGATTTTGCAAAAAGGAAAAATCGGAGAAACCTATTGTGTTGGCGGAGCAACTGAAAAAACCAACAAGGAAATTACTTACAAAATTCTTGAATTGATGAAAAAGGGAGAAGAATCGATTGAATTTGTGGCAGACAGAAAAGGCCATGACAAAAGATATGCAATCGATTTTTCCAAAATCAAAAATGAATTGAGTTGGGAACCGCAAGTTGATTTTTCGGACGGAATGAAGATGATAGTTGATTGGTACCAAAAAAATCAAGTTTGGTGGAAAGCGGTGAAATCAGGAGTGTATGCTGATTATTACAAAAAAAATTACGAGAATAGAAATTAAGAACAAGTGCTATGAAAAAAGTTTTAGTTATTGGGGCAAGAGGGATGCTTGGCGGAGAGATTGTGAAACAATTTGGTCAAGATGAAAATTATGAAGTGCTTGGTTGGGATTTTGGGGAAATTGACATTACTGATGCAGAATCATCAAATGAAAAAATCAGACAAGAAGAGCCTGAAATCATAATTAATTGCGCAGCATATAATAATGTTGATGAGGCAGAGACTGAAGAGGGTTTCAAAAAAGCGCTGGCGCTTAATGCTGATGCGCCAAAAACATTAGCAGAAATTGCGAAAGAAATCGATGCGGTTTTTGTGCAATATGTCACGGACTATGTCTTTGATGGAGAAAAAGGTGAATATGTTGAAGATGACGAAAAAAGTCCGATTTCAAAATATGGTGAATCAAAAGCAAGAGGTGAGGATAATGTGAAAAAAGTTGGAGGGAAATATTATTTAGTCAGAATTTCGAAACTCTTTGGTTTGCCAGGAAAAAGTGAGAATGCCAAAAAAAGTTTTTTCGAAACAATGTTAAATCTGGCAAAAGAAAGAAACGAATTAAAAGGAGTGGATAGTGAAAAATCTTGTTTCACTTATGTTTCTGATTTAGCGGAGGCAACCAAGAGTCTTCTTGAAGAAAAATATCCATTTGGCGTGTATCATCTTATTAACGAAGGGGCAGTTACTTGGTATGAGGGAGTGTTGAAATTATTTGAAATCGCTGGCATCAAAAATGTAAGCGTTTTGCCGGTTGGATCCGATGAATTTCCGAGACTAGCGAAGATAGCGAAGTCAACGGTGTTGATTAATACAAAATTTCCAAAATTGCGTCACTACGAAGATGCAATCAAAGATTGGCTTGATAAAAGGGATAAAATCGGGTAGAATAGGTTGAAACATATTATGCCAGTTTCTTGACAGCAAAGAGTATATATTTTTATCCAAACGAGTCGTTTCACTTTGTCTAAGGTGGATAAAAACATATACTCTTTGCTCGTCTAGTCTGTTTAATCATTTGTAATTATAAAAAAATGAATGTAAAAGAAATATTTGACCTAGGGGTTGAACTGGGAATAAAGAATGATTTTCGAACAAAAACTGAAATAAAAGAATTTTTGGGAAGAAAAAAAGAAGAATATGAAAAATTGCCCAAAGATGAAAAAGAATTTTTTGATAAAGACAGATTAACAAATCCTTATTCAGACACAAAAATTCATTTTAATGACGGGAAAAAGAATGTTAAAAAAGTTTTGGCGGGGATTGATATCACGATGGGTGGACTTCTTATCGCAAGAGAGTTTGGAGTGGACTTAATAATTAATCACCATCCAATCGGAGCTGCTTTGGCGGGGATTGATGATGTGATGGATTATCAAGTTGATATGATGGAAAAGTATGGAGTGCCAGTAACGATTGCGGAAAAAATGATACACAAAAGAATTTCGGAAGTTGCCAGAGGGGTGAGCGCTTCTAATCACTATGCAACAATAGACGCTGCAAAATTATTGGGAATTAATTTGATCAATGTGCATACGCCAGCTGATAATTGTGTTGCAAAATTCGTTGAAGAAAAAATCAGCAAAGTTAAGATTCGAATTGTGGAAGATGTTATGAAAGTTTTGATGAACATTGAGGAATATCGTGAAGCAAAGAAAAAGGGATTTGGTCCAATTCTTTTCACTGGTTCTCCAAAAAATCGTTGTGGCAAAGTTGTTATAACTGAAATGACCGGGGGGACAGAGGGATCCAAGGAGATTTATCAGACGATGGCAAATGCTGGAATTGGGACGATTGTCAGTATGCACCAAAGCGAGGAACATCGAAAAGCGGCGGAAGCAGCGCATTTGAATGTGATTATTGCTGGACATATTTCTTCTGATTCAATTGGAATGAATATTTATCTTGATGAACTAGAGAAAAAGGGAATTGAGATTATTCCTTTTTCCGGATTGATTCGAGTTTCGAGAAGTAAGAAAAAGTAGCGCGTAAAAATCTTTCTGTTAGACGTGTTATTACTAATTAAAATTTTTCTGTTTGCAGATCCTTCGACTGCGGTTTAATTAAAAAATTAAACCTCCGCTCAGGATGACAGTTTAATGTAAAAAAATAATGAATTATAAAAAAATTAAATTAAAAAATGGGTTGAGAGTTGTTCTGGTTCCGATGAATGAAACGCAAACTGTGACTGCGCAAATTCTTGTGGAAACTGGTTCAAAATATGAAATCAAGAAGACAAGCGGAATTTCTCATTTCTTGGAGCATATGGTTTTTAAAGGAACAAAAAAGCGACCTACTTCAAAAATGGCGATGGAGGAAATCGAAAGCATTGGAGGTATGTCGAATGCATTTACGAGCAAAGAGCAAACCGGTTATTATGTGAAAACCCCGAAGCAACACTGGAAGTTGGCGCTTGATGTTGTTAGCGATATTTTTCTTAATCCCTTGCTTCCCGAAAAAGAACTTGAAAAAGAGCGGGGAGTAATTTTACAGGAAGAATCGATGTATAAAGATATGCCAGTCCGATATGTTTGGGATGTTTTTGAAGAACTTCTATATGGTGATCAACCAGCGGGATGGGGCATTGTTGGCAATCAAAAAAGCATTCGAACAATTTCTCGCAAAGATTTGGTGGAATATTTTAAAAAATATTATTCCATGAATTCAGCGGTCATGATTTTGGCTGGAAATTTTGATGAAAAGGAAGCTTTGCAAGAAATTGAAAAGATATTCAGCGCTCAATCGAAAAAAAATGGAAAAAATAAGAAGAAAAAAGTTATTGAAAAACAAACCACTCCTCAACTAAAAATTCATTTCAAAGAAACGGACCAAACTCATCTTTTGATGGGATTCCGAGCTTGTGACATGTTTTCCGAGGATCGTTTCCCAATGGTTTTGGCAGGAACAATTCTTGGTGGCAACATGAGCAGTCGATTGTTCAATTTGTTGCGAGAAAAACATGGCTTAACTTATTATGTTGATGCAGCGTCAGATCAATCAACGGACTCTGGTTATTTTTTTGCAAGGGCTGGCGTTGAACATGCTAATTTGAAAAAGGTAGTCGAATTAATTATCAAGGAAGTGAAAGTTCTCAAGGCTAAGAAAGTTTCTTCAAAAGAATTGAAAAATGCCAAAGAGTATTTGAAGGGAATGATGACGATGTCATTGGAAGATTCCAGTTCTGTTGCCTCATTTTTGGGGGATCAAGAGCTTTTTCGAGAAGAAATTAAGCAACCAGACGAGTTGTTTGCTGAAATAGACAAAGTTACTATAGGTGATATAATCAAGGTGTCCCAAAAATATTTGATTGGGCGAAATCTCAACTTGGCAGTTGTCGGTCCGCATAAAAATGAGGATGAAATAAAAAGATTTTTAAAGATCTGATTTTATGATAAATAAATTAGAAATTAATATCTCAAGTGGAACCGTTTGGAGAACAATACTGATTGTGTTGGCACTTTGGTTTGTTTATTTGATCAAGGACATTTTGCTTCTGCTTTTTGTGGCAATTCTTCTCGTGAGCGCTGCTCAGCCGATTGTTGAGGGGTTGGAAAAAAGAAAAATTCCAAGAACCCTGACTACCGTTGTGCTTTATGCTATCGGCTTGTCTTTTATTTGTGGAGTAATTTATCTGATTGCCCCAGTAATAGTCGAAGAGTTTCAACAATTAAGCAAGAATCTTCCGCAATATTTTAATGGAATAAGTGGCTTTGTTAATAATTTGACTGCACTTGCAGCTGATTATAATGCGGAGGATAGCTTTCAGAAACTGATAGAAAATTCTTCTTCGAGGATTGCAGAACTTTTTTCTCAGGCATTTTCTAATGCATTCGTTTTTTTGGGTGGTTTATTCAAAATATTATTGGTTTTTTCCTTGTCTTTTTATATGCTTGTTAAGAAGGACGGAATTCGTGGTTTCATTCGAGCGGTTACTCCAAAAAAACATCAGGAGTATGTTTTTGATTTGACTTCGAGAATTCAGTACAAAATGGGACGTTGGATGGTTGGTCAATTCACTTTGGCGGTAATTATTTTTGCGCTAGATTTTATCGTTTTGTCTTCTTTCGGCGTTCCATACGCTCTCATATTGGCTTTGATGGGAGGACTTTTCGAAGTTATTCCATATCTTGGGCCAATGTTGGCTTTCATTCCCGCTGTATTATTGGCACTAACAATTTCTCCGATAACAGCTCTGTTTGTCGCCTTTTTGTATATCATCATCCAACAATTAGAAAATAATGTCCTCGTGCCTCTTGTTATGAAAAAAGCAGTTGGGCTTGACCCGGTGGTAATTATCTTATCCCTTCTGATTGGTGGAATTCTGGCTGGTTTTATGGGGGTGCTCATCGCAGTTCCTTTCGCTACCGCTGTTAGTGTTTTCATGAATGATTTATTGGATAACAAGAAGAAGGATGAGGAATTGGAAGAAATTAAAAATATTCAAGCCTAGTCTATGCAAAGAAAAATTTTTATTGCTATTGCCATTGACGAAAAAGCGAAAAAATATATTGATAAAAAAATTGATAAAATCAGAGATAAATTGGAGGTTATGAGGTGGATTGACCGAGACAATTATCACATCACTTTGTCTTTTCTGGGATATCTCGAGGATGATGATCTGATGGAATTGTGTCCCAGAATCGCTGAGGTGCTGGATGGAACTGAAATTTTTGACATTCATTTGAATAAAATAATCCTCGCTCCGAGCAAGGAAAATCCTAAGATGATTTGGTTGGTTGGAGACAAGAACCAACAATTGATTGAACTTCGATATAAAATAGAGCAGGTCATAAGCAACATTGAAACCTGCCTGCCGGCAGGCAAGGTTGAAAAAAAAGAGTTTCGTCCTCATATAAATCTCGGAAAGCTTAAGGGCGCCAAGCTCAAAGAGGATGCTGTTGAAAGTGCGGATGAAATTGAAAGGGAGATTGACTTGCTGATTCCGGTGACGGGGGTTAAAATTTTTGAAAGCAAAACAGAGAAAAGAAGACAGCATTATTTCACAATAGATTCAATTTATTTTGATTAAAAATATGAATAAATTTTGGGGAATAGATTTCCAAAGCCATTCCAAGGAGGAAACACTGAGAATTATTGAAAGGCATCTGGTCAAAAGTGTCATCAAAAAGCCATTGATAATAACAACCTTAAATCCGGAAATTTTGCTCTTTGCTGATGGAGATGAACAGTATCGAGATATTTTAAACAAGTTTAACTTGAAAAATGTTGATGGTTTTGGGATAAAATTGATGGGATGGTTCAGAAGGAAGAATACTTCAAGGAGAATCCCAGGTGCTGATCTAGCTAGACATATCCTCAAAGTTTCTGTAAAAAAGAAATTGAAAATAGCATTCGTCTTCAAAAAAGATGGATTAAGCCAAAAAAAAGATCTTCAAAAATTTTCAAAAAATTTTCGAGCAGACATCAAATTTATTGAATATGATGTGATGGGGGAGAAGGATAATCAAAAAATTAATTCAGAAATCAAAGACAGGGAAGTTGTCCTGGTCGGAATCGGAGCACCA
>DCVH01000054.1:7281-7422 GCA_002327335.1 Patescibacteria group bacterium UBA2193
AAAATTGGGCTTGAATGGCTCTGGAGATTAGTTACAAGACCAAAAAGATTTTGGAAAATCTGGAAATCGACCGTTGTGTTTATGGTTAAAAGTTTAAGCAGGTGATGGTTTTTTAGTGTTTAATAATTTATTTATTATTGT
>DCVH01000040.1 GCA_002327335.1 Patescibacteria group bacterium UBA2193
TGTTGGTTTTGGGGCCAAAGGAGTCGGGGGACATGTATAATGATGAAGATTTTCAGGTTCTGGAAATTATTGGGGCTCAAGCGGCTGTTTCGATTGACAATTCTCGGTTGTATTCAGAAGTTAAAGAGTTTAATGAAAAGTTGGAACAAAAAGTGGAAGACGCAACGGTTGAACTTCGAAGCACTAATAGTGAGTTGAAGGATATGAATGAGAAGTTGGTGACGGCCTATGAAAAACTTCATCAGCTTGATCGAGCGAAGACGGAATTCATTTCGATTGCTTCGCATCAACTTCGAACACCACTCACTTCAATCAAGGGCTTCATTTCTTTGTTGCTTGATGGAACCTATGGAAGAATTCCGAAGGTGACAAGAGATGTTTTGGAAAAAGTTTTTATCTCCAATGAAAGATTGATTAAGTTGGTGGAAGATTTATTGAATATTTCTCGAATTGAATCTGGCAAGCTGGTTTTTCGTTTTGAAAAAAATGACATCACGAAATTGGCGAAAGACGTGGTGGATAGTTTTGAGTTGGCAGCTAAGAACAAGAAATTGAAACTTGAATATCGAGCACCGAAGAAAAAAATTCCGGCAATATATTTTGACAATGACAAGATGCGAGAAGTGATTTCAAACTTGGTGGATAATTCGATTAAATATACCAAAAAGGGAACGGTTGGCGTGACAGTGGAAGAGTTGAATGATCAAGTCAGGGTGATTGTTTCCGATTCCGGAATGGGAATTGCCAAAGAAGAAATTCGATATATCTTTGAAAAATTTCAACGAGGAAAAGATAGCAGTACCACTCACACTGAAGGAGTCGGACTGGGGCTCTATGTTTGCGAAAAAATCATCAATTCCCACAACGGAAAAATCTGGGCGGAATCCGATGGACTGGAAAAAGGCAGCCGCTTCATCATCGGTCTCAATATCGACTTTATCCCCGAAGATTCGTTGAAGGTGATCGGGAAAGAGGAGGAGAAGAAGTGAATATAATAAAAAGGATAACTTAAAAACAAACTTCAATAGAAGTTTGTTTTTGTAATGTGGATGAAGATTTTTTCTTTGTTTTAAAACAAAAGTCTATCGTGAAGATAGACTTTTGTTAATTTGTGGGCGCAGGGGGATTTACCCAGAGGGCATAAACTTCGAATCCTTTTTATTCGTGTCTTAAAAAACAAAAACCCATTATTAAATAGGTCCTTGATTTTCTGTGGGCGCAGGGGGATTCGAACCCTCGACCATCGGCTTAAAAGGCCGTTGCTCTACCAACTGAGCTATGCGCCCGTAAATGGGAAATATAAAATTTAGTAAATAAAATATTTTTTTGTAATAACCCCTTCAGTTCCCCTTACAATAAGGGGAAGAATAAGAAGAGAGTTTCTAACAACCTCTTTGAATCTCCTTATAATAAGGGGAAAGAAATGAAGTGTCAAACACAATAAATTATATATTCAACTTGCGAACAAGTCAATAGCGAGGTAGAATGGAGTTAGTTATTAGTTTGTAGTTGTTAGTTAATAGAGGGCAGATAAATAATATTTATAACACCCTTCCCCAATAATCCCTCCCCGCCTAGCCTACCGGCAGGCAGGCCATCGAGGGAGGGGAATAATGAGAAATAGATATGAAAAAGATTGTTTTTGATATTGAGACGGCGGGGGAAAATTTTGATGAGATGGATGAGGTGACACAAAAGTCGCTTAGTCATTGGATTGAGAGAGTGGCTTCAAACGAAAACGAGAAAGAAAAGCTTTTAAGTGATTTGAAAAATGGCATGGGGTTTTCTCCTTTCACGGGAGAAATTGTGGCGATTGGAGTTTTGGATGTTGATACTGAGAGGGGTGCAGTCTATTATCAAAATTTGCAAAGTAAAGAGGAATCAGAGCAGGATGGTGTGAAATTGAAACCGATGACAGAAAAAGAGATGCTTGAAAATTTTTGGAGAATTGTGGATCATGCTGAAGAGTTTGTGAGTTATAATGGACGAGGATTTGATGTGCCGTTTTTGATGATTCGATCAGCGATGCACAAAATCAAGCCGACAAAAAATTTGATGTCGAATCGATATCTCAACAGTCAATTCACAGGAGCTCGGCATGTTGACTTGATGGATCAGCTGACTTTCTATGGAGCAGTGAGAAGAAATCCGAATTTGCATATTGCTTGTCGGTTGTTCGGAATCCCAAGTCCCAAGGAAGAGGGCGTGACTGGCGAGGATGTTACAAAGCTTTTTCGAGAAGGACGATGTCGAGAAATTGCTGAGTATAATGCAAGGGATTTGAAATCAACGGCAAAGATTTATGATTATTGGAATCGGTATTTGAGGATATAGAAAGTTAATTTTCAGTTTTCAATTTCTAATTTTTAATGAATTTTCAATTTAATAATTTTTTAAAATTAGATTACTGGTTGTTTGTTGGTAGGTAGATTACAAGGAATTAGGGAGCATAATGGATTCCTGCCTTGTGCCACCGCTAAAGCTTTGGTGACACGCGGTCGCAGGAATGACAATCAAAAAAGAAGTTTATAAGAATATAAACAAATTTCTAATATCTAACAATTTATATATGCAAGAATTTAATCAGGAGACAAAAGATCAAATTAGAAAGGCGACGTTGAATATTAAGCGTGCCAAGGAAGACTCTCTAAAAAGAGTTGGTTTGAGTGAGGCGGAGTATAAGAAAAAAATCCAAGAGATGAGAAGAAGAGGGTTGAATAACGTTGAAGCTTCTTTGGAAGAGGCGAGGGAAAATTTTGAAAAAAATGGAGTTATTTTGCATGAAGCAGGGAATGAAGAATCTGCAAGGGAGATTATTAAAAATTTATTGACTGATTCGAAAAAAATTGTGAAATCGAAGACTAATACTGGGCATGAAATCGAACTGGAAAAAGTCACGAAAGATTTTGAATGTTCAGAAACTGATCTTGGTGATTTTGTGGCAGATTTGATGAAAGAAGATGGAATTCATTATGTTTTGCCGGCACTTCACATCAAGTCTGGAGAAATTGCTAAAAAAATTCAGGAAAAATTTGGTGATGAAATTGATGATGATCCGGAGAAAATAACAAGGTATTTATGTGATATTATTAGAAAAAATATTTTGGAAGCAGACACGGGAATCACGGGAGCAAATTTTTTCACGAAAAATGGAGAAATTATTTTGCTTGAAAACGAAGGAAATATTTCACTGGTGAGCCGATTGCCCCAAAAGCATATTGTTGTTTGTGGAATTAATAAATTGATTGAAAATGCCAGTGATGCAATTGAACTTTCTCGGGCGGCAGCCATTTTTGGAACTGGTCAATTTTGTCCGCAATACGTTTCAGTTATTTCGGGGCCATCAAAAACAGCTGATATTTCAAGCCATCTCGTGGAAGGAGCACAGGGGGCAAGGGAAGTTCATTTGGTGTTGATTGATGGCGGAAGAACTGAATTGATGAAGAATGATTTTTATCGTGATTTGAATGCCTGTATTGGATGTGGGGCATGTTTGAATTTTTGTCCCTCTTTTAACGAACTTGGAAAAGAATATGGTGGGAAATCAGTCGGGATTAAAGGAATGATTTCTGATTATCTCAAAATGGTTAATCAAGAGAAAAATTTATCTCAACAAGAACTGGATTCCCGCCGGAGTTTATCCGACCTTCGGGCGGACGGGAATGACAGCAAATTAGCAAAAAACTTTTTTAAGTGCATTTTGTGTGGAACTTGCACAGAAAATTGTCCAATGGGGATTGATTTGTCCGGAATGTCCAGAAAAATTCGAGAAGAATTAAATAAAAAAGGAAAAGGTTTGCCAGAGACGCAAAAAATGCTGGAAACGATCGAGAAATATGGAAATCCTTTTGGTGAAAAAAAGAAAACCGATAAACCGGATAAGCTTTATTGTTGTTAGAAGCAGGGCTTAAAAGTTTTTAATTGGAAAAGATTTTTTGTAGTAACCCCTCCAGCTCCCCTTATGATAAGGGGAGAGAAAAAGATTTACACCCTCCCCTCACCCCTCCCATCAAGGGAGGGGAAAGTCCATAGTCAGATTGGTATAGAAATAGAAAAGATAAATACAAAAGAGACAAAGGGGTTCCCCGGTGTCTCGTTTTTTTGGTGGTGCTCTCTCGGATTCAAAACAAATCAAGTCAACGATATTCATGTGTCACCGAAGCGGTGAGCATGGAATATCGGATCATTGACAACGGGTGAGCCTCGCAGGGCTCGGTTGTTGTCTCGTTCAACTTGAGGTTTCCCAAGAGAGAGCACCTTCTTTTTTGATAGCACAAATACCATGAATTGTAAACATCTG
>DCVH01000098.1:0-13412 GCA_002327335.1 Patescibacteria group bacterium UBA2193
AAGATCGGAAAGTTTTGGAATTTGCGGGCTTCGATTTTCAACGGCACGAGAAAGTTGAGACAAGGCAATGACCGGAACATTCAACTCTTTTGCAAGAGTTTTGAGTCCTCGGGAAATTTCGGATATTTCTTGAACTCGATTTTCGTTACTTCGATTTCCCCGTCCCTCCATCAACTGCAAATAGTCAATGATCAACAGATCCAAACCATGTTCAGATTGAAGTCTTCGTGCCATTGTTCGCATTTCCATGATATTTGCCGTAGCACTGTCATCAATATAGATTGGTGCCTCCGAAAGAACTCCCATGGCATCCCCAATTTTTTGAAAATCATCCGCATCACTATCAGAATCAAGATTTCCTGTACGAAGTCCCCAAAGATTGACTTTGGCTTGAGCAGCAAGCATTCTGTCCACTAATTGATCTGACGACATTTCCAAAGAAAAAACTCCCACCGCAACCTTGCTTTTCACGGCGGCATTCCTTGCCAAATCTAACGCAAAAGAAGTTTTTCCAATCGAGGGACGTGCTGCCAAAATAATGAGGTCTGACTTTTGTAAACCGGAAAGGATTTTATCCAAATCAATAAAACCAGTTGGGACACCTCGAAATTTCCCCGAATCTTTGTGCATCTCATCAATTCTCGTGAAAGCACTTTCTAAAAGACGATTAATCGGCGTAAATTCCTGTTTAATGGAACGTTGCCCCACTGCAAAAAGACGTTGCTCAGCCTTGTCCATGATTGCGTCAATTGGCTCGCTTTCTTCATAGCCCATTTCAACAATTTCAGAGGCCGCTTCAATCAAGTTTCTCAAAGTCGCTTTTTTCTTAACCAGATTTGCATAAGAAACAATATTTGAAGAAGAAGGAACGGCATTCACCAATTCCGTTAGATAGGATTTTCCACCAACATCATTAAGCACCCCCATCTCCTTCAGTCTTGAAGAAACATTTAAAATATCCAACGGCTCCTGGTCTTGATATAGATTGATTATTGCTTCATAGATTTTTTCATGACTTTCTTTATAAAAATCATTCGGCTCCAAAATATCAGCAATTCTTGTTATTGCATTCTTATCAATCATCAAAGCTCCCAGTGTAGAAATTTCCGCATCAATATTTTGCGGAGGAATTTTTAGTTGATCTTGATATAGAGAAGTTTTTTTTATTTTCTTTTGGTTTTTGGCGTCATCCTTACCGTCTTTGATATTTTTTTTATTCGCCATTTTTATTGCTGAAAATTTATTTTAGTAACTGTTCAATATCTCCATATCCTGTTGCAAATTCCAGATTTTGGCTGCAAATTATTCAAAACTCGTCAAAATAAAATCATTATTCTTTCTCGTTTTTCATAATTTCCTGCCCGCCGGCAGGCAGGTCGCTCAAAATCTGAAATTTTCACAACGAAAGAGAGATATTGAACAGTTACTTGATCGTAAACCTCATTATACCACAACAGAAAGCAACTTCAAGCCCGGCTTGTGCACCAACTGTTAATATCTTTATTGACATCACTTGCGCGTATTTCAATGTTACTTTATACTACGGATAACAAGTCGAAAAATAAATAAATATTAAAAATTAATAAGTAAAAACAAATCATGACAATCATGAAAAAAACTGTTGTTTTTTCTTTGCTGGGGTTGCTTTTCTGCGCTCCTATGGCATTGGCAAACAGCGGAGTAAACATGGACGATGTTCGAACAAAACTCTATGCCAAACAAGGCGGAGATTGGTTTCGAGCTTTAACAGTTGATGCTGATGACGACGGTGTCGTTGAAGCAGAAAATGTTATCCCAGGTTGGTACAAGTTAAAGGTTGGTGAGGAAGATCGAAAAGGAACTCAATATGTCGCAGTTAAATTGCGAATGCGAGATCAAGACGGGAAAAAACTTTATGAAGACACCCCAGTTGATCTTTATGTAAAAGTTGGTGACGACAAAGTGTTCATTGGGACAGTTAGCACCGATAAATACGGTTGGTTGGAAGTTGAGAATTTGAGTCTCGACACCGAATACAAACTTGAAATTGACGAGAGAGACGGTGGTTCAGTTCATCAAAAGGACGGACGAGCTCGAGTCAAAGTTAATGCTAAAATTGACAAAAGTGATTGGTTCCGAGCTTTCTATGACAGAACCGATGAAAATATGACCCTTAAAGCAGAAAACGTGCTTCCTGGGAAATATAAATATCGATACAATGACAGCGACCGAACTGCAAATCTTCCTTTCAATCTTCATGTAAGACTTGTTAACGAAAAAGGAGAAAAACTAAAAGATCCTACAAAAGTTAATCTTTTCGCTTATGTTGGTGGTGCAAAAACCCCAATTGGGCAAGTTATGACTGACGAAAAAGGATGGGTATTTCTTCCTGGAGTAATGACAGAAATGAAATATGCTATCGAAGTAATTGAAGAATAATTTAGCTTCACTACTTAACTTAAAAACCCCGCGAAAGCGGGGTTTTTGTTATGTTATGTTTGATGTTATGTTTTCACCTCTAGTGATTTGATGAATAGTTATTTCAACTGATTAATCCTCCTTGACTGCTGATGACAAATCGCCACGGCCAAGGCGTCGGCGGCGTCGTCAGGCTTTGGGATGTGATCAAGTTTTAAGACATTTTTAACCATCACTTGAACTTGATATTTCTCTGCTCTTCCATAACCAGTCAGAGCCTGTTTCACTTGAAGTGGTGTGTATTCATAACCACCAAGGCCTCTTTGCGCAATCGTTAAAAGCAAAACTCCTCGAGCTTGTGCCACTTTAACTGCGGTCTTGAGATTTTTGAAAAAAAACAGATCCTCCACTGCCACTTCATCTGGTTCATATTCTGAAATCAAATGATTCAAATCATCAGCGATTTCTTTTAATCTGGTGAATGTGTCTTTGTGTTTTGATGTCTCAATGCAACCAAAAGCAACCAATTTTGGATTTTTTCGATCTTCCTCAATGACTCCCCATCCGGTCGTTGCCGTTCCAGGATCAAGACCAAGAATTCTTATTGGTTTATTCATAAAATCAAATAATTAAATAGCTATTGGTTTATAAGACTTCGAAATCCTAATGCCAAAAATCAAATTCCAAACCAAGCCCCAATGCCAAAACCAAAAAGGAGTATCGTATGTTTATTATTTGACATTGATTTGGAATTTAGTTTTTGACATTTAAATTTCTAGCTTCTCAGCTAGACGATATTATCAAAAATTTCCACAACGTCTTCTTGTTCATCAAGCGCCTCAAGAAGATTTTCATAACTCGTTCTGGTATTTTTATCAATTTCTATTAAGTCTTTTGCTAGAAAAATTAATCCGGCATCTTTTACTTCATAACTATTTTTTTCAAAATATTCTCTGATTTTCTGCAACTCTTGTGGCACTGTAAAAACAACAAACCCCTCGTCACTTTCTTGAAAATCCTTAGCACCACTTTCCAGGATATCCATTTCAATTTGATCTTTTTCCTTATTCTCTGACCCAATTAAAATATTTCCGACTTGCTCAAATTGCCAACTGACACTTCCTCCTTCAACCAACTTCCCGCCATTTTTCTGCATAACATTGCGCACCTCTCCAAGCGTTCTGTTTTTGTTGTCCGTCGTTGTCTTGATAAGCATGGCGATTTGGCCTGGACCATAGCCTTCATAAAGAGCTTCTTCTATTTGATTCCCTTCTTTCGACTCTCCCGTTCCTCGTTTGATTGCCTTGTCAATATTGTCTTTTGGCATATTGAATTCCCGTGCCTTATCAATCGCCAAACGCAACTTGAAATTCAATGCCGGATTTCCGCCACCCTCTTGTGCTGCGATAACAATTGGTTTTGCAAGTTTTGTGAAAATTTTGGCTCTCTTCGCATCATTAATTCCCTTTCGATGTTTTATTCCAGCCCAATGTGAATGTCCTGACATATCTTTAAAAAAATTAATCTTATTAATAATTTTCGAGCGGAGCCACCAATGGTTCCAACCTCAATTAGCCGATCTTCAAATGGTAGCTCAATACCATGTCGGAGCGCCGAGAATCCCAACCAGAGGTTGGTCACCCTTTGGATGAGAACTCAACACCATGTCGGAGCGCCGAGAATCGAACTCGGGCTATACCCACCCCATGGGCACGTACTACCACTATACGACGCTCCGCAATATCCTTAATTCTAACCTCAAAAAAAGCATAAGTCAAAAAAGTCTTCCGGCGTTTATTTTATTCAAAAGGCGATACAAATCTTTGATTTGTATCGCCTTTATTTTTTCTCTTACCTCCTAACTCCCTTGAGGCCAAAATCTTGGATCGATTTTGTTAACCTCAATCTCAAAACCAAAAACTTCATTTGATTTCAAGGAAATCAATCCCGGAAACACTAAAAAACTTGAAAAAGTAGAAAGAATGATTGCATCTTGCATATTCTTTCGAATATCCCCAAACTCCTGAGGAACAACCTCTCCTTTTTTCCTCAAATAAACCCCGTTTCTGGTGTAAAGCATACAAGTTTTTTTTGCAATGTTCATTTCGGTTCTCCTTTTTCTGGTTTTTGTTTGTTATTATTGATTTTTGTCGCTCCCATTCGTCCACAATTAAGTAAAAATAAACTAGATGGTAATTTTAACCGCAAAGGAACGACAAAAATAAAAAATTTAAAGAACAAAAAAGGCCTCCTTGCAGGAGGCCAGATTTTTGATTCGCTATTGAAAGTTTATTATTTCATGAGAGCGCTGCAAAAAACCAATCTCCTTGAGAGACCAAAATACCAAAATATAAAGTAATAGATTTTTTGCGATATTGCTTCCATAAAATTTTCTAAATTGTACTTTTTGATTATAGTTAATTTGCTTTGATTGTCAAATCTCATCTAAATAATTATTGACACTGCTACCACGAAAACTTAGCTTGCACAATCGGACAGGAACCCAGCTTTCGTGATGCTTTCTTGCTTCACTGGATTCCCGCCTGCGCGGGAATGACAAAAGGAGATGACAATTCATATATAAAAATTCGTCTAATTTTGATGGTCCCGGAAATAAACTTAGCTAATGTTCAGTTCCGGGAGTTTTAGGTTTTGACTAGAGAGAAAGAAGCGCTAAGGCTTTTTGATCCTCTTGTAATTTGATTGCAAGAGATCGATAGATAGAATACAGCATGGCATTCCATTTTTCATTAATAACACGAAGAATTTCTGCCATCTCCAGCCTTGTTTGCCTTATCTTCTTTCTTAGTAATCTCTTCATTCAGATTCTCCTTTGTCAGCATAGTTGAATTCCATAGACCTAGTCATTTTTTCTTTTTTTGCTCCCTCCCACCCGCCCTTTTTAAGTTGTCTTCATAGGCGTCTTCTCCTTCGCTCTTTAAATGTTTTTGTTAAAAAACACTCTTGCCAAATTAAAGCTTGACGCTTCAATGAATTTTTTACCTTCAGATGGGGTATCCATCGGAAAAATAAAAAAACGATTTCCAGGTAAACGGGTATTGGGAATCTTTCATTTACAGCGTCAAAATATTATCCTCAGAGGATATCAGAATAATATTTTGACGCTGTAAAGTTTTAAAGAACAAAAAAACCGATTTCTTTGAGAGATCCGGTTTTGGTTTTGCGTTTTCTGTTTACTACGTTCTTCTTATGCCCTCGTTCTCCGCAAGCCAAAACCGGTTGTCCAAATGGACACCAGAATAAACAAATAAAATTTGACTTGCTTGTTATTCATCTCAAAACTAAAAAACTTAAACCTAATCAAAGTTTAACAATAAAAGAAAAAGTGTCAAGTGGACATGAAACAAAGTTATCAACAGATAAAAAAATCAAAACTTAAATATCAAGAATCAAAATTACAATTCAAAATTTAAAAAATGAAATTATCTGACAGCCCATAATTTTTACTAAAGATTATGTTTTACATTTTGCCCCCAAGCTCAATTTTAATATCATACCATTAATCAAATGAATTCCCATCAAAGTTTATACTCACGAAAGTGGACGTGGAAATAATAATTAGCACTTCCTTGCAACGATAATGATGTTTTTATTATTAAGCAAAAAACTTTTTTCGATTGCAAAGCCGGCATTCTTGAATATTTCCACCAATTCTCTTTCGGTAAAAGCATGGTGGAAACGATCAAAAACCAACCCCTGATTGTTCTTGAAAGGAATTAGAACATCTTTCACTCCAAGACCTCGATATTTCCCTATTTGGAAAATCTTTCCCAAAATATTTTTAAAATTCAAGAAATGTTTCAAATGTTTCCCTTGCCACAAATTCCAGACGCTAATCACAACAACGCCACCCGGTTTCGTTATTCGATAAAATTCTTTCGCCATTTCTCGACTGTGTTTTTTGGGAAAATGATGGAAAACGGCAATAGAAAATATACTATTGAAAAAATCATTCGAAAATGGTAGGATTGATGAACTTGATATTTTTTGAAATTTTTCTTGATAATCCGGATATGCCGTTTTTGCAATATCAATCAATTTTTGAGACACGTCCACCCCGATATATTCCAAATCTTTACTTTTCAACATTTCAAACAGCCTCCCATTCCCGCAACCAAAATCCAAAATTTTGTCTTTATTTTTGACATAATCAACAATGAATTCGAAATCTCTCCAGAGATATTTTCGGGTGCCAGAAAACTTATCCGCTATCTGATCATAGCCTTTTTCCAAGTCATTTAGAATTTTTTCTTCCTTTTTATCGTTATGCATATGAATCAATCCTATGATAATTTTATAAAAATAGCAACTCAAATCCGAATAAAAAATTCGGACGATTTTTCAAAAATTAAAAGGGAAATTTGCAAAAAATTAAAGATTTCCCTCCCCGCCAACGCCAATCTCAAAAATTGTTATGAAAAAATGGTGGAACAAGGCAAAATTCAGAAAAATACCAATTTTGAAAAATTTTTATTCAGTAAAAAAAATCGCACTCAATCCGGCGTAGCCGTTGTGGCAGTTCTCACTAAACCCTATCCCTGTCCGGGGAAATGCATCTATTGCCCATCCGAAAAAGAAATGCCTAAAAGTTATTTGAGCAATGAACCAGCGGTGATGAGGGCCGTTATGGCAAAATTTAACCCCTATATTCAAGTGCAAAGAAGAATTCGAGCACTGGAGTTAAACGGCCACAAAACTGATAAAATAGAGCTGATTGTCATGGGTGGAACATTTTCTTATCTCCCAAGTGCATATCAAATTAATTTCATTACTCAGTGCTTCAAAGCTTGCAATGATTATGGCAAAAAAATCAAAAATCAACCTTGCCTACCGGCAGGCAGGAAATCAAAAATCAAAAAAAGCGCTCTTGAAAAATTGGAATGTGAACAAAAAAGAAATGAAAAAGCCCATCATCGAATCATTGGACTGACCCTGGAAACAAGACCAGACTATATCAATCTCGAAGAACTGGCTAATTTTCGGAAATTGGGTTGCACTCGAGTGGAAATTGGAGTTCAGAGCATTTTTGATGATGTTTTGAAAACCAATAAAAGAGGACATGCCACACAGAAAACCATCGAGGCAACTGGACTCATGAAAGAATTGGGATTTAAGGTGGGTTATCATCTGATGCCGGGATTGCACGGTTCAAACCTCAAAAAAGATTATGGGATATTTCAAAAAATATTTTCCAATCAAGATTTTCAACCGGATTTGATAAAAATCTATCCAACCGTTGTCATAAAACAAAGTCCGCTCTATCGGCTCTGGAAGAATGATAAATATCAACCGCTTGAAAATAAAGCGTTCGAAAAATTTGTATTAAAAATTAAGAATGAAATAATTCCTCCTTACACCAGAATTTCTCGACTCGTTCGTGATGTTCCCACTCCATCTATCATTGCTGGGCCAACAGTTTCAAATTTGCGTCAGTTGATTGTCAAAAAATCAAAATGTTCTTGTATTCGTTGCCGTGAAGTTCGATCAAATTATTCAGAAAACGAAACAATTGTCCTGAATCGAATCGATTATCCGGCCAGTGGCGGTCATGAGATTTTTTTGGAATACGTTTCGCCTGACAAGAAAAAACTTTTCGCACTTTTGAGGCTTCGCATCCCATCACCCCATTTTTCAAATAACCTTAATGTTTTCAAAAATTTTCCAATTCTCAAAAATTCTGCCATAATCAGAGAAGTTCATACTTATGGAAAAATGACCGCCGTCAACCAAAAAGACACGACTTCCCCTCAACATATCGGACTCGGGAAAAAATTGATCCTGGAAGCCGAAAGGATTGCTCGCGAAGAATTTAGCCTCAAAAAAATCGCTGTCATTTCGGGCGTGGGAGTGCGAGAATATTACCGAAAATTAGGATACAAATTGAAGAATAATTATATGACAAAAAAGATTTGATTATATGCACCTCGGAAAATAAAAACGGAACAGGGATTTCCCACAAAGCACAATATTTGTCATCCTGAGCGTAATGATTTGCCGATAGGCAAGAAATGGAGTCGAAGGATCTTTTTGTCGGATAGTTTTATATAATAATTAGATCTTCTGTCTACAGATCTTTCGACTTCACTCATTCGTACCTCATTCATTTCGCTCAAGATGACAAGTTCTAGTTTGCACTAACTATTAAATTAAGGAATATGCAAAAAATAATTATCGCATCCGGTCCGGTGATCGTGGAGAATGATAAAGTTCTGCTTGATATCCAAGGGGAAGACAAATTTTGGAAATTTTGCGGAGGGAAAACCAGAGAATCAGAATCATTAGAAGAAACTGCCATAAGAAGATCACAAGAAGAATTGGGCATCGAGATAAAAATATCAGACATTGACCCTTTTATTTTATATACAAAAAAAGAAACTGCCGAAGGAAATCTTGATATCATCCTAGTTCATTTTTTAGCAGAAAGAATTGGAGAAATAAACCCCGGAGAAGACATCCGGGAATGGAAGTGGATACCGCTAGAAGAACTAGAAAAAGAAAATCTTGCTCCAAATATTATTCCAACATTAAAACATTTTGGATTTTTGGAATAAATGGAATCGAAAGAAGATCAAAATTTTTTACAATAACCCCCTTCAATTCCCCCTTGTAATAAGGGGGAATATTTTTAAATAAGAAAAGGCGAAAAGGTAATTATTTTTGAACGTAATGGCGTTGATAAGAAATATTAATCCAGTTAATGAATCGTTATTTTCAGTTACTTGAATATCTAAAAGCAATAAATAAATTCAGTGAAAAAGTAATTACCTTTTCGCTTTGGTTGAGGATTTTTTTGTTAAAATAAGATGAGAGTTTTTTACAATAACCCCCTTTAATTCCCCTTGCAACAAGGGGGAAGTTTTTTCTTTTATTTGACTATTAAAACTAAATGCTCAAACAAATAATTATTTTCGAACGTATGCCACTTTTATGGCGTCAGTGAGAAAATAATTATTTATTTGAGTTTTAGAAAGATAATATTTTTATTAAATTATTTTTTTGCAAAAATTATCACTTCTTTTCCTGCGATGAAAGGAAATCGCGAATCGATGGGATTCTGCATTTGCCAATAGAATATTCTTCTTTAACTTTTCTGAAATTTTTCCAACACCAACCAGACCTTTCGGTTGGTGTTTTTCATTTTTTACAACACCAATAACAGGTATTGAAATATTTTTCTCGGCAAGTGCTTTTTTGGCGGAATTAACCTGAATGACATTCCCGTCAACCACAATCAAATCCGGCAAAGGCCATTCACGGTGATTCAGACGACGAGAAATGACTTCTTTCAAAGCTCCGCTATCACCCCCTTTTTTCTCTTTAATATTAAACTTTCGATAATCTGCTTTTTTCGCTTGACCATTCTCAATAACAACCATAACTCCCACTCGATGTTCCCCGGCCAAATGAGCAACATCAAAAGCCTCAATTCGAAAAACTGCTTCTTTTTCTTCGGGCATTAAATCTTTTTTTATGAGCGCAACATCTCGGATGTGATTCAAGGCAAAAATTTTCTTCTTGATTTTATCCGCCTTTTCAAATTCCAGATTTTTGGCATAAGTTTTCATTTCTTTTTCAAGTGTTTTCAGAAGCTGAGATTTCTTCCCTTCAAAAAAAAGCCTGAGGTGCCTGACGGTTTTTGCATAATCTTTTGAAGAAACTTCCCCCGTGCAAGTTCCCGGACAAAGATGAATTTGATTATTAAAACAAGGCTTCCCAGTCTTATTTCCCTTCTCCCCAAAAGGAATACACCTCGAATCCCTGAAAGGAAAAATCTTTCGAATAATTTTCATCGCATCTCGGAAAAGATTTCCGCTTGGAAAGGGGCCAAACAAATATTTTATTTCACTTTCGTTGAATTTATTTTTTATATCTGTTTTTCGAACAACCTCAACTCGAGGAAATTTTTCCTTCGTTATAACAAGATAATTAAAACTTTTGTCATCTTTTTCATCAGTGTTATATTTCGGTTTATATTTTTTAATCAAACTGGCCTCCAAAATCAAAGCTTCCAAAACCGAATCGGTTTCTTGAAATTTCACATTCTTCGTCAATTGAACCATTTGTTCAATCAAAATACTGCGACTTTCAGCTAAATTAGGAGAGAAATAACTCCTCACTCGCTGACGAAGTGAAGTTGCTTTTCCAATATACAGAATTTTTCCATTTTCTCCGATGAAGAAATAGACTCCGGGAGAGTCGGGTAGTTTTGTTTTTTTAAGATTATTTAAAATCATATCTTCTATCATTTCATGTTTATTAATAGTATAGTCAATTTTTAATTTTTAAATTTTTAATTTTGTAAATAAATCTAAATGTTTTAATTTCCAAACCTACCAAGCCCAAGCTTTGTTTAAAAATTTTAATTTTAAAAGTTTATTTAGAAATTAAAAATTACAAAATTAAAAATTACTTCAAATACTTTCTAAGATACCCTCCCGTATAAGAATTATCATTATTCGCCACTTCTTCCGGCGTTCCTTTTGCAACAATCTTGCCTCCGCCAGCTCCACCTTCCGGACCGATATCAATAACATAATCAGCACATTTAATTAAATCCATATTATGTTCAAGAACCATCACCGTGTTTCCCCGATCAACAAGCGCTTGAAGAATTTCAATTAATTTTTTCACATCTTCATAGTGAAGACCGATCGTCGGCTCATCCAATAAATAGAAAGTTCTTTGAGTGAATGGTCGATAGAGCTCTGAAGCAATTTTCACTCTCTGCGCTTCTCCACCAGAAAGAGTTGTGGCAGACTGACCAAGTTCCAAATAACCAAGTCCCACATCAATCAATGCTTGCAATCTGTCATGAATGGCATGAATATCCGCAAAAAATTCAGCTGCTTCTTCAACTGTCATTTTCAAAACCTCATAAATATTTTTCTTCTTGTATTTCACTTCCAATGTTTCTTTCATAAATCTTTTGCCCATACAAACATCACAAGTCACATAGACTGTCGGTAAAAAATGCATCTCAACCGCAATTAAACCATTTCCTTTACAAGCTTCACACCTGCCTCCTTCGACATTAAAAGAAAATCTTCTTGGTTGCAAACCTCTGGCTTTCGACTCGATGGTTGAAGAAAAAAGATCTCGAATGAAAGTAAACGCACCAGTATAAGTCGCTGGATTCGATCGAGGTGTTCTCCCAATAGGAGATTGATCTATGAGAATGGCGCGATGAAGATATTCCGTTCCGATTATTGAATTGCAATTAATCGGTTTAGTATTTCTATTTTTATTATTCAGTCTGTCATGAAGATTTTGATAGAGAATGTCATACATAAAAGTTGATTTTCCGGAACCAGAAACTCCTGTCACCACATTCAATCGCCCTAGCGGAATGTCTGCATCAAGATTTTTGATGTTATTGAATTTCCCGCCTCTAATTTTAATCATTCCCTTGTTTTTCGTTCGACGTTTTTCCGGAATTTCAACTTTCTTATCCCCTCTCAAATAATCCAAAGTAATCGACTTAGAATCATTTTTCGGTGCCACTAAAAGCTCTTCCAAATTACCCGCCACAACCACTTCTCCTCCGTGCACTCCGGCCCCCGGTCCAAGATCAACAATATAATCAGAAGCAAAAATAGTATCCTCGTCATGCTCCACCGCAATCACCGTATTTCCCATATCTCTCAAATTCGTAAGCGTTTTTATTAATCGGTCATTGTCCCTTTTGTGGAGACCAATTGTCGGCTCATCAAGCACATAAAGTGCTCCCACCAGTCCCGAACCAAGCTGAGAAGCCAGACGGATTCTTTGTGCCTCCCCTCCAGAAATCGTGTTAGCTTTCCGATTGAGTGCAAGATAATCAATTCCGACATCCATCATAAATTGCAATCGGTTTTTAATTTCCTTAATAACAACATTGGAAATTTGCAATTCTTTTTCGGTCATCTCAATGTTGTTTAAAAAATCCAACGCATCCGCCACAGAAAGTGCCGAGAAATCAACAATATTTTTTTTAACCAACTTCCCTTTTCCGTTTCTTTCTTTAATAAAAACTTGAAGAGCTTCCGGCCTCAAACGTGCGCCTTCACAAACAGGACAAGGTTTCGTGCTGAATAAACTTCTTGTCCCAAGCCCCCGACATTCCGGACAGGCGCCATAGGGAGAATTAAACGAAAAAAGTCTCGGCTCAATTTCCGGGAAAGAAAATCCGTCATGCGGGCAAGTAAATTTAGCCGAAATTATTTTCACCTCCCCATCAGGATTTTCGATCTTCAAAACTCCTTCCGCTTCAACCAAAGCCCTCTCAATTGAATCCGCCAAACGCTCCCGAGAAAATTTTTTGTCACTATTAATTTCGCTAATAAAAATTTCGTCAATCAAAAGATCAATATCGTGCTTCACGTTTTTTTTGAGAATGATTTGTTCTCGCAGGCTTTTTTCTTTTCCATCAACTTTCACTTTCTCATATCCCTTGCCAAGCAAATCATAAAGCAACTGATAATATTCCCCTTTTCTTCCCATTACTATCGGAGCATAAATTTTTATTTTCAAATTATCATATTCAACATCAAAAATTTTCTTGCTAGACTTTTTTATATCAATTTTCCCAACCATATCAACAATAACCTCGATTATTTCATCTTTGGAAAGCTTCTTAATTTCCCGACCGCACACCAAACAATGGGGTTTCCCGGTTCTCGCGAAAAGAACCCGAAGATAATCATAAATTTCGGTAATTGTTGCCACCGTTGATCGCGGATTATTTGAACGACTTTTTTGATCAATCGAAATTGCCGGTGATAATCCGGTTATTTCTTCCACGTCCGGTTTTTGCATTTGTTTGAGAAATTGTCTGGCATAAGAAGAAAGCGAATCAACATAACGCCTCTGCCCCTCCGCAAAAATCGTATCAAAAGCCAAGGATGACTTTCCAGAGCCAGAAAGACCCGTGAAAGCGATCATCTTGTTTCTCGGTATCTCAACGGAAATTCCCTTAAGATTGTGAGTCCGCGCTTTTTTTATAACTATTTTATCGT
>DCVH01000098.1:13495-15025 GCA_002327335.1 Patescibacteria group bacterium UBA2193
TATCGCCGCTGTTTCGAAATCAAGAATTTTGACCGCTTCGTTCATTTTTTTCTCTTTTTCTTTTATCAATTTTTTTGGTGTGCTGTTTTTTAATTCCAAATCCAAAATATCTTCTGCAACTTTTCGACGATCTTTTTCAATTCGGTCAGTAATATCTCCGATTTTCTTCATAATGGATTTTGGAGTGATGTTGTGTTTTTTGTTATAGGAGATCTGAATCTTGCGTCGTCTGTTTGTTTCATTAATTGCGTTCTTCAATGAACCCGTCACCCGATCAGCATAAAGAATAACTCTCCCTTCAACATTTCGAGCCGCTCTTCCAATAGTCTGAATCAATGCAACCTCAGATCGCAAAAAACCTTCTTTGTCTGCATCCAGAATCGCCACCAGTGCCACCTCCGGCAAATCCAACCCTTCTCGAAGCAAATTCACTCCGACCAGACAATCAAATTCTCCTTTTCGAAAATTTGTTAAAAGTTCAATTCGGTTAATTGTCTTGACTTCGCTATGCAAATACTCGGCTTTTATCGAACGCTCTTTCAAAAAATCAGCCAAATTTTCAGCCATTTTTTTAGTCATCGTTGTCACCATTACCCGAAAACCTTTCTTGATAGTTTTTTCAGCCTCAATGATGAAATCTTGAATCTGCCCAGGATAAATTCCTTTTTCAATGACTGGTCTCAAAATCAAATCCGGATCAACCAAGCCTGTCGGCCGAATAATCTGCTCAATTGTCACACTGCTTTTTTCTTTTTCATACGCACCAGGAGTAGCCGAAGTATAGATTGATTGACCAACGCTTTTTTCAAACTCCTTAAAGTTCAACGGACGATTATCAAAAGCAGAAGGAAGACGAAACCCATGTTCAATCAAAGTGTTTTTTCGAGAACGATCCCCTGCATACATTCCGGCAATTTGAGGAATTGCCACATGCGATTCGTCAACCACTGTTAAAAAATCTGGATTGCCATTAATATCTTTTGGAAAATATGAAAGCAAATTAAAGGGTGGCTCACCTGGTTTTCTCCCGTCAAAATGACGAGAATAATTTTCTATTCCGTTGCAATAGCCAACCTCCTTAATTAACGCTAAGTCCTGTTTTGTTCGCCTCTTAATTCTTTCCGCTTCAAGAATTTTTCCTTTTTTCTTGAGAGCTTCAAGATGAATCGCCAGCTCTTCTTGAATTTGATTTATCGCCCTTAATTTTTCATTTTCCGGCGTCACAAAATGCTTGGCTGGGAAAAGAAAAAAATATTTAATATTATCCTCCAAAATTATTCTTGAAATTGCATCAATTTTTTGAATTTTTTCAACGAAACCCGGACCAAGATCCAATCGAAAAATTACCTTCTCGTTTACCGGCATAATCTCGAGAATATTTCCAATCATACGAAATTTTCCAGGCTCGAGATCAGCATTGGTTCTTGAATAATAGATATCAATTAATTTTCTGATTATTTCATAACGATCAATTTTTTCCCCAGTCAAAAATCTCAATGTTACTTTCCCATATTCCTCCGGGCTTCCCAG
>DCVH01000098.1:15092-18327 GCA_002327335.1 Patescibacteria group bacterium UBA2193
TCCGTGACTGGCATGTAAGCTTCCGGCTGATAATAATCATAATATGAAACAAAATAATGCACGGCATTATTGGGAAAAAATTCCCGGTATTCTTGGGCAAGCTGCGCTGCCAACGTTTTATTGTGAGCAATTACAAGCGTCGGTTTCTGTATTTTTTCGATCACATTTGCAATCGTGAAAGTTTTTCCGCTTCCTGTCACACCAAGTAATGTCTGATATTTTTCACCATACAAAAAACCCTCCACAAGCTTTTGAATCGCTTTTGGTTGGTCCCCAGCGGGTTTGAATTTCGATTTTAATTTAAATTTATTGTTCAATAATTCCATCGATTTTAAAACATATGTATTTCAAGCAATTAGCACCCCCCCCCAAGAAATATTTTTTCTCCGGCCTTTCGTTATCACACGGCAGCTGCGAAAAAACATTTCTTGGGGGATAATATGATTTTTTTATTCGGAAGCATAAGCTATGAGTTTATAACACAAAACCCACCGCGAAAGCGGCAATGGGGGGTCTGTCTAAATTGTACATAAACCACCTTTGCTTTATTTCAAAGCCAACATAATAAGCTTATATGTTCCACAAAAAAATGCAATTTTATTCACAAAAGTCTGCATAAAACAAAAAGCTCCGTCTGATTCTCAGAAGAAGCTTTTAAACATATTTAAAATTATTTTATTATTAAGCGAGAACGCTTAAATTAAATTTTTCGGAGGCCAAAGAGCTGATATGATTTTCAAGTTGCCTTATATTGACCTTGAACTCTCCCGCAAAGACAATATGCCCGATTATCTTATCATTCTCTCCCGCTCTCAAACAGAAAACGTTACTTCTCAAGAAAACAAACGAGAGAGAAAAAATGAAAAGCATGTCGATGAGACCACCCCCTGCTTTAATTTCAACTTTTTGAGAAACGAAGAAATAATCACTTCGCTTTATACAATCGAAAATTTCAATTGCAAGTTCCCTGTCGCTTTTTCCCTTCAGATTAATTTCTAACAATTTCCCCCTGATATAGAAAAAACTGCATATTATATACACAAATAAAAGTAAAAAATCAAAGCGAGAAAATTCCATATTGAAGCCCCCCCGAATTTTAAAATTGATTGATTTAAGAATTTTTCAGCCGAATATTTAAATCGATGCAGAAAATGCTCTCATTTTCACGGCATCTCATTAAAACAAAAGATGCAATCAGAATTCTCTCTCTGTTTAAAATAGATATTCCGAGGTCCCTTGTCCCACAATGCATCCTGTATTGTTTCAGCACCAAAAAATCAGAAAAACAATCACTTACAGAAATTTTCCGCTCTCTTAATTCAAACATAATCTTTTCGATGAGAGAGGTGGTTGTCTCTCCTTCTGCTTCCATCACAATTGCTTTCAAGAAAAAATTTCTCGTTCGACTTCTTTTTCCACTGATTAAGTCAAATAAAAACATGGCACCCTCCTTAAGGTCATTATGTCAAATAACTTTTATTCTGCCTTTTATCCTATACAAAAACACTCAATTGTCAATCAAAAAACTGCCTTCTTGGCAGTCTTTAGATCAAAAATTTTTGCGCTATTTTTCAACCTTCGGCACCCATTCTTCCGGGGAGCCATAGGATCTAACATAATTTTCTGAATCAAAAACATTCGTTTCTGGCTCAATTTTAATATTTTTTACCGAACCACCAAATTCATGCGGGAAAAACATAATGAAGTCTCTTTGTTCATTTGCCCTGATGGTGTTCACTATTTGATAATTTGTTGCCAATAATTTTCCATTCCCATCTTGCACTACCGCATTGACTTTGATTGTTTCAAAATCAACTCTTGATTTATTGACCAAAGTTCCCGTAATTTTTGCAAAGCCTCCCTCCCCAGGTTTATCATCATAATTGGAATTAAGAACAATGAGTCGAGGTTCTTCGTATTGAGAGAATTTGTTCCATTCCACTTCGCTGATTTCAATTTTTATAAATGATGGTCGGGTGTCAGTGGCAATTCCTTGAACAATCAAATGTTTCTCTTCTTTTGGCAAAATATAGTATCCCTTGGACTCCTCACGATTCATAATTTCTTCTCTGTTTTCATTTTGCAAAATAATCTTAAATTTAATGTTAGATGCTCCAAATATTTCATTCGTATTTTTTATTTTTACGGCAACGTCATATTTATTATCAACATCATGAACAACTTCCATGCTCAAAACATCCAGATCAACCGGCACAACCTCTTTGATGCAAGGAAAACAAGGACCACTGCAATCAATGCCTTGCTCGCCTTGATTTTGAATCCCATCTTGGCAAGAAGGATTTGGTTTAATAATGAAATAGAAAATTGAAACAATCACCAAGGCAATTGCAAAATAAATTGTCCCAATCTTGATCCGCTTTTTCACTCTTATTCGATCTTCCATAAAAATTTTAACTAATTTTTGTTATCAATAAAAACATTATACATCCTTTTGATATTCATCACAAGTTTTTAATTTTTCCTAAAAATTACAAAAAAACACTCCACAGGGAATGTTTTAAAATAAAAAACTAGATTACACTGTCTTGGCGACGACCTACTCTTATTCCGCTCAAGCGAAACTACCATCGGCGCTAAAGAGCTTAACTTCTGTGTTCGGGATGGGAACAGGTGTACCCTCTTTGCTAGAATCACCAAGACACTATAATCTAGTGTTAAAATCTCTCCACAAAACCTATTAAAAAGCTTTGATAACGGGAGAGGAAAAAATAAAAATTAAGGAACAAAAAATAATAACTCCGAAAATCATTAATGCCAATTGAATGGTGCTGTTGTTTTTCATGCTGAAATAATCATCGTCTAAGTCGCCCTGTTTTTCAGAAAAGGACGCCCCCTACGGAATTAAATAAATTACTCTTAAAATTATTCTATCTCAAATATACTGATGCTGTCAATGACAATATTCATCTCTATTAATTGCTAGTCGAAATGTCCTCTTGATATTCAAGAAATTCGGATTTTTAGAAAAAACACAAATTTCAAGAAACATCAAAAAGACAAGCGGAAAAATACTCGATGGTTTTATTAGTACTCCTCGGCTTAATACGTTACCGTACTTACACCTAGAGCCTATCAACCTGGTAGTCTTCCAGGAAACCTCATGTTCCGAAGAACAATTATTGCCTTATCTCGAAGTAGGCTTCCCGCTTAGATGCTTTCAGCGGTTATCCCTAGATGAGGTATCCCTCCTGATAGCAATATCGGGATAAGACCC
>DCVH01000094.1 GCA_002327335.1 Patescibacteria group bacterium UBA2193
TTTCGGCTGACAACAAATTAAATTTTTTTCAATATCCTCACATCGCGATTCAGCCGTATCAAATGTCTTGAACGCCCCACAACTCACCGCTCCATTATTATATTCTTTTTCTCTGCAAAGACTTTTCTCGTTTGATCCGCAAGGGAGATCTGCCTCGGAGATTCTTCCCTTTTCGCATATCATCACAGTAACATTTTCGCTATTTGTTCGTGGATAACACCGACCCCCCGTGCAAGATGCGCCATAGGCAGTGCCAGCTGGGCATTGCTCTTTACAAATATTTTCATAACACACCCCTCCCCCTTCACATTCCGTTCCTCTTGGAGTAGTTATATAGTCACAAGAATCTCCAATCGCTGCTTCAACTTTTTCAAGAAACCCAAACAAAAAAAAGGCTATGGAACTTAATAAAAAAAGAGTAAATGCTTTTTTAAAAATCATGGATTTAATTATTTTATTAAAGTATTTATTCTTGAAACAGCGATTTCAAGCGCCTCTCTTGCCGCCAATTTTCCAGAAACAACACTATCAATCATTTCATTAAGGATTGGCTCAACAAAAGAATCTTTCGGTCGTTTCCATGTTTTTGCTGTCAAAGCTTGAACAGCAAACACTCCGAGTTCCGGGTCTTCTTTTTGTTTTTCGATTAAATCTTTTCTCGCAGCCGGCTTTTTGGTTGCAGTCAAATAAAGTTCGGTTGGATCAGGAGTGGCCATGATTTCTTGTCCTTCCTTGTTGATAACCGTTCCAGTTGTTACATATTTAATATAGTTCCAAGATTCTTTTATCCGGTCTTCACTTGTGTAATTTATTTTTTGAGTAGGACTGCTTGGAATTAATACTTTGTTTTTTACTACCGCCATCCCCCAATAATTCGCATAGTTCACCTTGTTGTCCAAATCAGACTGCGGAACCGGGGCAACCTCGAAATTAAGCTTCGGGTCAGTGATTTTCAGTCGATTCGCCATATAAGAATAGTTAATCATCATGGCTGTTCTTCCAAAACGAAAACTGTCAACGGAATAATCCATTTTTGAATTCCAAGTATAGAATGGTGAGTTTTTTGCAAATTTAGTATAAAAATCCAATATCTGTAAACTTTTTGCATCCTTATCAAATCCAACTCGCGCCCTTTCCTTTTCATTCATTTCAACACCATTTTGCAACAAAAGAAGCGTAAAAATATCAGAAGCTCGATTCACCCCGCCAGGATTATTTGATCTCCCAAGCGCAATCGCCGAACGAGAAAAATTTCCGTTCTGGTCAATCTTAGTCAAATCTTGAGTGTATCGGGCCAACTCCTCCCATGTTGCAGGGGCTTTTGTAATTGCTTGTTGATTAAAAATATCCTTGTTATAGAAAAGTGCCAGCGTGTCAGAGTGAAGTGGCATCGCATAAATTTCACCCTCTTTGACAAAATCAGCCGAAGCGACATCAATAAAATTTTTGTTAAACTTATTTATATACTGACTTGATTGTGGATATGGAGCAATTTTATCGACATGATCAGAAAGCCAAGAATTATGAAAAAAGATAATGTCGGGACCTTTGCCACTGGCAATAGCATTCAAAAGTTCCTTTTCAAATTCTTCAGCATTCGAAGAAACTTTTCGATATTGGATGTTTTGGATTTGAGGAGCAAGTGTCTTGTAATTTTTATTCACCTCATTAAAAGCCTCTGAATCATCAACGAAACCCCAGACTTCCAAAGGCATTTTATAGGTAATAGTCTTTTTCTCTTTGAGACACCCCGAAAGAAAAAAGACGGATCCGATAATAAAAACGAAAGATGAAATTGATATTATTATTTTTTTATTTTTCATTTTGTTTATTGATTTTAATGATGACCGAATTGTACCATAAACAAAAATTGTTTTCAATGCTAGGACTTTCGCGTTTCAAGTAATATGATGCATTTCCTCTCTTCTAACTTTTGCCACAACCAATTTTATTTGATCATAGCCGATTTCCTCGGGAAGTTTTTCTTTGATCGGTCGCAATTTTTCCAAACTGCCAATCTCAGAGATAACTGCCATAATTTTATTTTCCACTTCCAGCGAAACAAATTTGCTGATATCCAATTCTTTCCCGGCGGAATACCAATCAGCCAAATGACCGACAATTGTCCTGGCACTCAATCCTCTGATTTTCGCCATTTGTTTCACAGAATATTTTTTCAAATACAACTCTCCGGTTTCTCGCACCGTATTGCTCAAGGGATATTTTATTCCCTTTTCTTTTTTCACATCTTCACAAATTTCAACTTTCTTTTCTTTCTTCCAATTCAAACAAACATCACATCCCTGGCAGTTATCTTTATATTGATCATACCGCGGATCATTGAAATATTTCAAAATTATTTTTCGACGACAACTTTCCGCTTCGACATACTCCATCATTTTTTCCAATCGATCATATTTAATGGAAATCAAATCAAGAACTTCTTCCTCAGATTTTCCTTGTCCCCACATCATTTTCCGATCTTGGCGAATAAAAAATTTGTGAGTAATTGTGTCCTTTTTACTGTGAAGCAAAATGCAATAAGCCGTCTCGCCGTCTCGCCCCGCTCTGCCAGCTTCCTGATAATATCCTTCGATGTTCTTTGGCATTCCAGCATGAATAACAAAACGCACATCTGATTTATCAACCCCCATCCCAAAAGCAATCGTCGCCACAATCACCCGACGCTTGTCTTGCATGAATTCATTTTGCACTTTTTCTCTTTTCCCAGCCGTTACTCCCGCATGATAGAAAGAAGCTGTTATGCCATTTTCAGACAAGAAAGTCGCTATTTTTTCCGCGTCCTTGCGAGTAAGTGCATAAACAATGCCTGCTCCCTTCATTGATTTGACGATTCTCAAAATTTCCACATACCGCTCTTTCGTTTTCAGATTATTCTGCACAAAAAATTTAAGATTAGGCCGATTGAAACCACACAAAAAAACTTCTGGCTCCCTCAACATTAATCGGTTAATAATATCATTTTTAACTTCTGGGGTTGCTGTCGCAGTGAAGGCAGCCACTGTTGGTCTTTTTGCAAGCTTACCAACAAAGTTTTTTATCTCCAAATAATCCGGTCGAAAGTCATGCCCCCAAGCTGAAACACAATGGGCTTCGTCCACTGCTAACAAATGAAAATCCAAATCATGAACCAGCGATTGAAAATACGAATTAGACAATCGCTCCGGCGCAACATAGAGCAATTTATATTTCCCTTTTCTCAAAGCCTCCACCCTCTCAGAAATCTCCTCTTGAGTAAGAGAGCTGTTAATGAAAGTTGCCGGAATTCCTCGAGCAGTTAATGCGTCAACTTGATCTTTCATCAATGCAATCAAAGGAGAAATCACTAAAGAAATTTTTTCACTTATTATCGCCGGCAATTGATAGCAAAGAGATTTCCCCCCTCCAGTCGGCATCAGTGCCACCACGTCTTTCCCTTCCAAAATTTTCTCGATGATTTCTTTTTGTCCCGGTCGAAATTTCGAAAAGCCAAAATATTTTTCTAATTCTTTTTCTAACACAAATTGTAATTTATTTATTTTATTTTCCAGAATCTGTTTTTCAGTTTATTATTTATTATGCTAAAAGTAAACTATTCAAAAAATGAACCCCCTCCTTCAATGGAATGATACTTTTATTTTTACACATAATTTACCCTCTTAAATAGAACAAGCACACCGCCTCAAGAAATATTTTTTCTCCGGCCTTTCGTTGCCACACGGCAGCTGCGAAAAAACATTTCTTGAGGCGGTGTTTTATTATTCGAAATAGGCAAATTCTATTATAAATAAAAAACCCGGAGAAGCTGACTCAGCCTCCGGGTGTTTTCCTGAAAATCCCTACGTTGGGGGAAATTCGGGGATTTCAAACAATTTAAACATATACAGAACAGCCAGAAACGTACCGACAAAAACTTGCATTTTTGTTTTGTTGTCTTTTTCCATTTTTTCCTCCTTTTTTAATAGGTTGGATTATTATAAAAAAATACAATTATTGTTAAGACCACCGCGCTTAATATTACACACATCGTCTTAACAAAATTTCTGAAAGACTTTTCGATTTTGTTTTGAGTTCTTTCAATATCCATCTTCTCCTCCTAAAAAATTATAGAAAATAGCCCACACCAAAATCATAAAATATTCGTTTTAAAAAACAAAAACAAAAAATGCTCAATTGAGCGTTTTTTGTTTTTGCTTTTTCTATATAATACAAAAATAAAGTTCACCCTGTTAAATAATTTGCAAAGCAAATTTCTGCAAAGCAGAATTTAACAGGGTAAATCACAACTTTTTGCGATCAGCCCAATATGGGTCAAGCGTGCTTGTACACAAACACGACTACAAATTATAGCTTTGTTATGCTTTGACGTTTCCTCCAATAAATTGAAGGTCGACCGTCGGGTAAAATCCATATCCTGCGATGCCTTGTTATAAACAAATCCATCATATGCAGAACATTCTAGAATTTTACCAATATCTCCCTAGAAAGGAGGTGAT
>DCVH01000089.1 GCA_002327335.1 Patescibacteria group bacterium UBA2193
AAAAAAAATGGAAAGGATGGTGAAAAAATGAAAACAAAACAAAATAAAGGTTTCACGCTTATCGAATTGTTGGTCGTTATCGCCATCATCGGTATTTTGGCCGGAATTGTATTGGTAAGTTTGGGATCAGTTAGAGATAGAGCCGAAGTTTCCTCAATGAAGTCAACAATGGCTTCCGTAACAACCATAGCTAATATGTGTATTAACGAGGGAGGAACTATTAATGGTACGACCACGGCAGGAGGGGTTATTTGTACTGGTGCTTCTGGAATAACTGAAATTTATCCTACTTTGCCATCCAATATAAATGGATATAGCGGTTTTTCCTACAGCGAAACAGGAGGTGTAGGTGGTGAACCCGCTTATCTTTCTACTGTTGTTACTGGTGGAACCCAACCAGTTATTACTTGTACAATCACAACAGGTAGCTGTATTAATTCATAGACAAACTCTCATTACATTTCAATACGCTATAGCGTATGAGAATTTTTCAAACCTCGATTTTTATAATCGGGGTTTGTTTTTTATAGAGGGTGATTGTTGAGGGATTTCCCGCCCAAATCAGGCAAGACTTTATTGGCAATCCAGAGAGTGTAGCAAAAGGCAATTTTTGAATTTTATAATTTTTAATTTTATAAATAAATCTTAAATAAAAATTTTTAAACCAAAAACAATAAAAACAATATTTGAAAATTAAAAATTAGAGTTTATTTAAAAATTACAAAATTGAAAAATTGAAAATTTATTTATATCTCCCACTTTCAAAAAAGGGAATGGGAAAGTAGGTGTTGTTATTAAAAATCCAATAAGCACTTGCCCTCAAATCAAATTGTGCTATAATTTAATAAAGAGGAAAACTAGCTAAAAACAAAATAAAATAAAATGGAGTCAAAAGATAATCTAGTTGAATTGAGAAGCGTGAATCTTACCTACAACAGAGGCAAGGCAAACGCCTATCATGCTTTGCATGATGTCAATCTCAATATCAAAAAAGGAGAATTTGTCATTATCTTGGGACCTTCCGGTTGCGGGAAATCATCGCTTCTGAACATCATGGCGAGTCTTGAACTTCCGGACAACGGAACGGTTATGATTGACGACGTGGATATTTTGAAGATGAAAGCCATTGACAGAACCGGTTTTCATCGAAGCAAGATGGGGATGGTTTTTCAATCATATAATTTAATTTCCACTCTTTCAGTTTTGGATAATGTGGCTTTGCCTCAAATTTTTGTTAACAAGCGAAAGCGGGAAAGGGAGCAAAAAGTGATGACATTGCTTGAGAGATTTGGCATCAAGGAGCAATGGAAAAAAATTCCAAGTGAACTTTCCGGAGGGCAACAACAACGAATTGGCATCGCCAGAGCGATTGTCAATGACCCTTCAATAATTTTGGCCGATGAGCCAGTGGGAAATCTTGACTCCGAGTCTGCTAATAACGTGATGCAGATAATGAGTGAACTCAACAAGGAAGAAAAAAAGACAATTATTTTGGTTACTCATAATCCGGAAAATGTTGATTGGGGGACTCACATTGTGCACATGAAAGATGGAAAAATCGTGAAAGAGGAATGGAAAGACTCCAAGGGGGCTTCTCGAGAAGTTGAGACTTCCATGGAAGCTGAAAAATCAGGTTTCGAGAAGATTATGGAAAAATTCCGAGGGCTTTCCGAGAAACAAATTGGCATACTCATGGAGCCATTGAAAGCCAAGATTATTACCGAATCCTTTTTGATTCCATATGAAAATAGACAAATAAAATTAATTGAAGAAAGCATCAAGCTTCGTCTTGCCGGAATCTATGATACCAGAACTTTGATGGAACAACTCGACAAAAATGAAGAAGATGGCGGCGTTGGGCTGGATTCGAGAATTGCCAAGAAGTTCAGTTTTGGCATTGATGAGCTGATTGATGTGGCCAAGAAAGTTTTTGGGCAATATTCTTCGAGGGAGAAAGCAGGGTTTGCACTTCAATATCTCATTAATCAAGACGACATAAACATTGGGGCGGAAGATTTTGAAAAAGTGACCAACTTGATTCAGAAGCGGATTGAAAATCAAATTTCTCACTTGGAATTCAAGGATCTTTTGGATTTGCCGAATAATGCCGGAGGCGTTGGCTTGAACAGGCGAACAGTGCAGAAGATTCTGAGAAATATGGATTTGATTTTGATTGTTGGTTATGGACTTGAAGCCAGGCAATAATTTTTTTGATAAAAAAGTTTGTTAATAAAAAGGAAAATATATGACTTACGCTTTTAAATAAAATAAGTGCACTCCCCCAAGAAATGTTTTTTCGTAGCTGCCGTGTGAAACGAAAGGCCGGAGAAAAAATATTTCTTGGGGAAGTGTGCGGTACAATTGTTTTTAATGCGTAAGTCCCAAAATAAATTAAAAAATATGCTATCTCTAGATGTATTAAGAATTTCATCGCGATCTTTCAAAAACAATCGTCTCAGAACATTGTTAACAATTCTTGGTATCAGTATCGGTATCGGAGCAATTTTTTTCTTAGTTTCTCTTGGATATGGATTTCAGAAATTAATTTTGGAAAAAATTGCAACGGAAGATTCTTTGCTCTCGTTGGATGTTACACAAGAAAACGAGGCGATTAAATTGAATCAGGGAAGTGTTGATTCAATAAAAGAAATCAAGGAAGTGGTTGGAGTGTATCCACTGATTAGTCAGGATACTCAAATCATCGGCAATGGGTTGACGTCTTCAGCTAAGGCCAATGTTGTTAATTCGAATTTTTTCAGTCTTGAAGGAATGACTGTGGCCCGAGGAGCATTTTTTCAGGAAGGAGAAGATGACAAACTGGTGATATCTCTTGCCGCTCTTCAACTTTTGGATATTAACCCAGATCTTTTCAAGGACATTGATATCACGGTGAAAATAAAGGAAAAAGAAGAGAGAGAAACGATTGTTGCAACCAATGACGTGGACGCTGAAGGAAATAAAATTACTCAAAAAATGGTAACGCCAGCATCTTTCATCGAGAAGACCTATAAAATCGGGGGAGTCATCGAGGATCTTTCCAGTTCCTATGTCTATATTCCAGATGTGTCAGTTTCTAGCGTTCAGTTTAGCGACTATGACAAACTAAAGGTTAAAGTCGATTCCACGAAAAATATTGATCAGGCTCGAAATGGCATTATTGAAAAAGGTTTCTTTGTAAGTTCTGTTTCAGAAACTGTTGAGCAAGCTCGACAGATTTTCACTATTGCTCAAATAGTTTTGTCTCTGTTTGGTGTTGTGGCTTTGGTTGTCAGTGCAATTGGAATGTTCAACACCATGACCATTGCTTTGCTTGAAAGAACTCAAGAGATTGGAATAATGAAAGCAATCGGAGCCTCCTCTCTTGATATTTGGAAAATGTTTTTGACTGAATCAATGATGATTGGATTTTTCGGAGGATTTATTGGAGTGATTCTTGGTTTCATCGCAAGTCAGATTCTTAATTTCGGAATCAACTGGTTGGCTGGTGTTTTCGGTGGAGACAGAGCGCAACTCTTTTTCATTCCTTTTTGGTTTGTTATCTTTGTTATTATCTTCTCAACTATTGTCGGTCTAATAACCGGCTTCTATCCGGCAAGACGTGCGGCTAGACTAAATGCTCTTGAAGCGTTAAGATATAAGTAGGGGTTATCTTATCTATTCTTATAATTCAAGAAAATGGCAAATTTTATAAATATGTCTCCAATCAAAGAGATGGAGATTCGTTCTACTAAAATAATCGATGTTGTTTCTTTGGCACAGGGGATTCCGAGTTTTGACACTCCAGAATGCATCAAGAAGAAGGCCATAGAGGCAATTATGGAAGGGAAAACCGCTCGTTATTCACTATCTCCGGGACTTTTGGAACTAAGGGAGGCGATCGAGCACAATCTTGCTAAAAGTGAAATAAATTATGATTTTGAAAAGGAAATCATTGTAACAGCTGGATCAATCGAAGCGATCACGGCGACTTTTTTAGCACTGCTTGAGCCGGGAGATGAAGTTCTCATCCCGGACCCAACCTATACCTCCTATCAATCTGCAATAAAAACAGCTCGCGGGGTGCCGGTTTTTGTTCCTCTGGATGAATCAAGAAAGTGGGCTTTTGATATAGCACAACTCAAATCAAGGATAACTGAAAAAACAAAAGCAATTTTTTTCTGCAACCCAAACAATCCAACGGGCACTATTTATGAGAAAGAGCAAATCTTGCAAATTCTTCAACTAGCAGAACAGCATAATCTTTATGTAGTATCCGACGAAGTCTATCGTGATTTTATTTATAATAACGCGGAATTTGTTTCAACTGGTCGCTTCTCTGATTTTCGAGAAAGAATTATTTATATTTTTTCATTTTCAAAGGCTTATGCGATGACTGGGTGGAGAGTGGCTTTTTTGGCGGCTGATTCAAAAATAACAGAACGAATCATTGGTGTTCATGACGCAATGGTGACGTGCGCGCCAGTAGTTTCTCAATGGGCAGCCTTGGCCGCATTAGAAATGGCAAATAACAATGTTGTTTATTTCAGGGAAGAATTTATTAAAAGAAAAGATAAGATTTGTAAATATTTTGATCAGATGCCGGAATTTTTTTCTTATGCAAATCCTGATTCAGCTTACTTTGTCTTTCCAAAATTTTCAGACAAATTAATTGATTGGATTGAAAAGCAAACAATCAATGAAGATGACTTGAGAGAGGATCAAAAAAATTCTAATTCATGGAAATTTGCAATAAAAATTCTCAATGAAATTGGTGTAGCCGTTGTCCCTGGAATTGCTTTCGGGCCATCTGGCGAAAATCATATCAGGCTTTGTTTCGGTCGGGAAGAGGAATATATTGACGAAGCAATGAAGCGGTTAACAGAATATCTAAAAAAAGTTTTGCCAATAACATAAATATTATGAAAAAGGTATTAAAGTTTTTTGTTCAATATTATCTCAAATGGTTGGCGAAAATTGTTTTGTGGCGTCACAGACCAATGATTGTTGCTATTTCAGGAACAACAAACAAGACTTTTATCAAGGATTTAATATTAAAGGAAGTTGGGAACAATATGGAAGTTCGGGGCAATCCAAGAAGTTTTAATACTGAAATTGGGTTACCGCTTGCAGTGTTGTTTTTGCCTTCGGGTTATTCCTCTCTTTTTAAGTGGGTAGATGTTCTTTTTGAGGGAACGACAATTTCATTGTTTAGTCGGAAATTCCCCAAAGTTTTGGTTTTGGAAATGGGGGTCGATTGCAAGGGAGATATGAACTATCTTCTCACTATCGTCAAACCGACAATTGCCATCATTACAAACGTGGATCGAAATTTTCCAAATAATGGCACATCTATTAATGATATTACTGATGAGATGAAAAATCTGGTGAAAAGTGTCAGGGAGGATGGAGTGGTTTTGTTAAACGGTGATGATAATCGGGTAAGGTCTTTGAAGGAGGATAGCACGGCGAACGTGATAACCTGGGGTATAGGGAAGGAATGTGATGCAAAAATTTCCGATATCAAAAACACCGAAACGGGTCAGCTGTTTACATTAGAGAGTGAAGATCGAAAAGAGGATATTGAAATAAGAAAGTTCGGCTACCACAATATTAGTGCAATTGTTGCCGCAAAAATTGCTACTAGAGAAATTATAAAAAGAAAAAATAAAAGTGTTAAGCAGAAATAAAAAAATAGTCAAAAAAAATATTTTTAAAAAAAAGCCTTTTCCTGTTTCTGGTGAAGAAAAAATGGGTGGAATTAAGAAGGTTTTGTTCTTCATTCTCCTTATTCTTTTTGCAGGAGGAGCTGTTTGGCTTTTATTTTTTTCTTCATTTGTTAAAATAAAACATGTTAAGGTGATTGGATTTCAAGAAGAGCTCGTGGAAGAAATAGTTTGGGATATCAGCAAATCTTTTTATCTGGGTTTTGTTCCTCAGGACAATATTCTTTTAATTATTCCCTCTAAAATTAAAAATAAGATAGGAGAAAGTTTGTTTTTGGCTCAAAACATTGAAGTGAAAAAAGTTTTCCCTGACACAATTGAGATTTTTTTGGAAAAAAGGAGCGACGTGGTGGTGTGGTGTCAGGGAGATTCCAGTCAAAATTGTTTCTTGATTGATGAAAAAGGAGAGGCCTTTTATAAAACGAACAATGGAAGCAATGATTTTGATGTTGAATTTCCAATCGTTTTTTGCAAAGGAAATAACAGTATTGAAATTGGAGACATAGTCGTTAAATCTGAGTTGGTGAGATTTTATTCTGAAATTTCTGAATTTTCTCAGAAGGAAGCGGGAATTAATTTGGAAAATAATTATTATTCACCATCTTTCATGTCCGGAGAAATCAGGGTTCGCACTGATAAAGGTTGGGAAGTTTATTTCAATTCTTTTTCAACTGCTCAAAAACAAGCAAAATTATTGAAAAGTGTTCTTGAGAAGAACATTGGAGGTGATAACATTGGAAAATTGGAATATGTTGACTTGAGGCTAAGTGGCAAGGTATTATATAAGTTAAGAGAACAAGAAACAAAAACAGAGGAAGATGAATCTGGTGAAAAAAATGATGATGATAGCGAGAAAAAGGATTAATAATAATGTTTGAATAAAAAGGCTAGTATATTTAATTTATATATAAAAACAAAAATGAAAAAAAAGATTTTTTGGATTTTGCCGTTGCTTGTTGTTGTTTTAGCTTTAATTGTGCGCTTTTCTCCAATGCTTGGAGAGCGCGACTATTGGTATGATGAAGCCTTCACTGGGATTCTCGTTAAGCAACCTTTTCCTGAAATGAATCAGATGATTTTTGATGACGTGCATCCGCCTCTTTATTACTGGCTGGCTAAACCTTGGAGTGCGATGTTTGATTATTCTCCGGCTGGAATTCGTTCTCTGTCTGTTATTTGGGGGGTGCTGACCGTGATTTCTCTGTTTTGGATCGGATGGAAAATGTTCAACAAGAGAGCTGGAATCATGGCGGCAATTATTGCGGGGTTTTCACCTTTTGCTATTCAATATTCTCAAGAGGCTCGGATGTATACATTATTTGGTTTTTTGATGTTGTGGGCAGTTTGGTTTTTCTACCAAGCTCTTCAGAATAATAAAACAAAAGATTGGATTTTGTGGGGAGTTTTCGGAGGATTATCTTTTTTGACTCATTATCTTTCTCTTTTCTTTTTCATAATGTTTTATGTGGCTTATGTTCTGTATCGAAAGAACTTTGATAAAAAGGAAATTTTCCATATTCCTTTTTTGAAAAAGGCAGAAAAAAAAGGAGCAGTGTTGTTTGGAGATAAAGGTTTTTGGATTGGTGTCGGGGTGATTGCCCTATTTTTCCTGGGATGGATAAAAATCTTTATAACACATATGTTAAAGGGAAATTTGGGCTGGATTGATGCTTCTTATTTGAGTGACATCCCAAGCACTTTGCAAATATTTCTTTTTGGACATTTGCCTGGAACTGGTGGAGTTCCCGAAGCGAATTCATTCAAACTTTTCATGGAAAGATCTCCGCTTTTTGATGGGTCTTCGATTGGCTTGTTGATTTTGTTAATGATGGTTATTCTTTTTGTGATTGCTTGGATTAAAAATCAAAAAAAGAAAGAGTTTTTAATTCTCTCTCTGATTTCTCTTGGAACACTAATATTGCTGATTTTACTTTCTTACGTGAACATCAAATTATATGTTTCAAGATATTTTATGCCAGCAGCAGTGTTGTTCTATCTTCTTTCGGCTGGACTTATTACGGAGGTTTTCAAAAGCAGATGGAGCTGGGCAGTTGCCTTGTTTTTCTATGCCGTGCTGTTATTTAATTTGAATTTAGTTACCTATCAAACAGATTGGACTCAGTTTGTTGAAGGCTATCGGCAGGGAATTTTCAAGGGAGAATATATCATTACTTCCAATCCTTTCGAATATACTTCTGCCAGGTATTATTTTGGCGAAGACAAAGTGCGATATTATAACAAAGCCAATCCGATGGAGGATTTTTCCGGTTGGGTAGTGGTTGGCAACGAGAACAGAATTGAAGATAAGGAAGAATTGTTGAAGTATAAAGATAATGCAGTTGTTGTTGACCGAGATTGCAATTGGAACATAACAAGACTGGAAAAAATTGCAGAGCTGGATAAATACCAGGTTTGTGTGATTCAATAAAATTAAATTACAAATCCAAAATCACAAATTCCAAA
>DCVH01000093.1 GCA_002327335.1 Patescibacteria group bacterium UBA2193
TCAATCTTCCAATCGCTCTTAATGAGATAATCACAAGACTCTCCTTCAAGGCTTTTCTTGACTTCTTCATCATCACTCAGGTTGCTCAAAATGATTATTGGTAAATCTTTTCCTTCTTCTGTTTTTTTGAAAATCTTGAAAAATGTCACTCCGTCCATATAAGGCATAATGATATCAAGAAGAATTAGGTCCGGTTTTTCTTTTGAAGCAACCTCAAGTCCGATTTCACCATTAGCTGCCTCGACTACGTCAAATCCTTCCAACACGAATTTTTCATTCAGCGCCTTTCTGATCGACATCTCGTCTTCGATGATGAGAATCTTTTTTTTCATAATTATTCTTTAACATTTAAAGCTTGCTTAATATCCTCAATTACCTTGTCCAAATGGACATCGGACTTTGTGTAATATTTATTAATACCCAACTTTAGATATGCACTGACCTTCTCTTGACCGGCAGTATTTGACACAACAAACACTGGGATGCCTTTCCACTCATCATTGCTTTTCAATTCAACGACAAATTCCAATCCATTTTTTTCTCCGAGAAGATAGTGATCCAGCCAAATAACATCAACCCCTTCCGGTTTTTTCAATAAATCAATTGCCTCTGAGACCGATCGGGCTTGCAATGGTCTCAGTCCACTTTTTTCTATTTTGATGCCAATCGCCTTTGAGAGTGGCAATTCATCTTCGACGATGAGAATCACTTTTTTTTCTTCATTTTTCATTTGTTTTTTGTCCTTTTGAGCTGGCGTTAGCCATTATTCAATCAGGATTATTAATATTTAATCGAGTTTTTTTGTCCCCTCCTTTGCTGCCATTCCAGAAAGAGGCATTTCTACAAAAAATGTCGTTCCCTTGTTTTCTTTTGATTCAAACCAGATTCTTCCTCCAGTATAATCAACTATCAATTTTATCAAATAAAGACCAAGCCCGGTTCCCTCGGTGTCACTTTGTCGAACATTGTCAGCTCTGAATAATTTTTCAAAAATTTTGTCTTTTTGATATTCCGGGATGCCCAAACCATTATCTGCTATTTCAATTGTAAATCTTTTATCTTGCTTCTTAATTGAAATTTTTATCTTTCCTTTTTCGGGCGTATATTTAACCGCATTAGAAAGCAAATTTTGGAAAATAATGGTCATTAATTTTGGATCAACACTAATTTCAGGAAAATCTTTTTCATAATCCTTTTCGATAGTCATTTGTCTCTTCTCAATGTCGGGGTTCAGTTCAGACAACATCTTATTTGCCATTTCCGGGATGTTGGATATTTCCGGCTCAACAATGAAAGTTCCCAACTCCATGCGAGAAACATTTAACAATGAATTGACAAGATCAATCATCCGTTGATTACTTCCATAAATTTCTTGCAAATAATCTTTTTGCTCTGCACTAATTTCGCCGGCATCCCCTGCCAATAGCATTTCCGCAAACCAATTTATTGACGACAACGGGGTTCTTAATTGGTGAGAAGCGAGAGAAACAAATTCCGTTTTCGCCTTATCAATCTCTTCTTCTCTGGTCATATCCCGAAAAACAACGACACAACCAACAACTTCTCCCTTATTGTTTTTAACGGGAGCAGCACTATCGGCCACTGGAATTTCCTGCCCATCCTTTTTTATCAAGATGGTATGTCGCGCCATTTCTTTTATCTTCCCTTCTTCAATGGCACTTTTTATGAAATCATGATCCACTCCATCACCATTGTCTTTAAAAACAAAATTCAAAATTTTCCTATAATTACTGCCAACCGCTTCATTAACATCATAGCCAGAAAGATCAGAGGCGACCTGATTGAACATTATTATGTTCAAATCCCTGTCAACAACAAAAACTCCGTCACCGATACTTTGGAGAATCGCACTGATTCTGTCCTTTTCTTCCTCAAGACTTTCTTTTTCCTCGTCAACGTCCTCCAGAATATTGAGCATCGCCTTTTGAGAATCATCCATAAAAGAAAGTGCCTTTTGCAATTCCCTGGTTCTTTTTTGAATTTTATCTTCCAACGAAACATAGGAATTTTTAAGCTCTCCAGACATCTGGTTAAATGCTTGAGCCAACTCCTGAAATTCATCTTTAGTGGCAATTTCCATTTTAAAATCAAGGTTTCCCCGAGAAACTAATCTCACCCCATTTAATAATTTTGCCATTGGGATGGAAAATTTTCTAGAAAAGAAATAGCTAAAAACCAAGGCGATCGATAGCATTAAAAGAATCAGGATAAAAAAGAATAATGACAATTTATTCAAATCCTTTTCAAGAAATTCTTTTTTATCAATTTTTCTCACCAGATTCCAGTCCATGGTCGGCAAATATTGAATGGCCCCCAAAACCTCCTCCTCCCTATAATCAATATATGAAACTATATTAGTATTTTTGCTCAAAGAAGATTTATTCTTAAATACAGAAAAAGCCATGCTGTCCTCATCAAGAACGGCATTGCTTCTTGTTTTTAAAGGAGAAATAATTTTCCCCTCTCGATTAACTAGATATGTTTCATCCGATGATTCTGCGTCAGAACCATCTTCTAGCAATATCTTATACAGATTTTCCACCTTTACCTTGCCAACTATTCTCCCAGAATCTTTGATGTCAGAAAAAACAATTAACTCGTTTTCTTTCGTCTTATTGTTATATTCTAAGTCACGAACCATTGACTGTTTTATTTCTCTATAATAATGTTCACCACTCCCCACCCCTAAAACATAGGAATAATCACTCCCCGTAATAGACGGATTTGAAGATGCGACCACAATCCCATCCCCATTAATTAATGACAATTCACTGAAACCATCCCCCCTGCTTTCTGATAACTTCGAAACAATATAGTTAAAAAGATCTTGATCGTTCGAGTCATTCAAAAAATCAGAAAATTTTGCACTGATGCCGATTACTTCAATTAATTCAACCTGTTTTGCCAAAAACATTTCCACGTTATCCGCCTTCTCTTCTGCGGTTATTTCAAGTTCCCTGCTTGTACTTTCAACTAAAAAATTACTAACCACACCATAAAATAAAGAAAAGCTAACTATTCCAGAAACAAAAACAACGGAGAGGAAAGCGGTTATCAAGCGAAATCTAATTGGATAACGCTTGTCATTCATGTTCATCGCCCGATATTCATAGATAACGTAATAAAGAAATCCAATCAAAATAATCGATGCCAGATTCGCCAATCTTGGAAAATTTATTCCCAATAATGGAAAAACCAGATTAGTCAAAACACCGCCAAATAGAGGAAAACACAAACCGATAGTTATCAATCTCAAGGCCTTCCTTTCATCTCTGCCTTTTTCCTTGAAATATTTTGTTATTGATATTCCGAATGAAACAATAAGGGGAAGTGCTATTGCCAAAGCATAAAAAACATAGAAATCTCCTTCAACATAGCCAACTTCCCAAATTTCTCGCCCAATAATATTTGTTTTTATTAACTTTTCAGACAAAAAAAAGTAGATATCAAACGGAATAAACACTCCCCAAAAAATAATTCGATAAATCCAGAAACATCTTCTCTTGCAAAGGTCATTAAACTCCAAAACAAATCTCAATAAAAGCAATGTTACAAAACTAGCAGCGATAAAAGTTGCCCTCCACAAGAAAACATGAATTTCCTTACTGAAAATATCCAGCGGAGACAATATTTGCAAACAAGTCCAAATGGCAACACTGGCAATTAAATACATCAAGGCAATAGCTGCTGCCGGTTTCTTTTTTTGTTTTTTTAGAAAAATAAAAAAGACCAAAGCAACAACAACAGAGAGGATATAAATGAGAATAAAAATCGTACTAAGCATTTTTATAAATTTTTTAATTTTTTAATTTCCTTTTTCAGTTCTCTCATTTTTAATTCCCTGTTTACCATGTGCCTATTTAGCTCTTCGGTGCTTTGTGTTCTTTTTTTAACCTCATCAATAACTCGTTGTTTATCCTTCTTAATTTTTTCACTCATCTCATTAAAAACCAATCCAAGCTCTTCGAATTCATCATTTGTATCAATATTTATCTTTGGATAATAGCCAGCCATCACTTCCTCGGCCGCAGCTTTCAAAACAGAAAGTGGTTGAAGATAGTTACTTATAAGGAAATAAATTAATATAAAAGCAAAAATCACTGGGGCGATTATGAAAATGATTAAATAAAAAATCATCTTATAAATATCATTGAGATATTTATCCACCTCTTTTTCAATAATCAAATAGAATTGAAATCCCTCTAACTTTGATACCACAAGAATCTCTCTTTCCTTGTCAGCTTCGTCATATATATCAAAAACAGATGTTTTATTACCAATAGAAGGAAGAACTTCCTGAATAATCCCATATTGCAAAAATTCAACATTGCTAAATCGCCCCTCCTCTTTGATAACAGAAAGACTCTTGTCATCAATGACTCCAAGACTTTTATAGATTCTCTCATTCAAGTCGGAAGCCAGAACAATGCCATCGCTATCGACAAACATTAAATGCGCATCATTGAAAGTTTTTTGCTTATTAACAATGTTCGCTATGACATCCCTCTTAATAACAGCCAACAGCACTCCGACATTTATGCCGTCTTCATTTTCAACGGGAACAGAAAGATAGTACCCGTTTGTCCCAAAAATGCTTCCCTCAAAAAAAGAAACAAAGGGGTCCCCCTTGATTGATTCAATGAAGTATCTTTTTGAACTATGATTAACAGAAGAAAATTCACCATCGTTCATCGAAACAATAACATTACCACTTTTGTCTATTAATTGCAGCTCTTGAAAATCATTGCTTGAATTGCAAGACTTCATCATTTCAACCAGATTGCTTGATTTTTCTTGAGAATAATTTTCAAAAATATCAACAACAAGAAAACGTTTCGACAACTCTTCTATTGAAGATGACAAATCGCCAAAAGAGCTATTTATTTCATTTGATTGCAAATTTGCGATGATCTTCAAGTTTTCTTTCTCGACATCCAAAACCCCAGATTTTACCTGGAAAAATACAAGTACCACTGCCAACGCACCACAAACAGCTATAGCAAAAACAACATTGGCAATCAACTTATCTTTGATTTTTATATTCTTCATCGATTTTTATCTTTTTTTATCAAACTTATCTCTTGCTTGAGTTTTATCATCTTGAGTTCTCGCCCAATCATTAGCCTGTTCATTTCTTCCATTTGTTCCATTTTTTCCTTTAGCTGAATTTGCGAATTTTTATCCTCAGTAATATCTTCAATCATAACCAAATATCCAGCCCTCCCTTTTTGCAGAGGCGTGATACTTACGCTCACATATATTTTACCGGTTTTTTTTGTTTTATATAATCTGAACTTTTTTACTTTTTCGAAATCAAAAACATTTTCATATTTGACAGCCACTCCCTTTTTAATTAATTTAATTTGCTCTTTGGGGATATTGGGATCATCAAAAAGGTTAAATCCCTCTACTGCCTCCTCGCCGGAAACACCAAAAATATTCAATATCTTTTCATTAACTTTATTTAATACTCCTTTTTCGTCGTACAACTCTATTCCAATTGGAGAATTGTCAAATATCTCCTCCAACTTTTCCTCGTTTTTCTCAAGTTCAGTTTCGTTTTTTTTCTTCTCGGTGATGTCCCTAATAATCGCCCACATCCCTGTTGGAACGCCAGTTTTTTGGTCTTTGATAATCCAAGTCCTTAGGCTCACTGGGAATATTGTCCCGTTTTTTCGCTTATACTCCTTCTCATAAGGGTCAGAAAATCCTCTCGGAAGAATTTGATTTTTAAGAATTTCCGCTTCTTTTGCATGCCACTTTTGCGGAGTTATATCAAGATAACTCAATTTGAACACTTCCACTCTTGAGTATCCAAGCATATCAAGAAAGGCATGATTACAGTCAACCACAACGCCTTTCATATCAACTCTTACGATTCCGTCTTTAATAGAATTAAAAAGATAACTGTACTTTTCTTCTTTTTCTCTAACTTTCTCCTTAGTATAAATTTTTTCCGTAATATCATCATAAACTGAAACAATATCGCCAGTTGGCGCTTTGTAAATATAATTTTCCCGAAAACTTACCCTGCCATTCCGATCAACATATTTCCCTTGTGGCATATACTGAGGCTCTCCTGTTTCATAGGATTCTTTCAATAAAGCAAGGATTCCGAATTCAATCACTTTCGGAAAAACCTTCCGAATCTCCTTCCCCACAACATCACCCTTCAAAATTCCTTCTATTCTTTCGGCTTGTCGATTGAAATCTTTTAAATAGAATTCTTTTCCATTTTTCCTTGGCTCATAAACGACGACCGCATTCTTAATGTTATCAAATAAGTCCAAGCTTTGATCAGAAACAACTGTTTGTTTTGAAAATTTATTTTCCGTTTTTTTTAATATCTTTCTTGTTTCTTGTTTTTTAATTATTTTTTTTGTTGTTTTTTTTATTTTTTCTTTCCTTGGAGCATTTTTAAAAACAACCTTTTTCAAGCCAGAAAAGACTGATACTAAATCAGTCTTTTCTTTTATCCCTTTCCTCTTTCGTTTTTTATTTTGAAACATAAAAAAATTCTAAAAACTTCAAAACAAATCCACTACTATCTTGTCACACTAATTGTTGCACCTTGTTCCACACTTGGAGCACTTACAGTGATGCGCCCATATTGAGATTTAACAATTTCATACCCAGTACTATTGACTGTTGAACCAGTTGGATCAGCTGGAATGGCCGTGAGGTATTTTTCTTGATCAGTAAGAGCTGAAAGACTCACAAGCCCCGTGCAAGTTCCACCAGTTTGGCAAATAACCCCAGGCGTTTCGGTGATTGTGGCTGGCAATGTTCCATTGTTATCAACGGTGTATTGATAAACTGCATTCAAAATGGTGTTCACATCAGCTCTTCGTTGAGCATTTCTTGTCTCACCAAGTTGCTTATTAGGGTTAATTGCCACAATCACGATTCCAGCGAGAATTGCAATCGCCGCCACCACCAAAAGGATTTCCAAAAGAGTAAATCCCTTGTTAAGTTTTTGATTAAACTTTTTTGACCGGCAACATATGTTCATATTAATTCCTGAATTTTTATTTCTCAATCTTAGATTCTTGAACTATTTGGTAACTGTTATTTGAGCACCATTTTCTGCATCTGGAGCAGAAACAGTGATTCGATTGTCCGCAGACCTGACAATTTCATAACAAGTTGAGCTTGTTGTATCACACTGAGGATCAGCAGGAATTACTGTTATATAGACCTGATTAGTAATTAGAACTCCCAGGTCGACAAATCCTGCTGTAGCACAAGCTGCTCCAGTAGTTGAGCAAACAGCAGTAGCCGTTGTATCAATTCCTGTTGGGATTTCTCCATCGTTGTCAACTGAATACTGATAAACTGCGTTCAAAATCGCGTTAACGTCAGACCATCGTTGCGAATTTCTCGTGTCACCCAATTGTTTATTAGGATTAATTGCCACAATCACAATTCCGGCAAGAATTGCAATCGCCGCCACCACCAAAAGGATTTCCAAAAGAGTAAATCCTTTTCTGTCACTTGGCATAAAGTTTTTCATCTTCATTTTTTTATTTTTTATTTTTTATTAAAAATCTTCTTGAATTCAGAATATCATAATTTGTTTTTTAAGACAATAGCAATCTTGGGTTATTTTCAATCCGCCACTTCTTGCCAAGGATTGACCTGGAGATATGGGCGAAACTGGTCTACTGTGACAGAAATTTTTCGCACAACTGTTCCGACTCTTCCAATAGCAGCTATTGTTTTAGGAGCCATTGGACTTGAAACAGAATAAGAGCAATTTCCTTGACCGAAAATCAAATTTCCCATTCCAATATAAGCATCATCATCCCAAACTTGTTGCAAAGCCTCTTCAACACAAGCGTTAGCCAATGCCTTGGCTTGATTTGATTGTTCCAAAACAAAACTGCTTCTTGATGCACCAAGTCCCAACAAAACCAAAGAAGTTGCCACGGACAAGCCAATCGCTCCCACAATAAGAATGCTTATGAGAGCAACATATCCTTCATTTCTGATTTTTATTTTTTTCATAAAATTATATTTAGGACTTACGCATTTCAAGTAATATGGTGCATTTTCCCCAAGAAATATTTTTTCTCCGGCCTTTCGTTTCACACGGCAGCTGCGAAAAAACATTTCTTGGGGAAAATAATATGATTTTTATTCAAACGCGTAAATCCTGATATTATTTCACCTGAGACTGGCGGAACCATAGAAAGTTTTTTCATAATCATATTCATTTCTCAATGATGGATTAATATGTGTGAGAGTGAATTGGAATTTAATAATTCCGGGGGTGTCATTTCTTGAAACATTAGAAAATAGCAAATTGGAAACTAAAATTTCCGAAGAAGTTAGGGGGATCACAGCTCCAGTCCCTTCTTTGATTTGAATGTTTCCCGCAGAAGAATTCACTACGACTGGATTTTTAACATTATCAAAAATATCTAAACTCAATGTCGCACCAGTTGCACCTTGAGCCGGCAAGTTGATTATCTTGGAATTTCGAATTGTCTGCGAAACAATTTGAACCGCTTGAATTCCCTCTTGGTCTAGTTGCGACATCGTCTGGTGTTTAATACGAGATTGGAGAATGATTGAAAAGAACACCGAAAAAGAAAGTATCAAAACCGAAATAATACTTGCATACAAAAGAGTTTCTATTAGAGTGAACCCTCTGGATCGCAAAGATTCCAAATCCGATTTGTTTATTCTTTCCTCATTTTTTATTTTTCCAAATCCTGAATACAAAATCATAAATTTAAATTACAATGGCACAATGCCACTAACTGTTTTAGTCGAACCATCCGTCATCGTGAATATTATGTTCATCGTTATTCCAGTAATAGTGTTACTAAATTGAAAATAATTTATTGGGACAGCCGTTGCTCCGGAAATCAAAATAACATCTGCTATATTTTCCACCGTCCCGGAAGTTGCTGTGCCCGTCCAAACATCTAAATTATTAATTCTAATAGTATTCAACCTTCTATTTCCAGGAATACCGCTCCATGAGACTGTCATTGAAGCAACGGTGATATTTGACGAACCGGAATTCTGAAGCGTGATGCCAATTAACTGCCGATTATTCACCGGGTTAATCTGAGCCCCAATTGTGTTGACTAGAAGATAATTAGCTTGGGGAGGAGACAACGTTGTCACACTGGCAATATTCGAAATTCCTGAAGTATTTGGCATTTCGTCAGAAGTTTTTATTGCAAAATAATAAGTTGTCGACGAAGAAAGCCCTGAAATACTCATTGACTGACTTGTGCCTGCGATTTGTGGAATCGGTTCACCGCTTATCTGAAAAGCGCTTGACCAATTTGATTCAGTTATAGTTGAAGTTGAATAACGAATATCATAGGAGGAAGCCGTCCCAATATTTCCATCATCTCCTGGTGCAGTCCAGGAAAGATCGACGGAATTAATCGTCGTGTTTGACGTTGAAAGATTTGTAATATTGGACGGAGGAGTTGCATCGGGAGGAGCGCCTGGAGAAAAAACTACTTGTTTAATTGAACCATCAAGCATTGTAAAAATTATTGTAATTGTTGAACCGGTCATGTCTTTTGAAAAATCCAAATAATCGATTGGATAAGTTCCGTGAGTGGAATCCAATGCAAAATCCGTTATGTCCTCAGTGCCACCCGAAGCATTATTCCCAGTCCAAACTGAATTTCCATTAATACTTATATCGGTTATTTTTGATCCACCCGAACCACCAGTCCAAGAAACTTGCATCTGAGCGATGGTTATGATTGAATCAGTTCCAATATTTTCGATAGTCATGTCTATAACTTGATCCGTGTTAGATGGATTAATTCTTGAATTTGAAGTGTCCACTTCAAATTGCTCCGCCTCAGTTAGTCTGATTTTTTTCCAGTTAGTCATTTGGGTCGTCAACGAAACTGATCCATCTCGTTGTTCATTTTGTTTCCACTCAACATTCGAAGTGACTGTTTTTGTATTAGCATCTGCATCTGAAATATTCACAGAACGAGTGAAAATATCTGTGACATCACTCGAACCGGAAAAATTCCATTGCCCCCCGGAAACTTCCAGGCCATAGGTCCCAGGAACAAGATCTTCGAAATTGGCATCCCGAATATTTCGCACTGCCTCCAATCCTTCCTCGGCAATAAAAGTTGCTCGAGCTCTCTCACCGGAAAGTCGCTCACTTTCTTGTCCATAGATAATCGACCCGACGAAAGCAGTTATGAGCAAAGAAAAAATAGAAATCGACAAAAGTGCCTCGACAAGACTAAACCCACCACCAGTAAACAATTGGCAGCGAGAAATCGTCGATAGGTTTTTATCTGAAAATTTCATTTTTTTTAGAATCATCATTCAATAAGGCCTCTGCTGTTTATCGATAAAGCCCTTGTTTCATTATTTGAAGAAGTAAGCGTCAACGTCCCAGTTATTTGCGGATAACCATAAAATTTTGAATAAACAATTTCTTGAAATCCGGTTGGAACTATGTTTGTTGATATTTCAAAAATTTCGTCGAAAGAAACATCTCGAGAAGCATAAGTTGCTCCCCTGAAAAGAGTTGCACTCCCGGAAGCAATGTGCACACCCCAAGAAGAATCTCCATCAACCGATTGAGAAAGCACTTGTGCTCTCCTGAGTGTTTGAGAGATAATGCCAGAAGCAACATCAAGGTCATTTTTTACTTGAAATGCTTGATAAAAAGGAGCAGAAATTCCTCCGATAATCACCAGCAAAGAAACGACCAACATAACCTCAATCAAAGTGAATCCACCAAGAATTGAAGTCGATGCCCTGAAATTAGGAGCTGATTTATTTGATAATTTAAAAAATGACGAATTATAATTATCGCATTTTTTTGCTCCTTTTGTTTTTTTAAATATTAAACCAGAAATCATTATTCTTGAATTATTTGAACATATTCCCCTTTCACCCAACCCTCTGTGTTGTCTGCCAAAATTATCCGATACCATCCTTCTTTTTCCTCTATAAAAACATATTGCTCCTGGGGCAAAACTTTGCCTATTATTTTCCCTTTTGTGTTGCCATTATCTCGAACGTTAAGAAGACCTGTTCCGGTCTCTTTTATCTCAAGCTTTTTTTCAATCAAAATTTCCTCTTCACCAACTGTCCCTTCGTTTGGTTCTCCGTTATTCATTTCAACTGTTTCAGTAACTGGTGGCGGAGCAGGTTGAACGGTCTTGGGACTATTTAGCCCTCCGATTAAGCTGTATATCGGCAAAATTACTGCCAAAGCAACCGCCACAACACCGAGCCAAACAATCACCAAAAGAATTGGCTCCAAAATCACCGTGAGATTTTTCGTGGTAGTGTCTGTTTTTTCCTCAAAAATCTGACCAATCTTTACCAATATTTCCGACAAATTTCCAGATTGCTCTCCCGCCACAACCATCTGCTGAATAGTATTCGGAATTAATTTATCAATTTTTTTGTAATTAGAAAAACTTTTTTTGAAAGAATTTCCTTCCTCAATTTGTTTTTTCAAATACCCATAAAAGTTTTTATAGATTCTGAAGCTGGTAATATCAGAAAGTGATTCGAGTGCAACCGTAACAGGCATTCCTGACTCAAGCAATGTTCCCAAAAGGAAACCGAAACGAGCCATTTCCGTTTCTTGAATCAACTTTTTCACTGCCGGAAAACTGAAAAGAATTCTCTGCCCAATAAATTTTGTTTTGGAAAAAGAAAAAGTGAAAAAAATAATGGCCCCCACAACAAACAAAAAAACTGGGATGGCGATCGTCCCATAATTCTTCAAAAAAATTCCAGTTGCAATAAGAATTTTTGTAATAGCCGGCAAATCAATTTTCATTTGAGAAAAAACTGTTGCCAAACGAGGAAGAATAAACCATGCAATTCCAATCCCGACAAACAAAGTCAGAGAAAGAACCAGAACCGGATACATCATGGCAGAACGAATCTTCGAACGAAAAACTTTTTCTTTTTGCTCCTGAATCGCAATAACCTTGAGGTTTTGAGGCAATCGACCGGACTCTTCCCCGATTTTCGTCAAGGAAATCGCATTTCGAGGAAATATTCCTGATTTTTCCATTGCCCTCCAAATTGAAGATCCGCCCAAAATTTCTTCTCTCATCAATTGCAAAGTTTTTTTCATCCCCGCTGTTTTCATTTCTCTCTCCACTGATTCCAGCGCGATTGAAATATTTATACCGGAAGAAACCAGCATGCTGAAATTTTCAACCAAATATTCCCGCTCTTTTCCCGTTCCGAGCATCAAAAAAAACATCGCTAATTTTCCTGTTTTCTTAGCTTCTTTTTTTTCTTCCTTTTTATATTTTTTTTTCTTCTTCCTCCTAAATATCATTATTTTTATTTTTCTATAAAAAAATATTGGTTTAAAAATTCACAAAACGAATTATTTAATAAGACGAATTTTCTCGGGCGGAGCTGCTACGCGATAGAGTTCTTCAAGCGTTGTTATCCCCCTTTTCACTTTTTCAACACCGTCTTCGAACAAAGTTTTCGAACCTTGCGCACGAGCAATTTCCCAAATCTGATTGGAAGATGGGTTTTTGAGAATCAAATCCTGCATTTCCTTGGAAATCTGAATCAACTCAAAAATTGCGATTCTTCCGATATAGCCTGAGTGATTGCAATTATCACAACCCTTGCCCTTATAGAAAGTGTTATTATTTTTTCCAAAAAATGTTTCTGCGCCGGAAAAATTTTCCTTTATTTCTTTTTGACTCATGGAAAAACTATATCGACATTTGTCACAAACTTTTCGCACCAATCTTTGCGCGATCACCAAGTCGAGCGTTGATGCCAAAAGAAATGGTTCAATTTTCATGTCCAATAATCGAGGGATGGCTGTCGCCGCATCGTTGGCGTGAAATGTCGACAAAAGCAAGTGCCCTGTCAAAGCAGCATTCACTGCGATTTCTGCTGTTTCCTCATCTCGAATTTCCCCCACAAGAATAATATCCGGATCTTGACGAACAATGGAACGCAAACCTTTTGCAAAATTTAGATTTGTTTGAACGTTAACTTGAATTTGATTAATTTCCGTGATTTGATATTCAACTGGATCCTCGATTGTCATGATGTTCACTTCGGGACGATTCAACTGCCTGAGCAAAGAATAGAGAGTTGTCGTCTTCCCTGATCCGGTCGGACCGGTTACCAAAATCATTCCAAAAGGTTTCTTGCTTGATTTTTCAAGAACATCTTGGTCATTCGCTGAAAAACCGATGTCACTTACCGCCAGACTTCTGACGTAATCAGCCAAAACTCTTACCACAATTTTCTCGCCACTCAAGGTTGGAACAATGGAAATTCGGAGATCAATGTTTCTATCTTTCTTTGTTACTCGAATGGAACCATCTTGAGCGGAAAAATGGTCATCAATTCGAAGCCGCGCCTGAACCTTGATCATATTTAGAATATTTTCATAATATTTTATCGGAATTTTCCCTGCTTCTCTCAAAATTCCGTCCACTCGAAATCGCACCACCACCTCTTCTTTTTTGGGCTCGAAATGAATATCCGAAGAACGAAAAAAAAGCGCATCATCAATAATTTCATCAATAATTTCCGGTGCGACACTATTTTTTGTATTAATAATTTTAGCGAAACGAGTATCAAGCGGTTTTCGATACTGAGATAAAATAGCATTAATATCTTCCGAAAGAGAATAGGAAATTTTTATCTTCTTTTTTGGAAAAATATTCTTCAAAACAACAGCAAGTTCTTTTTGCCGCGGATTGTCTGTGGTGATTTCCACACCCCCTTCTGCTTCCGAGAACAAAACCACTCGATATTTTCGAGCAACGTTTTCCGGAATGGTTGCCACCTGTTTTGCTGATGGGACAAGGGTGTTCAAATCAGCATAACTCACCCCGAAAAATTCCGCTACAGCTTGGCCGAAAAGGTCCTCGTTAATAATTTCCTGAGAAAGAAAATAATCAAGCACGGATTTCTGGTATTTCTTTGCAAAATCCTCCGCCTTTTTAACATCATCAGCATCGACATAACTGCCGTCTAATAATATTTTTATTATCTGCTCATCCGTCAATTTAAACTGTTTTTCCATTTATTTTTGTTATTCGTTTTGTTTTTGAAATTTTGCTCAACCTCAATAAAATTATAATTAGTTTGAAGCAAAAAAAGTTTCAACTCTTTTCACTATTTCTGATAACGGAGTATTGGATTTTATAAAATAATCTTTCGCCCCCAAAGCTTTCACTTTCTGCAAATCCTCTTCTTGGCTCAAGTTCGAAAGGATGATAACCGGGGTTTTGATATTCTTTTTTTTGATTTCTTCCAAAGCGCCAAATCCATCCATAACTGGCATCACCAAATCCATCAACGCTAGATCAAAAACTTCTTTCTCGAGAGCAGAAATCGCAGATTTCCCATCAAAAACCGTGGTCACTTCATAGCCGACGTGTTGCAACTTCAAGGTGAGAGCCTTAGCAATCGCCTTTTCATCTTCCGCCACTAGAATTTTTTTTGATTTATTATTTTCCATTTTGATTTTTTTGAATATTATCTTCCCAGCATTCTTTACTGTTATGAATAGCATACCATAAATGTTAAAAAAGGGAAATAGTCTCATCGCAATCTGCCCTGGCTATTCCTCCTCTACGCCTCATCCTTACTACAGGAATAATTTTCAGTTTCCAATTCTCAATTTTCATTCAATACTCAATTTCTAATTTTCAATGCTTTCGATAAGTTTTATTCGAAAATTTTTTAATTGAAAATTCATTGTGAACCTGCCTGCCGGCAGGCAAGGTTGTAAATTGAAAATTGAAAACTTTTTTTCTTGTCTTTTTTACTTTACAAATCTTTAAAAAATATATTCACTTTTTAACAAAAATCCATAAATTTTTACAAAAAAAATAATTATGCTAGAATAATTTGGCATAAATAAATAATAATGCAAAAGACAATGAACAGAAAAATAAAAATCGGGTGCCTACTTCTGGCTGTTTTCATGCTTTCTGGTTGCGTGAGCGACAGAGCACTGGAAGGCAAAAAAGAAGCTGAGCAAGTCAAGAAACTTGTCGAAGATAATAATAAGCAATTAGAGAAAAAAATGGAAAACATTCTATATGAAGAACAAACAACAAACACTCCGCCAACCGAAGTGGAAATCAAAGATTATAATGAAAAATACAACACTGCCATCATCAAAACCAGTCTCGGCGATATTACTATCAAATTTTCCAACGCCGACACACCAAAAACCGTGGCCAATTTCATGAAACTCGCTGATGCGGGATTCTATGACGGAGTCAAATTTCATCGAGTCATCAAAGGGTTCATGATTCAAACCGGAGACCCGCTCTCCAAAGATGATTCTCAAAAAAACGCCTGGGGAACGGGCGGACCGGGATATGTTATGCCAGCAGAAATAAAATTGGAAAACAAAAAAGGGACAATTGCCACCGCCAGATTGGGAGACCAAATGAACCCGAAAAAAGATTCCAGCGGAAGCCAATTTTTCATAAACACTGTTGACAATGCTTTTTTGAATGGCGGTTACACCGTTTTCGGAGAAGTTACTTCCGGCATGGAAACAGCCCTTAAAATTGAAAACGTAAAAACAACCGCCCCCGGGCAACTTGATCGTCCAGTAGAAGATGTGACAATCAAAAACATCGAACTTTTGAAGAAATAGAAAAAAATGAACCGGGCTGCAAGCCCGCTCCAGCACAAATAAAGAAGTTTAGATAAAATAAATGGTATTAACCCCGGGGCAAGCCCCGATCCCTTAATATGATTACGCGGCAAGCCGCGAGGAATTAACCCTCAAAGGGATTAAAAAGAGATTGCCCGATTTAGAGCAATCCCTTTTTTTAATGACGCAAAAGATCAGCGAGTTTCCGTTGAAGGAGGCTGAATCTCAATGCAGTCAAATCCTTCAGATTAAACTCTGAAATGGGGGCGTTCAGCAACGCCCGATGCCCCATCTCCCCTCTCTTGTGATAAGGGCTCAACTCCTCAACGATTTCGTCCTTGGTCATAATTTCTATGTTTTTTTAATACGCCCCCCTTTTTTTCTTTCGATTCAATTCCAAGAAAAAAACTTGGAAAAAATAACATTTATAACAAACGCACTATGCCGTCTTCATGCAAAAAACCAAATAAAGAAAACTATCAGAAAACAAAATATTTATCTCTATCTTTTTTAAAATATCTTTCTCTTTGTTCTAGTAAATGAATTATTTCCTTTTCCTTCTCGGAATCAAAGGGTGTCAACTCGTTCTTTCGTGCCACAAGTGCCTCATCATAATGATTATATGGTCGATTACTGTCTCCTGTAGCTTCAATAATATCTGCTATGGAAAGAATTCTGGCTAGCCATACGAATTCTGGCTTTTCTTTCCGTCGCTCACACCTTCTTTTTTCAAGAAAATATTTACTGAAATTATACACATTTGACTTCTTTCTTTTTTCATTCTTAGAATCTCTTGGATAATCTTTACACTGATGATGACGGACTACGATTTCCGCCAAATCAAAAACATTATTCGCCAAAAGATAATCAAAACCAAATCTCACATGCTCCTTTATTTTTATTCTTTCAACCTCAGTAATTGTTGCTTCTTTATCAAAAAGTTTCTTTTCTAAAAATTTTTTCCCAATATCGTGAACTAATGCTGCCATTATTAAAAGTTTCCTTTCTTTTAGGCTAAGACTAATTTCATCGGCAATAAAGGCAATCGACTCCGCCACATTCAAAGAATGTCTCAGCGTAACACCTTCATCAATCCCCTTAATATCCTCAACCGCCGTTTGAACGAAAAGATTTTTATGGATAATTTCTTCAACCTCCCTGAAAAAATCCCCCTCCCCACATTGCTCTTTGAATTCAGGCAATCTTTCATTGTAAGTGAAAGATTTTTCGGTAAAATTTTTCATAATTAAAAATTATTTTATTAATTCAATAATTATTTCCCTGATAATTTCACCCCTCCTTCATTATAATGGCAATAAACACGAAAAATTTAAAAATTACACAGCGTCACTTCTGCCACCTTTATATCACAAAATTTAACAAAATTCAAGCTTTTGTACTAAACCGCACCTCTTCTATTATCTCTTGTAAACGCTTAATGAAATCATTGAATTTGTCGCAACCTTGACAATACCGAAAACTGGAGTTGGCGGTTACGAAAACACCGCACTTGATCTCGTTTCGAACCTGATTGGAGCAATTGTCGCCATGATTTATATCAAGATAAGCAACAAATAGCTCTCTCAAAAGTTCCTGAACTTTTCAAAAACTCCCTGTTTATTGATGCTTTTTGACGTCATTCTTCTTTTCCGGCACATAATCGAACCCGCCTTCGTTCCAAGGGTGGCAACGCACAATTCTTTTCAGGCCGAGCCAACTGCCTTGCAATGCTCCGAATCTGTCAATCGCTTCGTAGGTGTATTGAGAACAGGTCGGGTGAAATCGACAAGTTCGCTCACTATAAACATAGGAAAGCCAGCCCGTGTCTCGCGAGAGGGTTTTCTGGTAGATTTTGATTAATGTTAGCAAAATTCTTTTCATAATTAATATTTTTGATTTATTCAAAACTCATGATATAATACGGAAAATACAAATAAATAATTTGGGTCATTTGAGTGACTCTTTTCCCAAACTAGAGTCGACCTTAAAAAATAAATAAAAATTAAAAACAAAAATGACAACTATCAAATATAATAACATTACTTGGATAGATATTCAAAGTCCCAAGAAAAAAGATATTAATTTTCTGAAGAGCAAATTTGATCTTCATCCGTTGGTTCTCGAAGAATTCACAACGCCATCACTACGACCACGCGCCGAAGAGTTCGACAACTGTCTCTATATCGTGATGCATGTTCCGCTTTTTGATCAAAACAAGAAAGTCACTTATTCCGGAGAACTTGATATCGTGATAACCAAAGACCACCTCATCACCGTGCATCCTCAAATGAATGTTCCACTCAAAGCAGTCGCCAAACTTCTCAATGAAAACAATGAGATGAGGCAAAAGGCAATGTCAAAAACCGTTGGGGTGCTCTTCTATTTCATCCTGGAAAAATTGATCTCGTCTTGTTTTCCAAAACTCGACCACATCAATGAAAAAATAAATGAAGTGGAAGAAGGAATTTTCGACGGTCAAGAAAAAGAAATGGTGAAAGAACTTTCAGTTATCAAAAGAGACATCCTTGCTTTTCGCCGAGTACTTAAACCTCAACGAAGTGTCTTGGAATCACTTATTCAAAAAAGATATCGCCTTCTCGAAAATGAACTCAACGACTATTTTCAAGACTTAATCGGAACAAATATACGTGTTTGGAATTCACTGGAAAACACCCAGGAAATCATTGAATCACTTGAAGAAACAAACAGTTCCTTGCTTTCCTACAAAATAAATGAAGCAATGAGATTCCTGGCAGCTATCTCACTCGTGACCTTTGCTCTTTCCGTCACAACTGGGATATTTAGCATGCACCCATTCGGGGCATTCTCTATTTCAAAAAATCCATTTACCTTCTTTTTTGTCATCGGGTTCATGCTTTGCATTGCCCTCATATTGTTAATAGTTTTCAAAAAGAAGAAGTGGTTATAGAGAAAATTTTGTAATTATTAATTTTATAATTTTTAAATAAATAATAATTTTTATTTTTTAAAAAATAATTGATGGATTCGTTATTGAAAAACTAAACATCTATAATTATTTTAAAAGATAAAAATTTCATAAACAATATGCTTAAAATATACAACGCCCTCACAAAACAGAAGGAAGAATTCAAATCAATTGAAACAGGAAAAATCGGCATGTATGTTTGCGGACCGACTGTCTATGACCACTGCCATTTGGGACATGGCCGAGGCTATGTTTCGATGGACGTTATCAGAAAATACCTTGAATATACCGGATACGAAGTTCGCTATATCATGAACTATACCGACGTTGGACATCTGGTGAATGATGCAGAAGTTGGCGAAGACAAGATTCAAGTGAAAGCCAAAAATGAACAAGTTGACCCAATGGAAATTGTTGAAAAATATATCACATCATCCAAGGAAGATTTTGATGCGCTGAACATCAAGCCAGCCAATTTTTTCCCTCGTCCCACTCAATATGTTGCTCAAATAATAAAATTCATCGAAGGATTAATCGAAAAAGGATTCGCCTATGAAGTCAACGGATCCGTCTATTTTTCAGTTGAAAAATTTCCGGAATATGGAAAACTTTCCGGAAGAAAAACCGAAGACCTTTTGTCTGGCGCTCGAATCGAAGTGAATAATGAGAAAAAAAATCCGCTCGATTTTGCCCTCTGGATCAATGCGCCAAAAGAACATCTTTTGAAATGGAAAAGCCCCTGGGGGGAAGAAGGATATCCGGGTTGGCACATTGAATGTTCTGTGATGTCCTGTGATCTTCTCGGACAAACAACTTTTGATATTCATGGAGGAGGAAATGAAAATATTTTCCCTCACAATGAAAATGAAGTCGCTCAAAGCGAGGCTTATTTGGGAGAAAAAATGGCAAATTATTGGGTGCTATGGAACATGGTGAATGTTGAAGGCGTGAAAATGAGCAAATCGCTTGGGAATTTCACCACCATCAAAGATGCCCTCGCAAAATATGAGCCTTCGGTTATTCGACTTTGGATCATCAGCTCTCACTACAGAAGCGTCATCAACTATAATCCTGATTCGCTTGAACAAGCAAAGATTAATTTGCAAAGCATTTCTTCTTGGATTGGAAAATTGAACAGTATCACACTTGAAGAAGGCGTTGAAAATATCGACATCAGTTCCTTCAAAAAGGAATTTGATGAGGCGATGAATGATGACTTCAATACTCCAGTCGCACTAAGTGTCATATACAAACTAATTACCGAAGCCAACAAAAAACAACTCAGCAAAACTGATGCAAGCAGTGTTTTGGCACTTTGGGAAAAGTGGAACAAAGTTTTGGGACTTAGAATTGAAACGGATTCTCAGAATGATATTCCGGAAAATATCCAGGAACTTTTGAAAGAAAGAGAACTTGCCAGAAAAGAAAAAGACTTTGCGGAAGCCGATCGAATTCGAGACATTCTCACAAAAAAAGGATTTGCGATTGAAGATTCTGGAGATGGAACAAAAATAACCATCCAAAATCCAAATACCAAAATTTAAATGACAAATCAAATCCAAAACTCAAAGTTTTATTTTTTAGAATTTGAGCTTCATTTGATATTTGGTTTTTAACATTTGATTTTGTTCCTCAATAAAACTAGGCAATAATATTCCATGCATGATCGAAAAAATTTACTAAATCCACGAGAGATTCCTGTCTTAGCCCTCGCCCCCATGGCGGGAATCACCGACCTCCCTTTCCGTTTGATTTGCAAAAAATTTGGCGCTGATATTGTCTATTCCGAAATGGTGAGCGCTACCGGACTTTTCTATGATTCCAAAAAAACTTTTGACCTGATGCAAACCATTCCTGAAGAATCACCCATGATTCTCCAACTCTTCGGAAATGAACCGGCACACTTTCAAAAAGCTGCTGAGATTATTTCCTCCCTGCCCGAAAAATCAACAGCTGATTTGCCAGCCAAACCCCAAGGAATTGATATAAATTTCGGTTGTCCGCAAAAAAAGATTTTCAAACAAGGAAGTGGTTGCGCCCTCATGAAGGACTTCAAAAAATCACGAGAAATTATTGAAGCAACTTTGAAAGGCGCAACTCTTCCGCTTTCGATTAAAATCAGAGCCGGAATTAAAAACAAAACCGCTTTCGATTTTCTCGATAATATTGGCGAACTGGACTGGAAAACCCTCATGATTCACGGAAGAACATTTGAGGAAGGTTTCGCTGGCCCGATTAATGTCGAACTTGTGAAGGAAATAAAAAAAATATTTCCTAACAAAAATATTTTCGTAAACGGCGGGATAGACACCCCAGAAAATGCCAAAGAAATTATCGAAAAAACTTCTGCGGATGGAATCGGAATTGCCCGTGGTGCACTCGGGAATCCCTGGATTTTTCAACAAACAAAAGATTTTTTTGAGAACGGAGAATATTCCAAACCATCCCAAGAGGAAGTTATTAAAACCGCTCTTGAACATATCAATTTATTTGAAGAATACAGAAAAGCGACCAATCCCGCCGAACTCAAAAAACATCTCTTCTGGTATATTAAAAACTTCGAAGGCGCCCGAAAAATCCGCCAACAAATCATGACAGCGGAAACCATCGAAGAAATGGAAAATATAATTTCGAAAATTTAATAGAAAATTTTACAAAAACAGTCTCGGCTAGTCGGGACTGTTTTTTTATAATGAAACTTTACCCTAGAGAATTCTAGTGCAATTTCGATCTTCTGGCCCTTTCTCTCTCTTCCAAAATTATGGCGTAAGCCAACAACTTTCCGTCGTCCAGTTTTCCTAGATCTCTTTCTAATTCTTCCTGAGGGATGTTGTCTGAAGATTCATATTCTCTCAAAAGCTCTTCTGCTCTTGGTGTATATTTTTTTGCCTCCTCTCTCCCTTCTATTTCCTTCATTTTTTCTGCTCTTTGCTCAATCGACCCTTGCTCCTCTGAAATACGTCCAATTGTAGATCTATCGACATAGTCCATTTTTCTAAATACACCAGTTCCGTTATTCATTTTTTTATTTTTAAAAATTAA
>DCVH01000046.1:0-2766 GCA_002327335.1 Patescibacteria group bacterium UBA2193
GAAGAAACTGCGGAAGATATTACTCAAAATATTTTTCTCAAGGTCTATGTGAATCTCAATCAATTTGATCCGGAATTAAAATTTTCCAGTTGGGTCTATCGAATTGCTCATAATGAAACAATTAATTATTGGCGTCGTAATAAGAAAGGAAAGCAAGATGATGTTTCGTGGGATCAGCATGAATCTTTAAAGAATATATTAAAAGATAGTCCGGATGTTGAACAGCGAGTTTATCAGAAGATAACCAATGAAGATGTGATGGTTGTTCTGAACGATCTGGAAGAAAAATATCGAGATGTGCTTTTTCTGAGTTATATTGAAGGGAAAAATTATCAAGAAATTGCAGATATTTTGAATAAGCCACTAGGAACAATCGGAACCTTGATTAATCGTGGCAAAAAAATTCTTATAAAAAAACTTGAGGAAAGTGGGATTGATAAAAGCGTAGCTATTAGTGATAATTAATTTATATTTTTCAAAAAAATGTCTTTAGTTGATGATGAAAAGAAAGGGGGTAGGATTAGTAAGGAAATTGTCGAAAAAATAAAAAAGAGTGGTGTTAAGATGAAATCTCCTTATTATTTTATATTCTTTTCTTTTTTGTGGTTTGGACTAGGAGCTTTTTTCTTCGGGATTGCTTTCTTTTTGCTTGCTTTCAGTGTTCATTATTTGAATGATTATGAATTTTTTGGACTCATTGGGAACGGTCATTTTTCTTGGTGGGCCGCAATTCCTTTCGTCTGCATAATTTTTTCTATAATATTAATTTACGTATCTAGTAGATTTTATCGGAAAGGCAGAATTTGTTGCCGTCATGAAGACTGGATGCTTTTGTCAGTAATGGGGTTAATTGTTTTGGTGGGGCTTTTGTTTTTAGCGAAGAACGATTCTTTTAAACATTGGAGAGAAAAAATTGAGGACCATTGTATTTTGCGAGGAGTTATGATTTCAGCAAGAAGTTTTTGGTCTGATCCGAAAAAAGGCAGAATTTTTGGCGAAGTGGTTAATGCAAGTCAAGAAGATGGTCATATTTTTATTGAAAGTCTGTCAGGTGATTTATTGAAAGTCGATTTGAATAGTTGCAACTGCAAAAATAGTGCCTTTGAATTGGGCGAGCATGTGAAAATAATTGGAAAATATGGTGAGGATTATTTTCAGGCAAAACAGATTTGGAATTGGGAATAGTGTTTAGCTATGACAAGAAAAATCCAAACAAAAAACACCTCCTGGGAGGTGTTTTTGCGGTTTGAAATGTTATTTCCCTTTAAGAATCATGACTGCCGCAATTAAAAGAAAACCCGAGAGAAACCCATAGACCAGGGCTTGATCACTGGGATAGCCAAGCAGCGTCTTGAAGTCCATATAGGCTGCGATTGAGAAAAAAAGATAGACAACGAAAAGGGAGGTGAAAATCTGCATAATTGGAACTTCTGTGTCTTTTGTTCCCAAAATAATGGGAAAGGATACAAGGGCAATGAGAACTCCCAAGACGATCCAGGTGACAAAACCAAAGGCTAGCCCGAAAACTAGGTTGATGAAGGCGATTACCAAAAAGGCGAGAAATGGCAAAATTAATATTTTTTTCACCTTGTTGAATTCATTCACTCCTGTGGATAACCCGCTAGACGGAATTTAGCAGGGTGAATTTTTTAAGTTAATTTTAATAATATTTACGACTTACGCTTCTGAATAAAACAAGTCCATCTCCCCAAGGAATGTTTTTTCGCAGCTGCCGTGTGATAACGAAAGGCCGGAGAAAAAATATTTCTTGGGGGAACATGCTCTATTGTCTAAAAAGTACGTAAGTCTTAATATTATTATATCAGAAAAAAATAAACTAGGGAATAGCTGTCCTTGAAAAAAAAGCATATTTGATATAAACTAAAGACATTGTAGTAAGAAATAAGATTAGTATATGAAATCAGCTAAAATGAAGATTCCGAAATATAATTTCAAGTCAACTGAGAGAAAATGGCGAAAATACTGGGAAGATAATAAAACCAATCAAATTGATCTGGAAAAAGCAGGGAATCCTTTTTATAATCTAATGATGTTTCCATATCCTTCCGCAGAGGGTTTGCATGTTGGGAGTGTCTACACTTTCACCGGAGTGGACACTTTCGGTCGTTTCAAGAGAATGCAAGGCTATGATGTTTTTGAGCCGATTGGGTTGGATGGATTTGGCATTCACAGTGAAAACTATGCCATGAAAATTGGAGAGCACATCAAAGATGTTTCAAAAAGAACGGAGAAAAATTTTTATCGACAATTGTCTTCAATCGGAAATATGTTTGATTGGTCGCGAACAGTGGAAACTTATGATTCAAAATATTACAAATGGACCCAATGGCTTTTTTTGAAAATGTTTGAAAAGGGGTTGGCTTATCAAAAAAAGGCCAAAGTCAACTGGTGCCCATCTTGCAAGACAGTGCTTTCAGATGAACAAGTGATTCAAGGAAAATGTGAACGTTGCGACAGTGATGTTGAAAAAAAGGAATTAAAACAATGGTTTTTTAAGATTACTGACTATGCGGACAGATTGCTTGAAAATTCTCAGCGAGAAGATTTTGATTGGCCTTCAGACGTCAAATTAAATCAACAGAATTGGATCGGCAAATCTAATGGTGCAACCATTAGATTTGAAATCAAAAATCAAAAATCAAAAATCAAAAATAAGCAATATTTGGGAGTATTTACGACTCGGCCCGACACGCTTTTTGGAGCGACTTATATGGTAATTGCCCCTGAGCATGAATTAATTGAAAA
>DCVH01000046.1:2862-4587 GCA_002327335.1 Patescibacteria group bacterium UBA2193
AAAAATTTGGAATAGAAATAAAAAATGTTGTTGCTCCATATATAATTGATAATCCGAAAAAAGATAAAGAAACAGAACAACGTGATGTCGTTGTGGGTATTGTGAAAAATCCAAAAAATAATCAATATCTTTGTTTGAAATGGAAAAATACTGGCTGGAAATCTTTTCCGTCAGGAGGGGCCGATGGTGATGATTTTATAGAAGCCGCCAAGAGGGAGATAAAAGAAGAGACTGGTTATGTCAATTTGGATTTTAAAAAAGAAATTGGAAGTTCTATTTTTGCTGAATTCTATCGGCCTCACAAAGGGTCAAATGTTTTTGCAAATTTCAGATATTTTCTTTTTGAACTTAGAAGTGAAAAAAAAGTTGAAGTTGATAAAAGGGAGATGAAAAATCATGAGCCTCTCTGGGTTAATGAGAATGAGGTTGAATCTTTCATTAATATTGCTAACCAAAAAATTGTTTGGAAGCGTTTAATGAAAGGAGATGAAGCTTTTTGTGATGAGGGGATTAATATTAATTCTGATTTTCTTGATGGGCTCAGAACTGCTGAGGCGAAGAAAAAAATGATTGAGTGGCTTGAAGAAAAAGGTTTTGGCAAAAAAGCAGTTGACTATAAACTGCGAGATTGGTGCGTTTCAAGACAGCGATATTGGGGGCCACCGATTCCAATTATTCACTGCGAAAAATGTGGCGCAGTTCCCGTTCCAGAAGAAGAATTGCCAGTAAAACTTCCTCCGATGGATGATTTTTTACCAGAAGGAAAAGGAAAGGGACCGCTTGCAAAAAATGAAAAATTTGTGAAAGTTAAATGTCCAAGGTGTGGAGGTTCGGCAGAACGAGAAACCGATGTTTCCGATCCTTTTGTTGATTCAGCTTGGTATTTTTTCCGCTACACTTCTACTGAATTTAATGACAGAGCTTTTGACAGAGAGCGAGTCAAAAAATGGTTGCCAGTGGACAGTTATATTGGAGGGAAAGAGCACACCGTTCTTCATCTTCTTTATTCTCGATTCGTGACTATGGTTTTGCATGATTTGGGATATATCGATTTTGACGAGCCGTACAAAAGATTTTTTGGTCATGGATTAATCACCAAAGATGGAGCAAAAATGTCGAAGTCAAAAGGAAATGTGGTGAATCCGGATGAAATGATTGAAAAATATGGAGCAGATGCGGTGCGTTTGTATTTGCGATTTTTGGGAGATTTTTCTCAGGGTGGTGATTGGCGAGACACCGGAGCGGAAGGAATTTCAAAATTTGTTAAAAAACTTTGGAAAACTTTTTTTGAACTTGAAAGTGTTGGCGGAAAGGGAATCTCAAAAACCACTATGATTGATAAAACAATAAAAGTTATCGGAGAAGATCTTGAAAAACTTTCTTTCAATACTGCGGTTGCAAGGTTGATGGAATTCGTAAATTGGACTCGAGAAAATATTTCAGAATTTGATCAAACTCAGGCGAAAAAAATTCAAGAGACCATTGCATTGACAATTGCTCCGATGATGCCCCATCTTGCTGAAGAATTTTGGAATTATTTGGGAAACAAAGATTCTATTTTCAACGCCAAGTGGCCGGAATATGATAAAAACAATGTATTAGAAGATGAAATCGAATTAGTCGTTCAAGTGAACGGCAAAGTTCGAGACAGAATTCAATGTGTTAGGGATATTTCCAAAGAAGAGGCAGAAAAAATTGCACTGGAAAGTTCAAAAATAAAAGGCT
>DCVH01000001.1 GCA_002327335.1 Patescibacteria group bacterium UBA2193
AATTGTTGCATTTGGAACTTCTTTGCCAGAGCTTTTGTCATCGTTTTATGCGGCAGAGAAAGGGCATTCGGAAATTGTGGTTGGCAATGTGCTTGGTTCAAATATTGCCAATATTCTGATGATTCTTGGTTTGACGGCCATCATCGGTGGAGGAATTAAAATCAAGCATAAGTTAATTGGAATTGATTTCACGCTCTTGTTGGCATCTGTTTTTTTGGTTTTGTTGGTAACTTTTGATGGAGAAGTATCTGTTTTCGAGGGAGTTGCGTGTCTTTTTGGTCTCCTGGTCTATCTTCTTTACGTGGCGATTGCAAGCAATAAAAATAGTCATCAAATAGCTAAAAAAACAAAAATAAAAAGTCGGGCTTTTAAATTTGTGAAAATTGAAAAAGCTTTTTTTATCTTATTAATCAGTTTGGTTTTTTTGTATTTTGGGTCAAAATTCACGGTGCTTTCAGTAGTTGAATTGTCTGAAAATATAAAAATTGGGAAAGATGTTGTGGCTGCGAGTGCGATGGCGCTGGGAACTACTTTGCCGGAATTGGTGGTGAGTGTTCAGGCGGCAAGAAAAAAGAAAACCGAAATCGCAATCGGAAATATAATTGGTTCAAATATTTTTAATTCCTTTGGTGTGCTTGGTATTCCTGCACTGTTTGGGACGCTGGTTGTTTCAAAGGGAATCCTGATTGTTGGACTCCCGGCGCTTATAATCGCCACTCTTTTATTTCTCGTATTTGCTTATAATCGAATTATTTCCAGAAGAGAAGGCTTTATTCTTTTGTTTTTTTACTTTTTGTATCTAGGTAAACTGTTTTCTTTTTTTTAGTGCATGCTTTGCGGAATAACAAAAAACCCAAATTAATGGGTTTTTTGTTTAAAGAATATGTGTTGTGCCTCGAGAGGGACTTGCCCGCCCACTTGGCGGATCAACTGTCGTTGAAACCCTTTTTTAGCTCTATATTATGTTTTTCAAAACTGTGCCTCGAGAGGGACTTGAACCCTCACGCGCCGAAGCGCCACGGCCCTCAACCGTGTGTGTATACCAATTCCACCATCGAGACTTTGGTAATGGCAAAATAAAAAATTAAATTTCAAAATGACAAATAAACAATTGCTTGTTTTCTTTGTCAAAACCTGTTTTCCTTTGCGATTATTTTTTTTCTGTTTTTTCTTCAGCAGGTTTTGTTTCCAGAGCTTCAGCTTTTGGTTTTTTTGCAAATTCTTCTGCTTGAGTTTTCTCTTTCTTGCTCAATTCTCTGACCTTCATTTTTGCTGCTTTCCCTGTTCTTTCTCGCATATAGTAAAGTTTTGATCGTCTGATTTTGCTGTGTCGAACAATTTCAATTTTTTCGATTGAAGGTGAATAGACAGGAATTGTTATTTCAACACCAATTCCCTGAGAGTCTTTTCGAACAGTAATTGTTGGAGAAGAGCTTTGTTTCCCCTTGATAGCGATAACAAGTCCTTTGAAAATCTGGACTCTTTCTTTGTCACCTTCTTTGATTTTTTTGTGAACAGCAATGACATCGCCAGTTTGAATTTCCGGGATTTGCTTGGTTTTCTGTGATTTATTAAAATCAATTATTTTCTGATCCATGTTTTTTGAGGTTATTATCGTTAAATATTTTTAAAACTTCTCCCAGCCTAGCCTATTTTTACGCTTTGGTCAAGTGCTTAGCGTTTTTCCCAGAGACTCTGAAAAATAACTTGGAGCGGGCGCTGAAAATGAATAATTTTCATCATCCGGACCAATGAATTCGATTTTGAAAGCATGAAGCATCAAATTACTGAATTTCTTATTAAGCTTTTCTCCTTCGCCAATGGAATATTTTTTGTCCCCAACAATCGGATGACCAAGCGAGTGAAGGTGGATGCGAATTTGGTGTTTTCTCCCGGTTTTCGGTTGGGCTTCAACCAGACTCATTCCATTCTTTATTTCCAGAACTTTGTAATAAGTTTTTGCATCTTTGGGGTTGATGAGTTTGTGTGGGGTGTTGCTGGTGGCTTGCCTGGAAGGATTTTTGTGGGATTTTCCAATAAAAGATTCAATAACGCCTGATTTTTGAGAAAGTTCTCCCCAAATAATGGCATGATAGGTTTTTTGAATAGTTCTTTCTTGAAAAAGATTTTTGAAATAGGCAAAACTTTTCTGATTCAAAGCAACAATCATGACGCCCGAGGTGTCTTTATCGAGTCGGTGGACAATTCCAGGGCGTAGAAAATTTTCTCCAACGTCTTTTATTTGGGGAAATTGATTAATCAGTCCATTAACAAGCGTGTCCTGTTCTCCTCTGTCGGAAGGATGAACGGAAATGCCCGGTGCTTTGTTGATAACCAAAAAATCATTATTTTGAAAAATTATTTCAAGTGGGATATTTTTATTTGGTTCAAGTTCTTTGATTGTTTCTTTCTCTTTGATTTCTTCAAGAATTTCTATTTCGTCGTTTCGTTTGAGTTTGTAGTTGGGAGAGATTTTATTGCCATTTACCAGGACAGCATTGTTTTTTATGGCGTTTTGAAAAACCCGGCGAGAAATGCCGGGATTTTGATCGGATAAATATTTGTCGATTCTGATTTTCTCATCGGAAGAGAAAACAATCTTTTCCATCGGTTTGTGATTATCTTGTGCCTTGGGAGACCTGCCACCCAGAGGGTGATCAGTCAG
>DCVH01000080.1 GCA_002327335.1 Patescibacteria group bacterium UBA2193
CCGGAATAAATTTGGTGTTCAACTAAAAGAAGAGATTGAGATTGTAATTTAAAGTATTTGTTTTCGTATTATTAGATAGATTCTAAAGCTAATTATTAATAAAAAAATAAATGGAGCTAAAAACCAAGTTTAATTTTGGGGGAAACGAATTGACACAGGAGGAAAAGGGTTACATTGAGGAAAAAATTGAAAAATTAAAGAAGTTGTTGCCAAGTGGTGAAGACAAAGAGGTTTTAGCAGAAGTTAATATTAAGAAGGATAAAAAAAGTTTTTGGACAATTGAATTTTTATTAGATAGTTCTTATGAGGTTTATCGAGCATCTGAAAGTGACCGGGACTTGAGAAATGCTATGGATCGAATTGAAGAGTCAGTCAAAATACAGCTCAAAAAAGATAAAGAAAAAATAACAGATCTTCGAATAAAAGGGAAAAGAGAACTAAAAGAGGAGTTTGTTCTAGATGATCAGGCAAGAATTTAGCAAAAATATTATTTCTTGATTTATTTAAAAACAGGCTTTTGCCTGTTTTTGATTTCAAAGAAACAATCCCTTGTTTTACAAAATACAAAAAATCATCTATTATTAAGGTAATAATTATTAAATATAAAAAACAATGACATTTATTATCATTCTTGTTGTTATTGCGGTTGTGGTCGTTTGGTTGATCGCAATTTATAACGGATTAATCAAGCTTCGAAATCGAGTTGATGAAGCTTGGTCAGATATTGATGTGCAGTTAAAGAGACGCTATGACCTAATCCCGAATCTTATTAACACCGTAAAGGGGTATGCAAGTCACGAGAAAGAAGTTTTTGAGAAAGTGACAGAGGCTCGAACGCGAGCAATGAATGCCGGGACAACCAATGAAAAAGCGGAAGCAGAAAACATGCTTAGCGGAACATTGAAATCTTTGTTTGCCGTTTCAGAAAATTATCCAGACCTGAAAGCTAATCAAAACTTTCTTGAGCTTCAAAGAGAGCTGACTGACACAGAAGACAAAATTATGGCTTCTCGAAGATTTTACAACGGGAACGTTCGTGATTTCAATACTAAAATCCAAGTATTTCCAAACAATCTGCTCATAGGAATGCTCAATTTCAAAGCCTATGAATTCTTTGAAACAGCAGAGGCGGAGAAGGAGAACATTAAGGTGGAATTTTAATTTTTTAGTAGGGAGTGTTTTGAATTTGGAATTTAGAATATAGAATTTAGAATGGGAATGCAGAATAAAGAATTTGGAAAAATTTCAAAATTTACAGATTTGATTGCTTGGCAAGAGGGGCATAGGCTCGTGTTGTTGACTTATGAAGCGATTGGCTTGCTTCCCGACAGTGAGAGATTTGGCTTGGCAGATCAAATGAGAAGAGCTGTGGTTTCAGTTACTTCAAATATTGCAGAAGGTTTTGCAAAAAAATCTTCAAAAGATAAAAATAGATTTTATAATATGTCGCAAACTTCTTTGATAGAATTGCAAAACCAACTTCTTATATGCAAAGATCTTAGCTATGTTGATAATAATGTTTTTAAAAATTTAGCAGAACAATCAGTCGTTTGTCATAAATTGATAAATGGTTTAATGAGATCTACTAGATTGAAAAAATACGAATAGAATTATCATTATTCTGTTATTCTAAATTCCAATTCTAAATTCAAAATTCGACATTCAGTATTCAAATAAAATAAATGACTTTATATACTCACAAAGACAAAAATATTCGCTTGACGTGGGTTTATCTCATCGGCTTTTTGGTCTTCGTGATTGCTATTGGCTGGGTATTTGCTCGGGCAATGGGGAATCCGGGAATTCTCTATGGCGCTGTCATTTTTGCTGTGGTCATGAATTTTGTGAGCTATTGGTGGAGTGATAAAATTGTTTTGGCGATGAGCAGTGCAAAAGAAGTGACGCATGACAATGCCCGAGAGCTCTATCATCTGGTTGAAAATTTGTGCATCACCGCCGGCCTTCCAGTTCCGAAAATATATATTATTGATGATTCTGCTCCGAATGCTTTTGCAACCGGTCGCAATCCGGAACATGGCGTGATTGCATTGACTACTGGGATTATTGAAAAACTTGATAAGAGGGAATTGGAGGCAGTAATTGCACATGAACTTTCACACATCGGTAATCGGGATATTCTGCTCGGAACAGTTGTGACAGTTTTGGTTGGTTTCATTGCGCTTCTGTCTGATTGGTTTTTGCGGTGGAGTATTTTTGGGAGAAGAGGTGGGGACAGGGAAAATAATAATTTGCAACTCATTTTGACAATTGCGGCTCTTGTTTTGGCAATACTTGCCCCAATTGTTGCAATGTTGATGCAAATGGCAATTTCAAGAAAGAGAGAATTTTTGGCAGATGCAGATGGGGCATTGCTGACTCGTTTTCCGGAGGGGCTGGCCAGCGCTTTGGAAAAAATTTCAGGTGACCAAGAAGTTTTAGAGGTTGCCAACAAGGCAACAGCGCATATGTATATTGTGAATCCATTGAAGGGTTCGAGAGGGAAAGGGTTTGCCAAACTTTTCATGACGCATCCTCCGATCGAAGAAAGAATTGCAAAACTTCGGGAGATGGCTTTATGATAATATTGAATCTGGAATTTGGAATCTGGCATTTAGAATGGGAATGAGAATTAATATTCCAGATCAGAAATAAAGCAGACTTTATATTCTAAAATTCAATTTTCTTCATTCAAAATTCGAGATTCAATATTTTAAATTCTATAACAAATAATCTAGAAAGGCAGGTGAATATTATGGACGAACAAAATATGCAAAATGAACAACCAGCTGATTCGCAAGAAAAGGCTCAAACTGAACAACCAAAAACAACTCCGCAAAGCGGTCAATCTGGAATACCAGCTGACACTTCAAAGTTGTGGGGAATTATAGGATACATTATCCCTGTGCTTTTTTTCATTCCGTTAGTAATGGAGGATTTAAAGACTAACTCATTTTCAAAATTTCACGCCAATCAACAATTGGTACTGCTTCTAGCAGCAATTGTGGTTAACATTGTGGGTGGAGTTATTCCAATTTTGGGTTGGTTTATTATCCTCCCAATTGGAACAATCGTTTTATTGGTGCTTGCTATCATCGGGATTATTAATGCCGCTAAAGGAGAACAAAAACCATTACCACTTATTGGTGGAATCGCTATTATTAAATAGGCTGAAAAATTCAGGCTTTTAATCGTTTTATAGCTTAATTGCTAAACTTTTTTGGTTTAGCAATTGGCCATGTAACAATTGAAACAAAAAATGAAAAGAACAAAAATTATTGCGACTATTGGGCCTGCTTCTGAAAATGCGGAAGTGTTAAAAAACATGATTGAAAATGGCATGAACGTGTGCCGTTTGAATTTTTCACACAACAATTATGAGTGGCACAAAAAAATAATTTCAAGAATAAGGAGGGTGAGCAAACAAAAAAGGAAGCATATTGGAATCATGGCGGATATTCAGGGGCCACGAATTCGAATAGCAAACAAGAAAAGTGTTGCAATTGAGAAAGGTGATAAAATTTTTATTACCGATGAAAAAAGTTGCGCAAAACATAAATACAAAAAAGAACTAATTCTTGATTGGAATGATTTCTATTCTTTTGTGCATAAAAAAGATTTGGTTTTTATCGAAGATGGTTTAATGGAATTGCAAATTATTAAAAGAGTTGTTGGTGGATGCGTGGCAAAAGTTTCAACGGGGGGGATTGTAAATCCTCGAAAGGGGGTTAATATCCCATCGATTTCCAAGCATCTCGGATTTTTGACTGCTAAAGACTTAAACGATCTTCATTTTATTTTATCGCAAGATGTTGATTTTGTTGCGGCTTCTTTCGTTAGTAGCGGGAAGGACATTATCAACCTTCGAAATGTTATGAGCAGAATTTTGGAAAAAGATTTAGGAAAAAATGAAAAGGGGCAATTGACAATTAAGAAGCCTTGGATTGTGGCGAAAATTGAAAACCAATCAGCGGTTGAAAATATTGATGATATTGTCAAAGAAGTGGATGTGATTATGGTGGCAAGAGGAGACTTGGCGATTGAAATGCCTCAAGAAAAAATGGGGATATCCCAAAAGAAAATTATTAAAAGTTGTATTAAGCATAAAAAACCGGTGATTGTTGCAACTCAGATGATGGCTTCGATGGTTGAAAGTGCTCGACCAACCCGGGCAGAAATTTCAGACGTGACAAATGCTGTTGTTGATCAAGCAGATGCAGTGATGCTTTCCGGAGAAACTGCATCAGGAAAATATCCCGAGAAAGTGATTGAAACAATGGACAAGATTTTGAAATCAGTGGAGGAATCTCCTTATAATGACTTGAGGTTGAAAAAAACAAATCGTTTTGCTAGAATGATTTTCAGTCTCAGAAGAACGAAACGGAATGAGATTAAAAAGATTGTTCAGGCGAAAAATATCAAGGAGGCACTTGGCTTTGCGGCCTTGCGTCAAGAGGATATCAAGATTCATCTGTTGACTACGAAAATTGATCAAAAGAATAAGGCGACAATTGTTTGGGGGGTGGA
>DCVH01000069.1 GCA_002327335.1 Patescibacteria group bacterium UBA2193
CCCATGGTTGAAAAAATTTCCTCAATTTCTTTTTGAGTCTGAGAAATGATGTGTGAGTGTCCAATTTCGCTTTTTTTGCCCGGAGCAGTCATGTCAATCCAATCATTGCCATCCTTATTCGCTGCACCCAATTCCTTCTGTTTTTTTTCAATAATATCGACAATATCTTTCCGAACTTTATTCGCAAAATCACCAACCAGCTTTTTTTGCTCCAAAGAAAGGTCCTTAATTCCTCTTAATAAGAGCGAAAAATCGCTTTTTCTTCCCAAAAAAGCAATTCTCAATTTCTCCAAATCTTCCAGTTTCATGATTGAAGAAATTCTTTCATCAAAATCTTTTTTTATCTCTTGAAGTTTTTCTTTGGAAATTTCTTTTAACATTTTATTTTATCTAATCAAAATTTATTATGAAAATTATTCAACAACCTGAATTCTTCTGAACTCTCTTTTTCCAACCTTCAAAATTGCACCGTCAATTTCTTTGGTAATTTTGTAATCAATATTGGAAACCGCCTTATCATCAATTTTGACACCACCTTGAACGATTTTTTGTCGTGCCTCAGTTCGGCTCTTGGCAAGTTCACTTCTATCCAAAATATCAGTTAACTTTTCACCCTCTTTCATTTCGATATCATCCATATTTTCAGGAGTCCCTTTGTTGGAAAAAACATTTTCAAAATGCTCTTGCGCTTCTTGTGCCTCTTGGGCCCCATGATAAATATTGACTATTTCACTCGCCAATCTGACTTTGGCATTTCTCGGATCAGAAAGAAGCTCTTCGACTTCACTCATTGGAACGTCGGTGCAAATCTCAAAATATTTCTCGATTAATTCATCCTTAATGCTCATTATTTTTCCNNCTCTTGTCCATAAGCTTTTTGAATTGTTCTTCCAGCCAAAACATTGAAAAGTTGATCGCTTCCACCAATTTCAATATCAGATTTGATCGCAACGCTATCATATCCTTGCATTAAGGGATACATAAATTCTCTCAGAGAAATTCTTTTCCCTTCTTTGAACCTCTTGGAAAAATTCTCTCGATCAAGCATTTCTGCCACTGAGAAATTATCTGCCAATCGACAAATATCATTGAAATCAAGTTTTCCAAGCCATTCACTGTTATAATGAACTTCAACCTTGCTCACATCAAAAATTGTGCTGATTTGATCGAAATAATCTCTCATATTCTCTCTCACTTCATCTTGAGAGAGCATAGGTCTTTCACTGTCTTTGTCGGAAGCATCTCCCACTTGACCAGTAAAGTCACCAATAATTAAAACGATTTGATGACCAAGTTCTTGAAATTTTTTCAATTTTCTCATCGTCGAAGCCCGACCGATATGAATCCTTGGTCCCGTTGGATCAATTCCAAATTTAACCCGCAATTTTTTCCCTGACTTCAATTTTTTTTCCAAACTTTCTCTCACGATTGATTCTTCAATTCCTCGAGTCAAAAGTTCGTTAATTTTTTGTTCTTCGTTGTTTTCCATTTTTTTTGAAATAAAATTATTTTTTGTAAAATCATCATTAAAAAAGCAACTACATTCTCTCCAAACTCTCCATCCCCAAAAGCTCCAAGCCATTTTTAAAAGTTATCTGCATCGCTTTTACGAGTGCCAAATTATTTTTAAAATCAGGATTTGTGGTATCCAAAACCTTTGTCTGGGCGTAGAAAGAACCGAATTCAGAAGCAAGATTATAAAGATAATTAGCCACATGATGAGGAGAACTATCTCGCAATGCATCACTGACGGAAACAGGAAATCTCAGAATCATTTTCTCCACCAAAGGAATCACCCCTTTTCTTTCCGAAAACTCAAGTTCGTTCGAAATTTCTAATTTTTCAGCATTATTTAAAATCGAGTTGGTTCTGACAAGCGCATACTGAAGATATGGTCCCGTGTTCCCTTCAAAAGCAGTAGCTTTTTCCATGTCAAAAACAATATTTCTTCCAGCTCCACATTTCAGAATAGAATATTTCAAAGCACCTATTGCAACCTTTTCCGCTATTTCTAGTTTTTCTTTTTCAGAAAAATCCTGCTCTTTTATTTTGTCCATGATTTTATTTTTCACCAGCTCAATCAAATCTTCGGCCAAAGGAACATTCCCAAGACGAGAAGAAATTTTGGCTCCCGAGAAAGTGAGCCTTCCGTGCTGAAGATAATCGCTTTTATCGGACCACTCTTCATTCAACAATTCAGCTGCTTTTTTTACTAATTTGAAATGGTCTCGTTGTTCTACATCAGTAATGGTGATTGATTTATCGAATTTAAATTTATCAAACTTCATTTTCAATAATCCGATATCTTTTGCAAGATACGTCCCAAATCCCTGAGAATTGATAAAAACGTTGTCAAATAATCCATATTCCGAGCCAGGGAAAATTATCGCCCCCTCAGACTTTCTGAACACTTTTGGAATATTTTCCTCAACAATTTTTTTGCCAACCGTTTCAGCTTCTGATTCAAAAATTAATTCGTCAAAGGCGGAACCCAAGCGTCCAGTTATTCTTTTGAAATAATCCAAAGAAAGTTTTTGCCCTTTTTCATAAATTTCTAATTCCGTTGAATCTTCTTTTAAGTAAAGGGATTTATTGATTGAATCTATTTCTTTTTTGGCTTTTTCATTTTCTTTGTATTCTTTGGTTCCAAAAACATAAGCCTCTCCGATTTTTTCAATGGTCAATTCTTCTTTCACCCATTTTTTTTCTTTTATCGCCCAAACCGTCTTGGCAATTCCAGGAGAAATATCCGATGGGAATGATAATGTAATCAAATCTGCCACTCCAGATTTTTTGATAATTCTGACTAAGGATTCACCAATCGAATTATTAACAAGATGTCCCACATGAAAAGGCTTGAATAAATTGGGAGAAGAATGTTCAACAATGTATTTTTTATTTTCCAGCTCCGTTGTTGCTCCCCAATTTTCTTTCAAGTCCAAAACATTTTTTATTTCTTGATTAAAATACTTTTTTGATAGATAAAAATTAATAAACCCCGGATTGGCAAAAGAAACTTTTTCAAATAGCTCCTCGTTATTTTTTGAAATTTCTTCAACAAGTTCCTCGGCAATTTCAAGTGGGCTTTTCTTTAATTTTGGAGAAAGCTTTAGCGCAATATTTGAAGAATAATCTCCAAACTCTTGGGCTGGATAACTTATTTCAATATCCGCTTCTTTCAAATCAAAATCAGACCATTTTTTATTAACAGTCCCAAATATAACCTTCTTGATTTCTTCTCTTATCTCCATTTTTTCAATAAATTAAGCCCTTGAATATCAGTATAAGGACTGCTCCCGAAAAATCAACCCTTCAAAAAAGAACAAAATTATTTCACCAATTCCTTTCTGAGATACTCTTTTAAGTCTTTTCCGATGTCTTCTCTCTCGAGTGCATAGGCGAGATTTACTTTGAGATAATTCAGCGGGTCACCTGTTGTCATCCATTCGCCATCCTCAACTTTTTTAGCATAGAATTCTCCGCCCTTTTTTATGTAATTTTTTATTGCATCAACCACCCATATTTCATTCCCTTTCCCTGGAGGAGTTTCATTGAGTACATCAACGATGTCTTGATTCAAAATCATTCTGCCAAAATCAGCATATTGAGAGGGAGATTCTTCAATGGAAGGTTTTTCAACGATGTCCTCCAATTGCATTGTGTCTCCTTTAAACTTCACAATCCCGTAACGACTGACCTGATCCAATGGAACTTCTTGCACTCCGATCATCAAATGTCCGGTTTTTTCATAATCCTCAATCATTTGCTTGGTAAAGGAGATTTTTGATTTCACAATATCATCCCCCCAAACGAAAACGAAAGGTTCGTCCTTCACCAAATTTTGTGCTGACAGAATCGGCACTCCGTTTCCATATTGTGGGCTTTGTCTGACATAGATGAAGTTTGCGAGATTGGGAATTTTTTGAATTTCCTTCAACAATTTATCTTTGCCGTTTTTTTCCAAATCATTTTCAAGTGCCCAGCTGTGATCGAAATGATCTTCGAGCGGTTTCTTGTCCCATTTTGTTACCATGATAATATCCTCGATTCCCGCTTCCACCAACTCCTCAACAACAATTTGAATAATCGGCTTGTCCACAATTGGAAGCATTTCTTTTGGCATTGATTTTGTTACCGGCAAAAGTCTTGTCCCGCTTCCTGCCACTGCCACAATCGCTTTTTTTATTTTTTTCATTTTTAATATTTCTTTTAAATATTACATTAAACGTTTTTTCGCCAATTCTTTCAGCTCCTTGTTGAACTCGGTGATTGCTTGATTGATAATTGGATCAAATTTTTTATAGATTTCTTTTTCTTTAACAATATTCCCCGCCTCCAAAAGGCTGTCGAAAGTTCCGGCATCCAACCAGGCCCCGTCAAAAGTACTGACAGATAATTCCTTTTTTTTGAGATAATAGTTGTGGATGGAAGTGATTTCTTTTTCTCCTCGCTCAGAGGGTCGTGCTTTTTTTGCTGCCTCAACGCAACGACT
>DCVH01000050.1 GCA_002327335.1 Patescibacteria group bacterium UBA2193
GGGATAGAAATCCCATATCCCAGTTGTTGAATATATTCAAGAATATTTTTGGTGTTTCGATAAACTTTTTGCAATACCACCATTCTTTCATTTTCAATTATTTCTCCAATTTCCTGCCAACTTCGAATTGTTCCCAACTGAACCTGCTGTGCCAACTCTCCGACATACAAAATTGATTTGTGTTTTTGATTAATGCAGGATTGAAGAATCTCAAGCTGTTCCGGAAGATAATTTTGAAATTCATCAATCACTCCCAAGGAATAAATCAACTGTCGCAACTCCGTTTTTTTTCTAAATTTTCCATTATTCATTTCCACATATTCCTCTTGCATCGTCTTCATTCCATCATGCATTTTTTCATAAGATTTCAATAAAATCACCAAATCAAAACGATCTAATAATTTTTCAGCAGACTGTTTTAGAAAAATATTAAAATGCTCCTCTGAAAGAGTTTGTTCATAAAAATCTTTCAAAATTGAAAAAATATTTTTTGAATATTTTAGAATTTCTGCTTTTCCGTTTTTCAAAGATTTCAGTTTTTGATATTCATATTCATCTTTCTCTTCCTCTGTTTTTCCATATCGGACAACATAATCAACTTTTTTAATTTCGAGAATATCCATTGCCCATTCTGAAAAGGTGACAATTTTCACATTTTCGATTCCAAGCTCCGGAAGCAAGTGCGAAAAATAGTCTTTTGTGCCATTGTCCTGAACAAAAACAATAATCGAATCTCCTTGATAGATTTCCGCCGAATCAGGCGATTGCACCAAATAGGCTGCTCTATGGAGCGCCAGGGTCGTCTTTCCGCTTCCAGCCGGGCCAGAAATGACAAATGACCCCTGGTGATGAGCTCGAATCACTTGATCCTGCGCTTTTTCCATTTGAGCCACAATTTCCGGCAAAATAAAGCCATCTTTTTTGACTGAAAAATGTTCTTGGTAAACCAGCTCTCTTAGCTTATTCAATGATTCCGTTGCCAAGAAAAGCACTTTTCCGTCAACAATCATAAACTGATCTCGCCTGAGCAATTTCCCATTTTGACGCTCCCCTTCATTATTTTTGAAAGAAAAATCTCCCGGATCCTCAAATCGAATCGATGCCGCCGGTGTCACCCAGGAATAAATATTTTGATTTGATAACTGAAATTTAGAAAAATACCAACTTTCCTGTTCAATTTTATCATCCAGAACCACATCGCAACGAACAAAATATGGCGAACCATGCAAGTGCTTCAATTCATCCTTTCTCTTTCCACATTGTCGTTTGAAATTCTCATATGCACTCCGATCAGCCAAGGAGTTGGTTTTGAAATCTTTTTCGTTTTGATCAGAAAATCTCCTAATTTTCTCGGTTTCTTTTTTCACAAAACCCCGCACTTCATTGATGTGCTGTTTTGCTTTTTGTAAAATTATTTTCTTGTCTTTTTCTTCCATGCCGCTTGAATTAAAATAAAAATAAGCTCTCGTAATTAACAACTATGAGCTTTGATAATTTTAAAAAAATGCCCTGTCTTTTTTTCCTATTTCCAAACCCTCTTCTTGTTGATTTCCTCTTTGTCCCTAAAGGCTTTTTCCAAATCCACATTAAGATAGTTACAAATATCCAGTAAATACATGAAAACATCTGCTGCCTCCAAATCAACTTCCGGCTTATGTGAATTTTCGTCAGATTTAATATTAGTATATTTTCGAGCAGCTTTTGCTAATTCCCCAACCTCTTCGCTCAAAAGCATAAAAAGCTCCGGAAGAGTTTCGTCCTGAAACCCACGTTCTTTAACCAAGTCACGAAGATATTGTTGATAGTCATTCAATACTGGATTTTCTTTCAAAAAAAGCTTGCTCATATTGTTTCCATGTTTAATTTTTATTACTCAAATTGCCCCACCCGACTTCGTCATAAAAAACTTTCTTTTTGAAATTTTCAATAGCAATTGCCACTTCAGGAACAATGTTTTCTGGCAGTGCATCAAGCGGAAACCATTTTAATTCAACACACTTATTCGGCTCTCCGTTTATAATCTCACCTTCCCACTTATCTGCTTTAAAAAAAATATCTATATACTCAAGATCAAAACGCAAATGCATAAAGTTAACCGCTTCTAGGTCTTCATATTTTAATATTATACCCGCCTCTTCCTTGGCTTCACGAATAATCCCTTGTTTAGCAGACTCATCTCCATCCAAATGACCTTGTATCAAACCAAATTTCCCGTCTTGATAGCCAGTGTTAGCTCTTTTAAGAAACAATATTTCACCGCTCTTGTTAATGAGAAATAGATAAACTGCAATGAAAATTTTGAATCGTTCTTTTTTGGGCATACTTCAAGAATTAATTATAAATTGTCATTCTTTTTATCATATTCCTCTTCATCCAGAAAAGTAAAATGTTTTTCTGGAAAATCAAAAGAGATTTTATTTTCCTCGCAATATTCAACAAAAAGCTCTGCACAATTCTTCTGAATTGTGTCTTCTAAGTCAAAATTCAATTCTTTCAACAAAGCATACACTTCTTTTTCAGTTCCTTCAAGTTCAATAAAATTTCCAATAAATGGATATCTGTCAACGGTTACTGATAACGAAGGAAATTTTCCAACGGAAAAATATGTTCTAACTTTTTCAGCTTTTGCGATTTCTCTAAGCTCGAGATTTTTCACTATACTCAGAGCATCTTCAAAAGAAGCTATTTCTGATTCAATTTCTTCTCTAACAATTAAATCATTATGTTTTTCTCTTGCTCCCTTAAAAGCAATGAAACATTTATCATTTTCCGTTCTCAGCCTGAACACCTTGTCTTGAGATTTTAGATTTAAAAAATCATTATCAAAATAGATATCAAGAACACGAACTTCTTTAATTTTAATCAGATCTGCTTTTTCAATTATCGAAAAATCCTTCAACTTTAGTTTAGCCTCAATTTCTTTCATGATATTTATTCAAAAAATCAATCCTCCACTATCGAAAATCTGGAAACTTTTTTCCCCTCAACAACAACTAACCCCAAAAACAACGCTTTCGGTCGAACCCAAAACGCGTTATTGCCATAAATTTCATGGTCATATAATGCTCGATAGACAACAAGTTCCTCAAGCGTCTCACTATGTCGGGCCACACCAACAACTTCATAAAACTTTCCTTTGTAATGCTGGTATTTCCCTAGTTTCATAAATATTACCCCTTGTTTTTGTTGATAATCTTTAAAATCTCATCAATTTTTTCGTTTTCTATGCGACTAAGTTGTATTTTTAGTTTTTTAATCTCCCTTTCCGTGCTCCGGTCTGTTGCCAAATCAATCGCAGTTTTTCTTCTCTCCCTCTCCAGCTCCCTGTTTTCACTCATCAAAATTATTGGTGCAGTATAGGCCGCTTGAAAACTTAGTGCTAGATTGAGAAAAATGAAAGGATAAGGATCCCAATGATTTGCCCAACCGACAATATTCAATGTGATCCAAATAGCCAAAATTATGCTTTGGATGATGATGAACTTCCAACTTCCCACGATTCGAGTTATTCTATCGGACGCTTTTTGCCCA
>DCVH01000025.1 GCA_002327335.1 Patescibacteria group bacterium UBA2193
AAACCGATGGAACAGTATTAAAAGATAGTGTTGGTGGTTATGATGGAAACATAAACAACGCCACGCGAATGTTGGGCTATGAAGGGAATGCCTTGAAATTTGATGGTAATAATCAAGGAGCTGAAATTCCATATAACTTGGCCTTGACTCCTCAAAAAATTACAGTGGCTTTTTGGATGAGGACTGGAGAAAACACAGCCTTAGATTGGAACAATATCCTCGATGGAGCGGGTGGAACTGGCTATGCTTCCGGTTGGAGAATATTAGATAATCAAAATTCCCTCAACCTGCAAGTTAATTTCGGCTCTACTCCGCCAGTGAGTCTTACAAACACTTCCTCAAAATTACCGCTTAATACTTGGGTGCATGTTGTTTTTACTTATGATGGTAATAATATAAAACTTTACCAAAACGGAATAGAAATAGCGACCAAGTCAGAAACAGGCAAGATTAATTGGCTTCCTTCAGATAGTATGCAATTAGGCTTTAACGCGAATGGCAAAAGTTTCAACGGCGCATTGGATAATCTGAAAATTTATGGTCGAGCTTTGAGTGCAAGCGAAGTGAGTGAATTATATGCTTGTAAGATAACCTCTGCCGCTTGGAGTCAAACACAAGCTTTTGAGGGAGATGTTGTTAGCTTAAACATTCAGTCACAAAATTGCAAAGGAAAAATGCTTAATTATACTATCCGAGAAGATGATTGGTTGTCGCTTCATGATGATGTGGTTGCATCTTTTTCTTCTGTAAAACTAAATCCAAATTGGACCACGGTTTATGTCCCAGATCAAGTTGGTGGGCCAGAATATTTTTTTGAAGTTTATGAGATTGGCAAGGAAGGAGAGAAAATTAGGAGCACGGAAAATCTTCAAGTTGAGCGAAAATGTCCCGATAAAGATGGTGACGGTTTTGATGGTTGTGAGATAGGAGCTTTGGGAAGTGATGACAAAGTAATTGATTGTGACGAAAATAATGCTAATATTAATCCTGGAATGACTGAAAAATGTGAAGATGGTATTGATAATAATTGTGATGGAAAGGATGATGTTTGCCCAGATATCGTTTCGCCTACGATTGTTTATAACTCAATGAAACTGCATGACCCTGCCAGAGTTGTTGCTAGTTGGAAAGTTGCTGATAATAAGGCTTTAGCAAAAGTAGAGCTTTGGCGCACTAATAGCAAAGAGGGGGAGCCAGATAACACTGCCTGGGTAATGATTTCTAAAAAGGATATATCCGGTGTCTTAGCCGAAGGAACATTTGTTGATACCCCAGTATCAGGTGGTTGGTGGTACAAGTTGAAAGTGTTTGATTGGGCTGGCAACAAAAACGAAAAAATCAACGGCTGGTTAATTGGATGCAAGGTGTCAAGTACTACTTATTTTTGCAAAAAAGTAGATCCAGTAACAATATGCTCAAAGGGAGGCGTAGTTACTCGCCAAGCAATTTGTTATGAGACAAGAGAAAATGATTGTGGCGGGGTGGATAGAAGTATTGTTGAGAGTGGTTGTGGTGATAGTTGTCAAGATGCGAAATATAATTGTAAATCTACAAAAAATTGGAGTGAGGTTGCGCCGTAAAACAGCAGCTATAAATTTTGCTATTTTAAAAACCAGCTTGAAAACTGGTTTTTAAAAACATAAATATCCCAATAAAAGCTATTTCTTTATAAAGCCGGCAGCGATATTTTCCTTGTCCATAAAGCTTGTGATGTCGGTTACGGTTGACATGAATTGGGCGGGGAAGATGATGGTTGAATTTTTTTCAACACTAATTTCTGCCATAGTCTGGAGATTTCTAAGTTGCAGTGCGATTGGATGAGCAGCCATTACATCAGCAGTTTCAGCTAATTTTTGACTGGCCAAAAGTTCTCCTTCGGCGGCAATTACCTTCGCTCGTTTTTCTCTTTCTGCCTCTGCTTGTTTAGCCATTGCTCTTTGCATATTTTCAGGAAGTTCAATGTCTTTTATTTCCACAATGGTAACGACGACGCCCCAAGCTTCAGTGTGCGTGTCTAACACAGTTCTAATTTCTTTGTTAATAGCATCTCGTTCAGAGAGTACTTCGTCTAGCTGAAATCTGCCAACAATATTTCTCACCGTTGTTTGTGCGATCTGGTTGATGGCACTCATGACATTTTCAATAGCAATAATGCTTTTTTGTGCATCTACTATTTTGTAATAAGCAACGGCTGAAATATCAACGGAAACATTGTCTTTAGTAATAATTTTTTGAGTTGGCACGGGAAGAGTGATGGTTCTGAAGTCAATTTTAACCATTTTGTCCACATAAGGAATCATCCAATTTAATCCCGGTTCTCGGCTGGAAATTATTTTTCCAAAACGGAAAACCACTCCTTGTTCATATTGTTTCACCACTCGAAATCCAGGTAGGATGAATAAAATAAAAAATGGGATAAGGAACGGCATCAACGATAAAAGAAAAGTCATTTTATTAGTTTAATTGTTAATAATTATTAATATATCACATTTGGACAATTTTTCAATGTATATTACAAAAACCGGCTTGGTGCCGGTTTTTTGAAGTCACTACTAATTTTCTGTCGTGATTGGTTCAGCTGTGCTTGTTTCTTCTGGGGTTTCGGTGGCATTCTGATTTTCGGCTTCCGGTTGTATTTCTGGTTGCTCGATGTTCCCTGGTTCCAGGGGAAGAATTTGTGGGGCTTCTTCGTTGTCCTGGGTTTGTTGGTTGTTATTTTCTTCAGTATTCTGATTTTCAGGGGTCTGTGGTTCTGGTGGGAGTTCTTTGCCTAGCAGGCTTGCATAACCAAAGAAAGCATTAAAAGTGTTGGACCATATGAGCACATTGCTGTATTTTGTGAGATCAATGTCTTTATCTAATGGATAATTAAAGTTGCCAGAAATTGATCTCAGCATTCCAAGATCAATGACGTCACTTTTATCAAGATTTAAAATCGGAGAAAGATAGACGTGAATATCTTGGCCATTAACGACTTTGAAGTCTTCAAATCTTAAATATCTTTCTTTTTCATTTTCAACAAAAAGCGCTTTTCCTTCAAGAATTTGCTCGACGTTATTGAATCTTCCTTGGGCAATTACTTCCGGGGAAGCGGGAAGCTCTTCATTCAATACTTCCACGTCAACCACTTTCCCTGGCGTTGGGGGTTGAGCATTTTTATTTAGTGATTTTTCCTCTGAAAGCAAATTGTCTTTTTTCAATTTAACTACAAAAAGTAGACCAATTGCAATAATTGCTATAATTATTATCCCAATGATTATTTTTACAGCAGTCCCTCTTTTGTTTTTTGGAGCAGGGAATACTTCTTTTTTGTTAGTTTCATTGGGTCTTTTTGTGGTGATGATTTTTATTTTTTTACCTTCTTCCATTTTTTTACTTAATATTTTTTATTTTTAATTCCACTTACAATTTGTTCAAGCGGGTGAATTTTTTATTTTCGACCGATGCCGTGGTATTTAATGCCAAGTTTTTTAATTTTTTCATAATCCAGGCAATTCATTCCGTCGACGATAACTTTAATGTTATTTTTCTTGAATGTTTCAGGTTTTATCTCAAGGAACTCTTTGTGATTTGTTGCCAGAATGAGAGCATCGCATTTTTTCAAAAAAGAGGTGAGATCCTTGGCGTCTGATTGGCCGGGAACATGAGGATCATATTTCAATACAGTTGCTTTTTTCTTTTTTAGTTCTTTGATTATTTTCAAAGAAGGTGATTCTCGAAGGTCGTTCATGTTGGCTTTATAGGAGAGACCAAGCACTCCAACTTTTGTTCCTTTCATTGGCAATTTTACTTCATTGAGCATATCTTGCAGAAGTTCAACGGTGTAATTTGGCATGGAGTTGTTGATTTCTCGGGCAACTCTCAAGAAATGGTGGTCAAATCCACTTTTTTTGGCTCTTTCAATGAGATAATAAGGGTCAACCGGGATGCAGTGTCCGCCGACTCCTCGTCCTGGATAATGAGGCATGAAGGAGAATTTTGTTGAAGCACCTTCGATTACATCTTTGATGTCGATATCCATTTGATCAAAACTTTTTGCCAGTTCATTTACAAAAGCAATATTGATATCACGAAAAGAGTTTTCCATAATTTTAACTGCTTCTGCTTCACGAATAGATTTCATTGGTCTGATTGCTCCGTCAATGATTGATTCATAAAAAGCCTGAGATTTTTGAAGCCCTGTTTTTGACATTGATCCAACGACGCGGGGAAGATTTGCGACATTCCAAGTTTCGTTTCCCGGGTCGATTCTTTCTGGACAATGAGCAAGATAATAATCTTTTCCTTCTTTCAATCCGTGACTTGCAAAAATCGGTTCAACCACTTCTTCGCAAACTCCCGGATTGATGGTTGATTCAACAATGACTAACTGACCCGGCTTGGTGTTTTTTGCAACCGACTCAGCTGCTGATTCGACGATATCAAGAATGGGGAAAAACAACTCATTGACTGGGGTGGGGACGCAGATAATCACGACATCCGATTTTTTTACAGAGTCAAAAGAACTGCTCGCTTTGATTTTTTTAAGCAATCCCTTTCTTTCTTCAATAAAATCATCTTGAACGGGGGAGATGCCTTTTTTGATTTTTTCTATTTTGTCTTTTTCGAGATCTATGCCAAAAACTTCATGTCCTTTTTCAATACATCTTACGGCTAGAGGTAGACCAACATAACCTAGTCCGATAACGGCTACTTTTTGCATATGTTTAATTTAGTTGTAATTGAAGGAAAGAATTTTACCTTCGCTTGTTATAATATAGATTATTTTTTGTTCAAAATCAACCCAGAAGTTCTGTGCCCCTAAAAATTGTCTGTCTTGAAATTGTTTTTGTATTGCTCCGTTTTTATCAAGCTCCACAACTCTTTGGTTTTCAGAATCAAGCACGAAGAGTTTTTCCGAGTCGATGTTTCCCCTGATTTTTCCTGCAATAATAGCGGGTTCTGTTTGACCAATGCCAAAATCTTTTTGCTTCTTGCCTTGGAAAAATTTTTCGACATGCCCATCTTCAAATGTTATATAAATTGAACCATCAATTGCAATATCAAACGATTTGGTTATGTCGACTTCTTCTTTTATCCACTCTCTTTTTTCACCGAATCCACCAGTTGCTCTTGGGTATTGCAGTATTTGATTTGATTCTTTGTCTAATAAGTAGATATAGGTCAGATAGACGTTACTACTTTGATTTTTGAAATTTGATGGCAATTCAATTTTGTTTTCATAAAATTTCTTGGTTACGGGGCTATATGAACATATTGATTCGGAATTAACAATGAGAACCAGTCTGAGGTCGGGCATGGCAGTTACTGTTTGAATTTCTTTTATGTAGTTCGGCAAGGAGATATTTTCGAGTTGATTATTTTGGGTGTTCACTTGAAGAAGTTTGTTGCTCTCGGTGGAAAAAAAGAGATTTTTATCAAGAGCGGAAACAGATGTAATTCGCTCTTCAATTTGAGCGATTGATTTGAGATTTTCAATTTTGAATTCTTTTTCAAGAACCGGGTTCTCAAGCAGACTTGGTTGATTTTGGTTGTTGTTTTCGGTTATGTCATCTCGAAAAATAGTTTTAGTGAAGTGAACAATTAGGAATAATAAAAAAATAACAAAAATAGTAATGCCAGCTAAGCTTAAAAATTTTATCCAATCGCCGTCGATTAATTTACGGAAATTAAAGGATTTTATTTTTAACAATAAAATACTCGGTATTTTTTTTATAGAAGTGACGCTTGGAAATTTTTTGAAATCTACTTTTTTTATTTTCCTGAAAAGTTTTCTGGTTTTTTTTCGAATTATTTGGATAATTTTTTCTGTGTTGATGAGGGATGCTTTTAGGAATATTTTAATATAATAAAAGAATTTTTCACTGAAACTTGGCGATGGCAATTTTTTGTTTTCCGTGGAAGTTGTCAGTCTTTTAAATTGGTTTTCTGGAATGAAATTGGGCGAGTCTGAAGATTCAATTTTTGTGAGCTTTGTGTCGCGGGGTCGCGGCCCATTTTTTATTGTGGTGAATGTTTTTGACAGATCGGCGATGAATTTTACGAAAACTTTTTGTTTTATTGCTAACCATTTTTTGAAAACATCAAGATGGTCGAGATTGTTCTCGTTTATTTTTTGGGCAATTTCCATTTCTTCTTTCTCAATATCCTTTTCTTTTATAAATAACTCTGGTTCATCTTCGAATGGAGAGCTTTCTTCCTCGTCGGAATTATAGTATTCAGCAACAGCTTGATCGTCGATGATCTGAGGCTGTGTTTTTTGAACTTTTTCATTTTCTTCTTTCTCTTTTTTGATCTTTGCTTCAGCTGCTGCCAGGGTCTGGGCTCTTGATAAATCTTCAACTCCTTCTTCCTTTTCAGGGGATTCTTTTATTTTTTCTTCAGCTGTTATTTCTTGGGAGACTGAGTCTTCTGTTTCCTCCTTCAGTGAAGTTGCCGCAGCATCATCTTCTTCCTTTTCTATTTTTTTAGCAGGCTTATTTCCAAAGTAATTCATATTTCCTTCCAGTTTTTCCTTTTCTTCCTGTTCAATTTCAATGGCATCTCTTTCTGCTAAGTTGACAATGATAATCGCTGCATTTTCTGATTCGATTTCCAGTGTTGAATTGACAATATTATCAAACTCTTTTGAATCAAAAGTTTGACTATGTCTTTTCAGATCTTCGAGGGCGAGGGAATCAAAGACATATTCTGAGGCAAAAATTATTTTATCATTTTGTTCAAGTTTTCCGGAAGAAATATTGGAAAACGTTTTAATTGGATGCCCGATTCCTTCTCCGGTATCGAGACCCCTGCTGATATCAGTTAGCACTTTATTTCTTAGCAGAAGAATTTTTCCTCCTCCAACCTGAGTGAAGTTGAACTCAGTATTTTTTATGACGCCAATTACGGCACTGATTTTTCCAATCCATTCAATGACTTCATGTTGAGCGAGGTCTGTCAGGGCGAGGTTTGCTTTGTGGAGAGCAATCTCGAATCCTTCCGAAGTGTTTCTTTTGGGATTAGAGAAAAACTCTTTTTTGATTACTTGTGCCAGAAGATTTGGGATGTAGGCGGAATTTTCACTATGATCAAGAATTTGAATAATGCCAAAAACTTCTCCAATCTTTTGTTGGTCGAAATTAGTCCCTCTTAAATGAAAAGAATTTATAAAGGGTTGCAGTTTTTTGTCGTGACAAATTACTTGCTGGAAAGACTCGGGAAAATATTGTTTTTTTTCTTTCTTTTTTATTGGCATCGAACTTGGTGTTTCTGAAAATTATATGACTTATTATAAAATAAAAAAGGAAAAAAGACAAAAAATTTTTAAATCTTGTGCTTTAGGCTAATTATCTTTGCGTTAAAAAACAAAATGTGCTAGAATTCAATTAACATAAAAAGTAGAGACAAAAAAATGAAAAACAAAAATGAGAACAGCAGTCATTGGGGTGAGTTCGCAAAATCCCTGGCAAGTGGTTTCTTTAAAAAAATGTCATTTGATTTGGTTATCGGTTTTAAGGAGCAATGGGATAAATTTCTTTTTAAAACAAAAAGTGGCATGATTGCAATTCTATTTACAGTGCTTGGCTTGATATTTATCATAATTGGTTTGGCGATTTTTATAGGGAGTATTTTTAGCGATCTGCCGGGAGCTGGATTTGTTGTGGTTGGTATTATTCTGGCATTAGTTGGTTGGATTGCGAGTTTAATCAAAAGAATGATTTAAATAATAAGTAAATAAAAAAATGAACAAACAAGTTCAAGAGGGTGTCGACAAAGCTAAGAAGCTTGCGGAAAAAGAGATGGAAAAGGTTCGAAAAGAACTGAGTGGGGCGGTCAAAAAAGTTGAGGATTACATGAAAAAGAATCCTGAGAAAGCAATGTTGGTTTCTGCTGGCATTGGAGCTGCGATTGGCGCTACTTTGGCTGCTCTTCTGAAGGGAAAGAAGAAATAATTTTTTCAAAAATTGATGAAAGGCAGAAAGGCCCTTGGGCCTTTCTGTTTTTTAATGATTTGCAGTCAAAAGATGGAATTTGCAACAGAAAAGGAGATGCTGGAAAGATTCTGATTGACATTGGTTTCTCGGGAAGGTATTATTCAGGCATGCAAATATAGATATAAAATTAAGTTTTTTTCATTACAAGCAACTATTAATTGCGATTATTTTTTAACTAAAATTTATGAATAGTAGTTTTATTGCGTTTGCTACTCACTATGGTGTTCCGCTCGAGACAATAACTTTAATACTGATGTTGCCGGTAGTGGTGATGATCATCGCTTTCTTCCGACAAGTGATTGGGATTAAGGCTTTTGGCATCTATACGCCGGCACTTATAATCTTTGCTTTTCTTGGGATTAAATCTGGTTCCGGAAGTTTTTGGGGCGGGATCAAATATGGAACAGCAATTTTTGTTTCGGTGATTATCATTGGAACGCTTGCTCGAATTTTTTTGCGACAATTTCGACTTCTTTATTTGCCTCGCGTGGCAACTGTTATTTCAATAGTTGCATTGTCGACGCTGGTCATTTTGATTATCGGAGGAATTTTTCAAAGAACAGGGCTAGCAAGTGTTTCTATTTTTCCAATTCTTATTATGATCACGTTAGTGGAGAAATTTGTGGCAGTCCAAATTGAAAAAGGAAGCAAGTCTGCCATTATTCTTTCAGCAGAAACTCTAATAATTTCAATCGTTGGATATTCCGTTGCTAGTTGGGGAAGATTAATTGAGTCTTTGCAGAATTATCCTTGGGTCGTTTTCATTGCGATTGGAATCACTGTTTTACTTGGGAAATGGACAGGTTTGAGATTATCAGAATATTTTCGTTTTAAAGAAATAATGAAAAATGATTACCTGGATCAGAAAAAGTAGCGGAATCCTGGGGATGAACTCCAGGAATCTGTCATATATTCGACCGCATAACCTGAAAAAAGCAAAGCATCTAGCAGATGATAAGCTTCGGAGCAAGACCAGGTTGCGAAAATGTGGTTTGCCGGTGCCAGAGTTGATTGCTAAAATCACCAGCTGGGAAGAGTTGGATAATTTTGATTTTTCCACATTACCAAATAGCTTCGTTTTAAAGCCAAATCTTGGATTGGGAGGCGAGGGGATATTGGTTGTTTATGGAAAAAAGAAAATGAGAAATGCTTGGATTAAGGCTGACAGAAGTGTTGTGTCAGAAGATGACCTCAAGGATCACATTCGGAATATCCTGGATGGATCATTTTCGAGAACTCATACTCCGGACATCGCTTTTTTTGAGGAGCGGATTAAATTGTCAAAAGTTTTCAAGCCTTATTCTTATAAAGGAATTCCGGATGTGAGAGTGATTGTCTATAACAATGTTCCTGTGATGGCGATGCTTCGACTATCAACCAAAGAATCAGAAGGGAAAGCCAATCTTCAACAGGGTGGAATTGGTTGCGGGATTGACATGGCAACCGGAACAACCACCACTGCTCTGCAAGGAAAGACAAAAATGATTGAGTATCTTCCAGGGACCAGACTTCCTCTCAGTGGAATTAAAATTCCTTATTGGAAGGAAATTCTTGGAATGGCTATTAAAGCTCAAAAAGTTTCCGGCATTGGATTTCTTGGAGCGGACATTTCCATTGACAGAGACCATGGTCCAGTTTTTTTGGAATTAAATGTGAGACCGGGCCTTTCAATCCAAGTTGCTAACACGGAAGGTTTGTTGAAGAGACTGCAGAGAGTTGAAGGGTTGAAAGTGAAATCAGTTGAACATGGGGTTCGTCTTGCTCAGAATCTTTTTGGGGGGGAGATTGAGGAGGAAATCGAAGAGCTCTCTGGAAAGAAAATTATTGGAACAGTGGAGAAAATAAAATTGATCGGGAAAGATGAGATTGAAAAAGAAGTAGAAGCAAAAATTGATACGGGAGCTTATTCAACTTCAATTGATACGGACTTGGCAAAGGAATTGGGGTTTGAAAGCGTTGTTAATGAGTTTTCTAAAATTGATCTTTCCGAATATAATATCAAGCCGGAAAATGAGAAAAAAATTAAAAAGGATTTCATGGATAAATATGGAAAAGAAATAGAAGGGCTGGAGGATGTTGGAGTTATTTTTTCATCAAGTGGGTCATCAATTCGACCGATGATAAAATTGAAGTTCATCATGGACAAAGAAGAAGTTTCAACAAAAGTTAATATTATAAATAGAAAAAATCTCAAGTACCCAATAATTATTGGCAAGAAAGATTTAAAGAAATTCTTAATAGAGATCAAATAATAAGATAAGTAATTATCTATGAAATTTTGTATAATTGTTTCTGAATTGGATGCCCATGCTCCTCTAAGAATAAAAGAGGAGGTCGAAAAAGGTGGTCACAGCGGTACGATTGCTCATTGGGAGGAAGTAGTTTTGGATATCAAGGACGGCAAAATTAATTTTAGCTTGAATGGCGAAACTTCTTTTAATGAATTTGATTTCATTATTCCAAGAAGCGGGCGGTGCTGGAAGGAAGAGGGAGGAGAAAAAATTCTGAAAGACTATACTTTTTTGCTAAGATTGGTTGCTCAAAACGAACCATTTGCTGAATATTCCTTATTGAATGCCGACTATTACAGAAATTCATCTGCAACAGACAAATTGACACAGCAATTCTTTTTTGCGCTTAATAATCTTCCTGGAATTGATACAATTTTTTCCGGTGAAATCAAGCAAGTTTCCGCTAGAGAATTCCCGTTTATCATCAAAACCATTCAAGGAAGCAAGGGAGAAGGCGTGGAGAAGATAGAAAATAAAGAACAAGAGTTGAGTTTTGTTAGCAATCAAGAAAATAATTCAAAATTTTTCATCAAGCAAAAATATTATAAAATAGATTCTGATTACAGAGTGCTTGTGCTGGGTGAAAAAATTCTTGGAGGGATACGAAGAATGCCGGAAAATAAAGATGGCTGGAAAACTAATTTTTCTGCTGGTGGAATGGTTGAAAAATATGAAATTAATCCTGAGTTGGAAGAAATTGCGATTAAAACTGCAAAAGCATTAAAAATGGATTATGTCGGAATTGATTTTTTGAAAGATAGCGATGGAGCTTTTAGGATTATTGAAACAAATGCCCTGGCTCAATTTGAAGGATTTGAATCCGTTAACAAAGAAGTGAATGTTGCAAAGGAAATAATTGATTTTTTGATTGAGAGGAGGGTTTTTCGTAGTAACCCCCCAACCCCCCTTTTGAAAAGGGAGGAGATAACAAAATAAGAATAAAAAATGAAATTTTGTGTAATATCTTCCGGTATCGGAGAACTAAGCACTGATTTAAAAAATGAAATTGAAAAAAGGGAACATGAGTTTTTCTTTCTTTCATATAATGATGTGAATTTTGGTATCAAAAATAATAAGTTCAATGTTTTTGATGGAACGCAGAACGATTTATTGGGTTATGATGTCTATATTTTCAGGGCTTTCATGAAAAACCTTGATAATATCAGGTTATTCACAGCGATGTTGAAGGGAAAAGGAAAAACAATTATCGATGAATGTTTGGTTGATGATTATTTCAGCAGTAAATTGTATGAGGGATACAAGTTGACCAACGCAGGGCTTCCCTATGTTAACTCATTTTTATTTTCTAATAAAAATGGAGCAAGCGAATATGTCGGAGAATTTCCAGTGATTGTTAAAAGCGTGAAAGGCGCTCGTGGCGAAGGGATCTTTTTGGTAAAAAATCGAACTGATTTTGAAAGGTTGCTTGAAGGAGAAATAGAAAATTGGAACGAATATCTGGTTCAAGAGTATTTGCCGATTGAATATGACATCAGAGTGTTTGTGGTTGGGGGAAAAGTCTTGGGAGCGATTAAAAGGTCCAAGGCGGAAAATGATTTCAGGACAAACGCTTCGGTTGGAGGAAGTGCCGAAAAGTTTGATTTAACTGATGAGATGAAGGATATTGCGTTGAGAGCTACAAAGGCGATGAGTTATGAAGTTGCGGGAGTTGACATCATTCAGATAGAAAATGAAATTTATATTCTTGAAGTTAACATTGCTCCGCAATGGAAAAAATTCAAAGAAGTTATCGGAGTTAATCCTGCTAGTGAGATTATTGATTATCTAATAGAAAAAAATGGTAAAAATGGAAAATAGAAAGACTTTGCATATTTTTTGTGAAAAAGAAAATGGTTATAGCACGAGCAGGATAAAAGAGGAGGCTGAAAAAAAAGGAATAAACGTCTTGAGGCACGTTTTTAATAAGGGGTTTGTTTGTGAAAATAATTTCTATGATGAAGAAGGGGGGGCGATTGAGATAGACAAGTCAAGGCATACAAAAGTCTGGTTTTTGTCTGCGATGTCTTTTGCTATTTGTATTGCAAGACAGCTTTGTTTCCGGGGAATCAAGCCTTTCCCGTTTTATGAAGAAGAGGCTTTTTTCTTGGGCAATAAATTTTTTGCAAATAGCTTTGTAAGCTCAATCGGTATTGGCACGCCAAAGACTTGTTGCCTCAAAGATACCTCGGGGATCAAACGTTGTGTCGATTATGTCGGAGGGTTTCCTTGTGTAATTAAAAAATGTAGCGGTTCAAGAGGAAGCTTTGTTGAAAAAGTTAAAGATGAGAAAGATATTGTCGCATTTGTTAAAAAGAATTGGTTGTATCAAGATGATATTTTTGTTACAAAAAATGAATTTTTACTTCAAGAATTTATCGCTGATAGTGCCGGAACAGATTTTAGAATTATATGTTTCAATGACGAGGTTGTGGGTGGCATGAGAAGAAGTTCCGGGACGGATAATTTTAAAAGCAATTACTCTTTGGGGGGAAGCGTTGAAAAATTTGAGGTGCCAGATGATTTGAAAAAGATGGCCATAAAGATAATGAAAGAGGGAAAACTTTTTTACGCAGGGCTGGACTTCATTAAATCAAATGATAATTGGTTGTGCATTGAAATAAATATTAATGCTCAGTTTCAGGGGTTTGAAAAAGCCACTGGCGTCAATGTTGCAGAAAAAATTGTTAATAAATTATTTCAAGATTAAAGGTTATGAAAAAAATATTATATTTTGATAAAATTAATTTTGATTATCCCGATTTAATTTTTGGTTATAAATATGATGGAGTTTCTTACGAAATGTCCCTGCCTTTTGGTCATATCGATAAAGAAATTTTTGATAAATTTGACTCAGAATTTTTAGATTATTTATTTTTTCACATAGGAATGTCTCTAGCAGTGCATTTTTTTAATCTAGATGATTTCGATGAAATCACTTGCCCTTATGCGCTTGACGATTATGCAAAAAATTTCTTTTCTAATTATTTGCAGAAAGGTCTTGGGGAGTTTCGGTACACAAATAATTTAGATCTGCAAAAGAAAATTAAAATAAGTAGTTCAGAAAATGCCCGAAAGTATCAACCGGATATTAACAGAAAAATGCAAGAGCGAATTTTGCTGATGTGTGGAGGTGGGAAAGATTCTGCAGTTGCAGGAAGATTAATGGACTCTTTGGTAGTTGATTTTTCCTGGTTAATTGTTAACCCAAATCGTCACCGATTGGAGTTGGCAAAAAAAATAAATGATAATATTATTATGTCTGGAAAATTGGGGTTTGAATCCAAAATTAATCTTAATAGAAAATTCAGAGGGCACAAGCCCCTCAGCGCTTACCTAGCTTTTATTGGGGTGCTCTTCGCTTATTTATTTGATTACAAATATATTTGCGTTGGAAATGAGCAGTCCTCCAATTCTGGCAACGTGACGGTGGATGGTTTCGAAGTAAATCATCAATATTCAAAGTCTTATGAATTTGAAAAAAACTTTTTCGATTATGTAAGACAAAAAATGTCAAAAGATATCTATTATTTCAGTCCACTAAGACCAGTCTATGATTTGCAATTAGGAAAAATTTTTTCTCATTACAAGGATCTTTTTAATGTTATCATTAGTTGCAATGACAATCAAAAACACAGCAGCTGGTGCGCAAAATGCGCAAAATGCGCTTTTACTTTCTTGATAATGTATCCTTTTATGCCAGACCAAGAAGTGGAGAGAATGTTTGGAGCAAATTTATTCGAAAGTAAGATTATCAGAGATTGGATAAGAGATATGTGTGTTGGGGATGTTCGACCGTTCGAATGCATCGGAACGAAAGATGAATGTAGATTTGCTTTGTATCTTTGTTTGATAAAAGAGGAAGGGGTTCTTGAAAATAAAGATTATTATGAAGAGCTTAATAGTTATGTTGGCGAGCTTGATTTGATATCAGCAGAGAACAAATATTTGAAGAATTTTGAAAATGAGAACAACATTCCAACTTCAATGAAAAAAGACATTTTTGCTTTTTTCTCTCACCATCTTGAAAAATAAAAATTTAATTGAATATTTGAGAAAAAAAATCAAAAAACAGCATTACATTAAAAGATTAATAATCGCCTGGTAGTATTAGTTTCTAGTTTATGTTAGGATGATTGCAGGTAATTGAATCGAAATAGGATAAATTTAACTTCGTATATCTATAAACATGATTAAAAATTTGTTTAAAAAGGAATTTTTTATAAAACTTCTTAAGTTTGGTGGCGTCTTGGCTGGCATTGGTCTTTTGGCGGTGGTTGTTTTGTTTTTATACTACATGAAAGACCTTCCGGACCCAGGGAAAATTAACAAAAGAGTAGTAAATGAATCAACTAAGATTTATGACCGGACCGGGGAAAATCTTCTCTATGAAATTCATGGAGAGGAAAAGCGAACAATTGTACCGTTTGACCAGATTCCTGATACAGTTAAGTTTGCTACGGTTGTGCTTGAAGATCAAGGTTTCTATAATCATTTCGGAATTGATATTCGTGGAATTTTAAGGTCTGTTTTGAAAGATATCATGAAGGGGAGCTTGGCGCAGGGTGGTTCAACGATTACTCAACAATTTGTGAAGAACTCCATTTTGACTTCCGAAAAAAGAATTTCTAGAAAAATAAAAGAAGTTGTTTTGGCGATTGAAATTGAGCAAAAATTTTCCAAGGATGAAATTTTGCAAATGTATCTTAACGAAATCCCTTATGGTTCAAACGCCTATGGGATTGAAGCTGCCGCTCAAACTTTTTTTGGAAAACATGCCAATGAACTAACTTTGGCTCAGTCGGCGATGCTGGCTTCTTTGCCGAAAGCACCAACCTATTTTTCTCCTTCTGGTTCTCACGTTGATCGCCTTGATATTCGTTGGCGATATGCTTTGGACCGGATGGCAGAGTTGGGATATATCACCGAAGAACAAGCCGAAGAAGCCAAAAAAGAAGATGTGATTTCTCAGATAAGTCCTATTAAAGAAAACATAAAAGCACCTCATTTTGTTCTCTATGTAAAAGAAATGCTCGTCAATGAATTTGGAGAAGAGGCCATGGAGCAGGAAGGTTTCAAAGTTTATACGACCCTGGATTGGAATTTACAGCAAATTGCAGAGAAGGTAGTGAGAGAGGGTGTAGATGAAAATGGTAAAAAATATAATTTTTCTAATGCTGCTTTGGTCGCCTTGAATCCAAAGGATGGACAAATTCTTTCAATGGTTGGATCAAAAGATTATTTTGATGAGACGATTGATGGGAA
>DCVH01000090.1 GCA_002327335.1 Patescibacteria group bacterium UBA2193
TTTTCATTTTAATTAGAAATGATTATTTGGATAATTTTCGTCCTGCATTATTATACTAGGAATGAATCATGCAATCAATTGGATAACAGAGCTCTTTTGTGGTTAGTTTAAATCTAGCCTGGTCGCTATTTTGTAACCTGCCCAAATTCCGATAAATCCTCCGAGAGCACTCAGGAGGACGGAGGACATTGAAAATATCCCAGCCCCCCAAAGAGAAGAAATATAACTTCCGGCATAAGATCCGGCGACCATGAGAATGAAAATAAGCCCTTTCATTTTGTGTTTGTAACTTGTTTTAGTGTTATAATTGTATCATGCTGATGGATGTTTTGGAAGTTGCTAGATTTTTTTGTGGGTAAAATTAATTTGAAATACTTTTATTCTTGTGCTAGTCTTAGGAAGTGCTTATGGCTAACTATTTTTATAATAATCTTGGTGCTACAAAATATACTTGATTACAAGATGCTGGGAAATGAGGGACTTGACTATCTGAACGCGCTCGGGGTTTTTTTGGCTTTGGCGCTGATTTTCTATTTAATCCAGAAAATTTTTCTGAATAAATTTAAAAAAAGAAGCGAGCAAACCAAGACTGATTTTGATGATTTTCTTCTCAGGGTTTTTCAAAATATCAAACCGCCTTTTTATATTATTTTCTCTCTCTATATCGCCACCAAATTCTTAATCTTGAGTGATATCGCTGGAAAAATAATTTATGGAATTTTCATAATTGCAGTTGTTGCACAGGTTATTTTAGTTGTCCAAAAGGTTATTGATTTTGCTGTGCAAAAAAGAGCGACGTCTCTCGATGGAGAAGGAAAAGATGAGGCATCAATAATGCAATTGATTAGTCAGATTGTTAAATTTGCTCTTTGGGTTTTCGGTGCTTTGTTGATTCTTTCAAATCTTGGAGTTAATGTTACTTCGCTGGTTGCTGGTTTCGGCATTGGTGGACTTGCGGTTGCACTCGCTGCACAAAGTTTGCTGGGCGATGTGTTTGCTTCTTTCTCAATTTTTATTGATAAACCTTTCAGGGTTGGTGATTCCATCCGAACCGGAGAAGACTCCGGAAGAGTTCAGAAAATTGGAGTCAAGACGACCAGAATAAAAACTTTAGCGGGGAATGAGCTTTCGATTCCAAATAAAGAACTGACCGATTCAAGAATTCATAATCTTAAAAGGATTGGACGAAGAAGAAATTTGTTTTCTTTTGGCGTGACCTATAATACCGGATCAGAAAAGTTGAAAAGAATCCCAGAGATAATAAAAGATATTGTTGATGGCATTGAGGGAATTGAATTCAGCCGGGCACATTTCAAATCTTTTGGTGCTTCGAGTTTGGATTTTGAGGTGGTATATTTTGTTGATGTTTCTGGGTACAAAAAATTTATGAACATTCGACAAGAAGTTAATTTGAAAATTTATGATCAATTTGAAAAAGAAGGAATTGAATTCGCTTATCCGACGCAAACTCTTTTTTTAAATAAAGAATAATAAAAATATGTCTGAAATTTTTGAAATCGAAGGTGGTTGTAAGCTTAGTGGAAAAATTAAAGTTAATGGTGCCAAAAATTCAGCCTTGAAAATTTTGGCCGCCTCTTTGCTTTCTGATGAAAAATGCAAAATAACAAATTTTCCTTTCATTGAAGATACAAAAAGAATGATGGAAATCATGGAGGGGGTGGGCGTTAAAATAGAAAAGAGAGAAGAGCGAAAAGAGGTTGAGGTTGATCCATCAGGAGTCAATGGAAGCAATATTTCTTTGACAGGGGAGCTTGTCAGGAAGCTTCGCACTTCCATTCTTCTTGCAGGTCCGCTTTTGGCTCGATTTGGGAAATTNNTTTGGAGCAAATTGGACGGAAACTGAAAGTGGAGTAGATCTTTTCTGTGAAAAAAAATCATTAGAAGGTGGTGAAATAATTTTTCCAAATATTTCTGTTACCGGGACGGAGTCTTTGATGATGACAGCAGTTTTATTGAAGGGGCAGACAATTCTTCGGAATTGTGCCATGGAACCGGAGATCCCGGTTTTGGCTGAATATTTGAATCAATGTGGCGCAAAAATCAGTGGAGCAGGCACGCCAACCATCACTATTCAAGGCGTTGAAAAAATCAGTGGCGGAGAATTTGAAGTTATTCCGGATCGAATTGAAGCAGGCACTTTTCTGATGATGGGACTTGCGACGGACAGCGAAATAACAATAGAAAATTGCATTCCGGAACATCTTGGATCGGTGATTGAAATTCTCAGAAGAGCTGGAGCAAAATTTGAAATTGGGGATGATTTTATTAAAACTTTTTCCGGTTCAAAATTAAAAGCCACTCCAATTGCAACACATGAGTATCCGGGATTTGCAACTGATCTTCAGCCACCATACACATTACTCATGACTCAGGCAGAAGGGACTTGCTTGGTTCATGAGACGATTTTTGACGGAAGATTATTTTTTGTTGATCAGCTTTTAACGATGGGAGCAAATATTGTTGTTTGTGATCCGCATCGAGCGATTGTTACCGGGCCGACCAGGCTTTTTGGAAAAAAACTTTCAAGTCCTGATTTGCGAGCTGGAATAACAATGTTGATTGCTGGCATGATTGCGGAGGGAAAAACAACCATTGAAAATATTTATCAAATTGACAGGGGTTATGAAAAAATTGAAGAACGGTTGTCAAAATTAGGAGTTAAAATAAATAGATTCTTAAAACAATAATTTCAGTTGGGTGATGGCTGAGAGGCTGGCTCAATGAGATAACAAAAAAATGAAAAAAATAAAAAAATTGTGCAGTAGTTTTGTGAATGCTTATCAAGGGCTTGTTTATGTGATTGATAAAGAACAAAATTTTAGAATTGAATTAATCGCTGGAGCGATGGTGATTGTTACGATGATTTTATTGAAAGTGGAAAGATGGGAGGCGGTCACTTTGTTGTTTACGATTGGTGCAGTTCTGATTTTGGAAATGATCAACACGCTGGTGGAAAGAATTGTGAATATTTTCAAACCAAGAATGCATCCTCACGCGAGAGTGATAAAAGACATCATGGCGAGTGCCGTTTTTATCGCTTCTGTCGGGGCGGCAGCAATTGGCATTATTGTTTTTTGGCCTTATATTTTTTAATACAAAGAAGGGGGATGAAAGATTTGGGTTTAAAAATTAGGAAAATTTTTTCAAGAAACGTCTTAGGGGCGTTTTTTATTTTCCTAATTTTCTTTTCTTTTATAAATTTTGTTTCTTCTTCAGAAGATGATTTTCCATTAGTGATTTCGGAGATAATGTATAATCCAGA
>DCVH01000082.1 GCA_002327335.1 Patescibacteria group bacterium UBA2193
AACTCAAGACCACGGCATCGGCGGGAATTCGATCTCCCTCTCGAATAATAACAACGTCGCCACGAACAACTTCTCGTCCGGAAATTCTTTTCTGCTTTCCGTTTCGCAAAACCAAAGCTCGAGGACTCGAAAGATCACGCAAGGCATCGAGAGTTTTTTCAGTTTTTCGTTTTTGATAAAAAGTTATTCCAATGACTACGGCAATAAAAGAAAGGAGGATCAGCGCATCTTGCAATTCTCCCATCAAAAAATAGATTGCTCCGGCAAAAACCAAAATAAGCAACATTGGCTCTTTTATGACATCAACAAAAATCATGAAAAAATTTTGGCTTTTCTGAGAAGGAAGCTCATTAAATCCTTCTTTCTTCAAAATTTTTTCAACCTTTTTTTGCGTAAGACCGGAATAATTAAACTGCTCATCAATTAATTGCATATTGTGTATTTTTTTAATTTTACTAAGAAATGTATCCCAATTTTTTGAATAAAATCATTGACGGAGGAGTGTTTTTTCTGTTTTTCAAATCTGCCATGTCCACCCATTCGTGAGTTGCCAAATCATCATTTAATATTATTTCAATTTCACTGGCTAATTTATCTGCAATTTCCACCCGATAGACATTAAACTTCATTTTGCACAAAACCGTCTCACCCAAAGGCCTCCAAAAAGTTTCATGCTCACCACCGCCGGCATCATCCACCAGTTCTATTTTATATGGAGTAATATCAATTCCCGTTTCTTCTTTTATTTCACGAATAAGAGCTTGTTCTTTTGTTTCTCCCTCATCGACTCCTCCTCCGGGGATGTGCCAGCAGTCCAAATAGACCCCGCCACCATTTGGGTCTTTCGTGCCTTGAAATAATTTTCCATCCTTCGAAAAAATCAACGCCGAAACAATTTCTCTATTTATTGTTTTCATAATGAAATATTATACTGCTTTATTGAATATTTTTTTAACAAAAATCATAAATGATTTCATCAGACTTTTTCCACTTCTTTGTTCTATCATTTTTTTTAGTTGAGGGATAATTTCTCTGGTGGCATTTTCTCCCACTAGAATTATATCCTCCCCTTTTAATAAATTTGACCAACGAGTTTTGCCGACGTGGGGATTGATGACGATATCAGCATTTCTAGCATTTTGAAAAGCAAGATTCTGAAACAAAATTTTACTTGAGTTTTCAGTAATTTTATAGAAACCAAATTTTCCATCGCCATCATCACTATTACTAAAATAATCAGCATTCAAATTGACCGCTATTATCAAATCCGCCCCCATGTTTTTCACCGCTTCGGCAGGAACAGGTGCAGACAGTCCACCATCTCCCAACAACATACCATCTCTTCTTATCGGCTTAAAAATCAATGGCAAGGAAATGCTCGCTCTGATCGCGGTTGAAACATCGCCCTCCGTTATGGCAACGGCATTACCATTTTTCAAATTAGTCGCTACCACAGAAAGAGGAACTTTCAAATCATCGAAACGCAAATCATCTACATGCCTTCTGATAAAATTCATCACCTTTCTTCCACCAAGAAAGCCTTGATTGAAAGACGGGTCCAAAAGCGAAAGGGCTATCTTTTGATCAAAATCAACCGCGATTTTTTCCACCTGTCGCACATCTTTTTTGCAAGCATAAAAACCGCCGATCATTGCGCCAATGCTTGTCCCCGCGATAAAATCAATTGGAATGTCATTTTCTTCCAAAACCTTGATCACTCCAATGTGCGCCAAACCCTTGGGCCCACCACCCCCCAATGCTAAACCAATTTTTAATCTTTTTTTAAATATTTTTATTTTTTTCACAAGCTAAAAGTCTCATAATTATCCACTACTAACAATTTTCGATTCAAAAAAACTTCTTATATTTTCATTACACAATTTTTATATACCGCAGTATAACACAAAAATAATAAGATATAAAAAAGCCGAAGTTGCATAGCGATCTTCGGCTTTTACAATTTAGATTTGAATTTATTTGGACGACAGATTATTAAAGCCGTCCATTTTTTGGCAGACGATAGATCTTTTGTGTCAACTTTGATCTGGAACGAGAAGACATTATCTTCCATTCATCAAATTCCGGCATACCAAACGGTCCGATGAACTGAAGTCGGCAATTAGGACAAGAACCATCAGCAAACGCCACGGGCTCATGGCAATTTCCACAAACCGAAGTGCTACACCCCCTTCTCTTTTGCGGCAATGCCACCGCAAACATATTCCGGTTTATTATAAAAATACGACCGGATAATCTTCTTTGTTCGAAGGAAATTGTTTTCATATTTTTTTCCAGCAATCTTCCCTCTTGAGCGATTTTTTTAATTCGCCCAATCATCCCACTGTTAAGTCCTGTCCTTTTGAGAACCCGCTCCTGATAATCGGCGCTGGCATCATCGGAACAAATTCTGATGGCACAACGCGCGCAAAAGAATATTCTTGTCATCAATGATGAAACATCGCCTTTGACTCTTTTCGAGAGTCCATAGGCTTTAATCACCGCAACAATAAGGTCTCTTTCTCTGTCTGCTTCGTTTGTATACCCGGGAATTTGCTTGAAAATCAACAACTCCGCCATGCTCAATTCATCTTCAACATCAGTTGTCTTTTTCGGAAACGAAAACATAACCAAAGAGTAAAAAAAGTTTGAAAAGAACATAAAGATCCTCCTTTTAAAAATGGTGTTTGGGGGTTAGGGATTATATCAAACACTTTCGAAAGTGTTCTATTTTCAAATAACTACGGAACTATTTTATAGCATATATGATATATAAAGCAAGAACATATTAGCACTTAACATGTGGCATTAAATTACAAACTTTTAAATTTTGAAATAATTTTTTCTTGAACAGATTCATCTAAACCGATAATTTCATTTCTTGAATCATTGCCAAGAAAAGCTTCTAACACCCCAAGAAATAATAATGCTCTTGTAAATTGTATTTTCTCCGCAATCACGCTATCCCTGCTACCATCAAAATTTATCGGAAAACCAGAGTTCAGAATATGGATACCATCAACGTTAATATCTTTGTGGCAATCAACATTTTCTTCGATTAGCTTCCTTAAATAAACAGCAGAAAATTCTCGATCCGATGAAGAAGCACTTATTAACAACGTATTTTGTTTTAGTTTTTTAAAATAATCAGGAAGAAGAATGGTTTTGCCTGTCGCACCAATTATGACATCGGCGTCATGCAAATCATGTTCATATTCACCAGGAAAAGGATGGCAATGAGTAACAATGTCATATTTTGTTGTATGAAAATCTTTACTCAACAATTCATAAAGACTTTTTCCTATTGCTCCTTGCCCCACAATAATCATCTTCGGCTCGCTTAACAAAATCTTTTCTAAATATTCCTTGATTTTTCTAACAATAACTTCGGCAATAAAAGGTGATTCTACGTGAAGTTTTGCATGAGATTTCGCAATATTTATTACTGGAAAATTTAACGACATGTTTTTAATTTTTTCGTAACCAGAGGCCGTTTGTTCAACCCCAGCAACATTACTAAATTCATTCAAAATATTATTTGCGCACAATATGAGCTCTCCTCCATCATCAAGAATAATTATTTTATCAAATTTACTAAAATCCAATTTTTTTCTAATCTCTGAAAAAAAATCATTGATGTACGATTTAAATTGTTCATCGAAAGACGTGTGACTAGTATAAGCCTTGCTTAGAGAAGAAACATTTATACCTCTTTCTTTTAACTCCTCAAAAACATTCTCACTTGTGGAATAACATTTCCCCATTAAATAAATATTTCCTGGTCTCACCCCCTTGCTCACAATCGCATCAAAAAGATCGACAGTAGTTTCAAGGATATGTTGGCAAGCCAGCACCAAGACATTGTCCATTTTTACTAATGGATACAAGCCGTCAACATAATTAATCATTTCTAATCTATTTTTCAATTCTTTATTTTAATAATTTGTTAATTTAATTACATCCAAATTTTTAGTATTACCTGCTTGTTTCATTTTCTCTGTATTCCCCATTATTATCCAATTCTTTTTTTGGTTTTTAATTGCAACAAAAAATTCTTTCCAGTCACAACTTTCTTCCCGGTTTTTTTCTCCAATTCCAATCGCGCATTTTTGGCAATTCGTCCACCTTTTTTGGCGGGTATTTTATTTTCTTTTAGACCCTTCACTTCCATCGTTTCTGCAATTTGACGTGTAGAAAGTTCGGCCAAAGCCGTGAAAACTAATTCGGCATCTGACATATGATCACGCAAATTTTGCGTTTTCAATTTTTTCAAATTTTTATGTTCTTTTACTGACAAATCACTCCATTCTTGATGAATAATATTCGTCAAAATCGCGTATTCTTCTTTTTCACTGACTTCGTTGTTTTTCCAATAATCCGTAAGCTTATTTCTGATTTCCTGCCCCATCATTCTCTGCTGAATCCACGTCTTGCTTCTTCCCATTTTTTGCCAATAATCTCGCGACCTATTCAAAGCTTTTTCCGGATCACTCATTTCCTGCACTCTTTCATATCCAATCTTAGCCAGCCACAATTTGATCGGCTCAGCTTTTTTGCTCGGCACGGATTGAATTAGCCGAAATAATGTTTCCGTATCAGCAACATCGGTTTCTCGCATTTTTCCGTCTGGAGCTGCCATTTTCAACCCGTTACATTTTGTAACGGTTTCATTTGAACCTTCGTCAATAAGTCTTTTTTTCAAAACTCTCCAATAAACTTGCGAATTAGAACTCTCAGTTAAGATCGCGATAATATCCACCACCGCGAAGAGCCATTTTTCCTCTTTCTCATTCCAAACTCTCCGCACCTTCCTGCCTTCAAAAATCGCCAAATTTTTTGTTTTTTTGTTTTTCATATTTTTTAATATATCTTATTTAATCCCCTAATTTAGTTCGTCATTATTCAAATTTTTCCTGACAAATATCCATAGCCAAAACCAACCTGTCTAAATCGACACAATCTATGCCCAAAAGAGTCACTGTCTCGAGCTTTCTTTTTGCCATTTTAAAATCAAAATTGTTTATATCTCTGATTCAGCAAGAATCTCATCTGCTACTTGAGTCACGGGATTTTCAGCATCAATAATAGAAGCGCCTTTTTCGATCACATGATTATTAAATTCTTCAAACCATCGCAATTCATTTTCTCTTTCTGCTGGCAATTTCCCATATCTATGATTTGTGCGCAAATCCATTCTTTTGGAAAATGTCTCAGGACTACATTTAAGAAGAAAAATTTTATCAAAAACCGACAAAAACCTATCCTGATTTGCAGAAGCTCCAAAGACAAAAATTGTTTCTTTTTGCCTATCTATAAAATCATGTAATCTCTTCAAGTCACAATACCAATCATTCTCATCATAAAAACCTGGTTTAGTTTTGTCTTTAATGTTAGCTTCTTTATTAGTTTTAATATTCCGCCACGCACAAAAACCATCATCCAAATCAATGGCGTTAAACCCTCTTTTCCCAAATTCCTCGGCAAGCGTAGACTTTCCAGTTCCACTTACTCCGGTAATATAAGATTTTTTCATTAATAAATATACTTAATTTAATTTCATTATACTACTAGCTTTAACTTTATGCCAGTTTTGCTAAAGTTATGTTTTCACAGACCACGCAGCTTATGAAATAAAAAATCATTGTAGTTGTACTACTACAATGAATACACCTAATTGCATATCGTGATAGATTATGAAAAAAAATGAAAAACAACGAGTAACTATATTCATAAACCCCAAGTTATTGAAACAAGCCAAGGCTCAAGCCATTGCTGATGATTTAAGCTTAGCTGCATTAATGGAAAGAGCTTTGAAAAAATATCTCCCAAAAGAAACAGTACTAAAAAAAGATTAGAAGAGAATTCTCTTCAATGATCATATAACAAATGACGTGTGGTCGAAACGTCGTGCAGTCTCTCGAGATTATCAATTTAAAAATCTTCATAATAATTAATTTCACACATATGGACTCATCAACTTCTCCTAGCACAAAACCGCTTTATCGAGGTACGCAGATTGTTTGGTATCTCCTAGGTCTCTTGGAAATACTGCTCGCCTTCCGCTTCATTCTCAAGCTATTAGGAGCCAACGCAGAAGCCGGTTTTTCAAATTTAGTCTATGGCATAACATACATCTTCACCGCTCCATTTCTCAGTGTCTTTCGCATGACAAAAGTTTCCGGAAGCATCTTTGAATGGACAACTCTCCTAGCAATGGTCGTCTACTGGCTAATAGCTCTCGCTATCATCAAACTATTTCTGATGGGCAAAACCGTCTCCACTCCGGAAGCCGCCAAAAAATTAGACGAGCAAGAAAAAAATTAATAATTAATTAAATAAACATATGAGCATTCTAATTTGGATTATTTTTGGAGCATTAGTTGGCTGGATCGCTTCGGCAATTATGGGAACCAGAGAAGGACTGGTGATGGATATCATTTTTGGTATCGTGGGAGCATTGCTCGGCGGATGGCTGATGAGCTTCTTCGGAAAAAGCGGAGTTACCGGCTTCAACCTATACAGCTTCTTAGTCGCTATTCTCGGAGCCGTCGTACTAATTGCAATCGTAAGAGCAGTGCGATAAAAAAACTTCAGAGACAAAATAAAAAAGGTGCCCGTCATCAAATGACACCTTTTTTATTTTGCACGGGTGGAAAGAATCCCAACCAAAGATTGGTCAGCCTCTGGCTGATAACCCACTTACATTGCACGGGCTAGGGTACACGCTTCGAACTAATATATTGGAAAATGGGAGCCAGTTTGTGCGAGATTAGAGCGCGCGAAAGCATTATTAAAACAAAATCAATATTGATCCGGCCGTGCAACATTATCAAACAAAACTTCTTTTCTTTCCCCGTTACCAACTGAATTGCCATTATCATGATTTGCCAAAACATATTTCAATTCCCAATTTGAAATATTTGTTATTGGCTGAAGCCATCCCCTATAACCATAATAATTTCCAAAAATATGCCTCTGGGGCTGGGAAACATCTGTATTTATTTTTGTGCCATACTTCACGTTGAAGAAATCGATTATTCTGTCATATATAATTTGCGCATAATCTTTTCCGCCCACAATCTCTTTGCCATGGAAAATTTTGTTTCGAATGCCTGTTCCAAACTTAAAAATTTCATCGTGTAGATCATAATTCTTTAATATCTCGTCCTTGATGTATTGCATATTTGTCTTTCCTGGGCTTATCTCACCTGCAATACTTTCGAGAGCAATGATAAGCATGGCTAATCTTGTTGTATAAGTTATAGCTCTGCCAGATTGAGCAATATACTCCAAAACAACAGGGTTAGGAAATTTTTCAAGCTTTTCCAATGATTCTTTTTCTTCTTCTCCGAAATGCAAAGGTACATGTTCACTTTCTTCAGAATAGGATAAGAAAAAGACTTGTTCGGGATTATCATTAAGACGAAGTATAAAATAAGGCTCAAGATCAGCAGAAGCAAAGCATTGACTGACAAAGGCGACTCGCCGGACAATATCAATCAATTCTTCCCTAAAAAATTGAATGGCACTCTCAGCATCCTTCGCTTCGAATTCTCTTTTAGCAATCCATGCGTTCCCTATTGCGCCATCGGATATATTAAAATCCCATTGTCGGAACTTAAATCCGCGAAATTCAAACTCTTGTTTTCCATCTGCAAGCCCCCAAAGATCAGTGATTGTTTTAATTTTATGTTCAATTAAATACTTATTCATTCTTAGTATTTGAAAACAAATAAACCTCTTTATTTATCGATAGTTGAAGAAAAAATTATTATAAAATTTTAACTGCTTTTGTGTTCCTTTCTTTTATACAACCTTCAATTGCAACTTCAGTCAATCCATAGAAATTATCTCGAATTTCAACAATTCCTTCGTCGGAGATATTTTCATCGTTGCCTGTATTTTTTAAACAGATCTTCGACATTATTTCACTTCTCTTTTTCTTGGTGAATATATCTATATTATCGAAGCATTTTACACTGTGGATAAATCCATTTGCACTTCGGTAAATTTTCGGTATATAATACGAATATAACAAATTTGCATTAAATTAATTATATGCCCACTCTAACGAAAAAGCAAAAACAAATATTAGACTTCATAACATCATACATAATTAAAAAAGGGCTTTCACCTACTATTGAAGAAATACGGAAGCATTTTAAGCTATCTGCCCTATCAACCGTGCACCAGCATATTGAAACATTGGAGAAGAAGGGGTTTATAGAAAAGAACGGGAGTTCTGCTAGGGGGATCGAATTGAAGAAAAAAAGCCCATACAGCCTTGTCAAAATACCTTTGGTCGGAACAATAGCGGCCGGGCAACCGATTGAAGCCATTGAAACTAGGGGTGAAAATGTGATGATTGCTACAAGTGTCGCAAACAAGCCTGGCAACTATTATGCCCTGCGAGTCCAAGGAAACAGCATGATTAATGAAGGAATATTTGATGGAGATATTGTTGTTATTAAAAAACAATCAGTTGCCGAAAATGGACAGACTGTTGTGGCAGTAATCGATGACAATGAAGCTACGCTAAAAAAGATCTACCAAGAAAAAAACAGATTCCGTTTGCAACCAGCCAATCAGACGATGCTTCCATTTTACAGAAAAGAAGTTGAAATAAGGGGCGTGGTTGTTGAAATAAAAAGGAATCTTGAAAATAATAATGCAACCAAGCAAAAACTTTTCAGAACTTTAGATTTGTTTGCCGGAGTCGGAGGCATCAGGCTCGGATTTGAAAACGCAGGCTTTGAGACTGTATTTGCAAATGACTTTGAAAAAAATTGCAAAGCTACATATGATCTGAATTTCAAAAAATCAAAACTCATCATAGAAGACATACGGAAAATCGGCATTGACGACTTGCCTGAGTTTGATTTTCTTTTAGGTGGGTTCCCTTGCCAGGCCTTTTCAATAGCTGGATATCGCAAGGGGTTTAATGATGAAAAAGACCGGGGAAATTTATTTTTCGATGTCGCCAGAATTTTGGAAGCACGCAATCCAGCCGGATTTCTTTTGGAAAATGTAAAAAACTTAAAAGGACATGACGGAGGGAAAACTTTCAAAATAATTATTCAAACACTGGAAGACTTGAGCTATCATGTGAAAACTAAAGTTTTGAACAGCATGGAGTATGGGAATATTCCACAAAACCGTGAAAGAATATATATTGTCGGATTTAAAAATAAAAACTATGCTGACAAATTTGAATTTCCTGAACCGCAAAAATTAAAAATTAAAGTCACCGAACTTTTAGAGAAAAATGTACCTGAAAAATATTACTACAATGACAAGCCTCTTTTCGAAAAAATCAAAGGATTTGTGAAAGAGGAAGGCAAAGTTTATCAATGGAGAAGACAGTATGTCCGAGAAAATAAAAAGGGAGTCTGCCCCACTCTCACTGCTAATATGGGCATGGGCGGACATAACGTTCCAATTATTAAAGACAAAAAAGGAATCAGAAAACTGACTCCGCTTGAATGCTTCAGATTGCAAGGGTTTCCCAAGTCATTTACACTTCCAGCTGGCCTAGCTGATTCCGCATTATACAAGCAGGCTGGAAACTCCGTTACAGTGACTGTATTGGAAGCGGTTGCAAGAGAAATGATGAAAGCACTAAATTAAACTCCAGCTATCTTTTTCAGCAAATCCCAATTTTCTTTATATTTTACCAGCTTTTCCAATGAATTAGAGTTGCTCATTTTTTGAATATCTTCAATAGGAATTATATAGCATTCTCCGCTTCTGCCATCTACAACTAAAATTATATCACAATCATCCGGAGAGTATTTGTAAGTCCTTTGCTTAACCTCCCTGTTAATTTGCTTTCCGCTTCTTCCTCCTCCAGTGAAACTAACACTGCCACCAGACGTCCCTTTTATTTGCACCCTAAGAAGCTTGTTATTCCCAATATCAATGATAGCATCATACCTCCCATTGGTTACATCAGCACGCGAACAAGGAAAGCCCGCCTTCATACATCTTCCCACCCCGATCATCTCATCTGAGTTGCCATTAATAGTTCTGAAAATTCCGTCGTTAATGCCTGTTAAGTTTTTTGCCCACATAAATTTTAATTTACTTAATAAAAAAGTCTATTTTCTTTTTATAGATCTTTGCAAATTCCTGCAACTGAATTACATCAATTCGGCGTTGCCCTGCTTCAATCTTTGAAACATAAGACTGCGTTTTATCTAAAAGCTCAGCAACTTCTCTCTGATCAAGACCCGACATTCCACGCGCCTTTTTCAATTGCTGTGCTAAAAATTTATGGCCACTTGAATAAATATTATTTTTCATATGTCTATATAGTATATTCCAATTTGTAATATGCCAAAATGGAATTTAAATGCTACCATGTATCCACAAAAAACAAGGCTCAAATGAGCCTTGTTTTGGATGCACGGGTGATAGGAGTCCCCAACCAGTGGTTGAGCTGAGAACCCACTTACATTGCACGGGTGGAGAGAATCGAACTCCCGTTATTGGTTTTGGAGACCAACGTACTACCACTGTACGACACCCGCGAATCTTACAACAATTAATATAACACAAAACTACAATTTAAAAAATCTAAATAACAAATGCCAAATCAATATCAAAATCCAAAATTAAAACTTTGGCATTTGAAATTTGATTTGGCATTTGAAATTCGTCATTTGACATTAATCGCTATTTTTTCTTCTTTTCTTTGTGAAGAGTGTGTTTTCTGCATCTTGAACAAAACTTTTTTAATTCAAGTTTCATTTGAGAAAGTTTTTTAACGTTCTTTTTGGAATAATAGTTGATTTCTTTGCATTCGGTGCATTGAAATTTTATTAGATTATCTTGAGACATATTTTTAGTTCGTAGCTAATAGTTAATAGTTGTTAGTAATTGAAGTATTTAGACAGCCAATTTAATAGATGGGCTCATTGTTGAAGAAATTGAAATTCCTTGAATATATTTCCCCTTGAAAACCGCTGGCTTGCTTTTTGTTAATTCAGCTAGAAAGGCTTCATAGTTTTCCTTGAGTTTCCCAGCTTCAAAAGAACGTCTTCCAATAGACAAATGAACATTTCCACTGTCGTCATTCTTGAAGCTTACTTTTCCTTTTTTCAATCCTTCAATAATTTCTCCAAGTTTTGGTCCGACTGTCTGAGTTTTTGCATTCGGCATCAAACCTTTTGGTCCAAGAATTTTTGCAATCTTAGCAAGTTTTGGCATCATATCCGGAGAAGCCACAGCAACATCAAAGTCTATTTGCCCGCTCTTTGCAATTTCTTCAATCAATTTTTCTCCTCCGACTTTTTCCGCACCAGCCTTTTTTGCTTCATCTTCTTGCTTTTCAGTGAAGGCGATTACACGAACATCTCGTCCTGTTCCATTTGGAAGAACAACTGACGCTCGCACTGATTGATCAGATTTTTTAGCATCAATTCCCAATTTGACGTGGATTTCTATTGCTTCATCAAATTTGGTTTTTGGAAATTTTTCCATAGTCTCCAAAGCCTCTTCGATTTTATAGACCTTTGTTTTGTCATAAAGCTCTTCAGCTTTTAGATAATTTTTTCCTCTTTTCATAGCTTTGTGTGGTAGTTGCGAATGCCTTCTCAGAAGTCATCCTCCCACTTTTATAATTAATTATTCTGTTACTTCGATTCCCATTGATCTTGCTGTTCCAGCAACGATTTTCATCGCAGCTTCAACGTCATTTGCATTCAGATCAACCATTTTCTTTTCTGCAATTTCTCGAACCTGGGCTTTTGTTACTTTCCCAACTTTGTTAACCAAAGGATTTCCTGAACCCTTCGGAACGCCTGCAGCTTTTTTCAACAACTCCGCTGCCGGAGAAGTTTTCAAAACGAAAGAAAAAGTTCGATCTTCAAAAACAGAAATTTCAACCGGGACAACTTCCCCGTTCATTTCTCTGGTGACTTCATTAAATCTTGCGCAAAAATCTTGAATATTCAAACCGTGTTGACCAAGCGCAGGACCAACTGGAGGAGCAGGATTTGCTTGTCCGCCTTTGATTTGAAGTTTAATAACTTTTGTTACTTTTTT
>DCVH01000085.1 GCA_002327335.1 Patescibacteria group bacterium UBA2193
GGGAAGGCACTGGAGGGAATCCAGGATGTGATCGAAAAAAGAGTGAATGCCTATGGTGTTGCAGAACCGGTTGTGCAGACATCACAAATGGGAGATAGTCATCGTTTAATTGTGGAATTGGCAGGAGTGAAGGACATTGAAGAGGCTAAGGGGGTGATCAAGGAAACTCCATTTCTGGATTTCAGAGAAGAATCAGGAGAGAGCCAATTATCAGAAGAGCAGAAAGCTCAGATTGAAGCAGAAAATAAAAAAACGAAAGAAGAAGCGGAGAGTGTTTTGGCAAAAGCCAAAGAAGGGGGAGATTTCGGTGAACTTGCAAAAGAATATTCTGATGACAGTGAAACAAAGGAAATTGGAGGAGATCTTGGATTTATTAAAAAGGGAACAGTTTTTTCTCAGGAGCCTGGATTAGAAGAACTTGTTTTCAGCACAGATTTTGAAAAAGGATCAGTTGCTTCAAATTTAACAGAAAGTTCAACTGGTCTTCATCTTATTAAGAAGCTTGATGAAAGGGGAGAGGGAGATGAACGCGAGGTTCAGATTGCCCACATTCTTTTCGTCATAATGAACCCGGATTCAATTGCTGCAATGCTGGGACCAAATTTTGAACCAACAAAACTGACTGGGCAATATTTGAAAGGAGCACAAGTGACCTTTGATCAAAACACCAACATGCCACAGGTTGCTTTGCAATTTAACGATGAAGGAAAAGATCTTTTCAGGGAAATAACAGAAAAAAACATTGGCAAGAGAATCGCAATTTATCTTGATGATCAACAGATAACCGCTCCGGTTGTGCAAGTCGTCATTAGAGACGGACAAGCAGTTATTAATGGAGATTTCAGTCTTGATGAAGCGAAGGAATTAACACTCCGATTGAATTCCGGGGCGTTGCCAGTTCCCATCAAGTTGATTAGTCAGCAAAGTGTTGAGGCATCGCTTGGAAAAGTTTCTCTTGAAAAAAGTTTGAAAGCCGGATTATATGGACTTTTGACAGTGGCTGTTTTTATGGTACTGTATTATCGATTAGCTGGGTTGGTTGCAGTTGCGGCTTTGGTTATTTATTCCTTGATAATGATTTCCATTCTTAAACTTTCTTCAGTTACGCCACTCTCCATTACGCTCACATTATCAGGAATTGCCGGTTTCATTCTTTCAGTCGGAATGGCGGTTGATGCGAATATTTTAATTTTTGAAAGAATAAAAGAGGAAATACAAAACGGGAGAAACTTGAAGTCAGCCGTGGACGAAGGTTTTCGCCGAGCATGGTTGTCAATTCGCGACGGAAATCTTTCAACTATTTTAACGGCTGTTATCTTGATGTTCTTTGGTTCAGGTTTTATCAAAGGCTTTGCATTGACGTTAATTATTGGAGTTGCTGTTTCAATGTTCACGGCGATTGTCATTACGAGAATTCTGTTGAAAACTGTTTTTGTCGAATGGTTTGAAAAACATAAAAAATTTGTTATAATAGGAACGGGTAAAAATAAAAATTAAAATTCTCTATTTAATAAAATTAGTTTATAAGATAATTTTATTTAATAGAATTAGAGCTTGCGCACTTTTTAAACAACAGGGCACATTCCCCCTCAAGAAATATTTTTTCTCCGGCCTTTCGTTTCACACGGCAGCTGCGAAAAAACATTTCTTGAGGGGTGGTGCAATTGTTTTATTCAAGGGCGTAGGTTGTAATAATAAAAATAAAAATGAAAGGAGGTGGGGAAAAGTATGTATCATAAAATATTAGCGGACGGTTTTTTTGTCTTTTCTTTTTTCGCTATTTTCTTGGCCATGATTGGTTTTTTGGTCGGTGATATTTGGTTGGCTTCCACTCAGTGGATGTTAGTAGCAATTTTCACTGTGCTAGTTGGAATCTATGTCAAATTGAGTGCTCAGGAAGATGAAGAAATTTTGAAAAACAAATCAGCAAAATCCTTGAAAACCAGAGCTGTGTCAACAACCAAAAAAAAGGTTGCGACAAAAAGAAAAAAATAAACAGAGAAAATTAATTCTTGAATAAAGAGGACAGCTGGTTAACTCTGATAGTGTCTCGTTATAAATTTTTTTAGTGAATGAAGTTTTCCAGCTCCATGGCTATTAGCTGTTATTTTTTAGAATTAAGTAAGTTTCAAAATGGATAAATTTTTTGAGTTTTTTATTGAAAGGCTTCTGTGGCTTTGGCTTCCTCTCTATGCTCTTTATCGAGTGGTAAAAGATATTTGGGAGAATGAGNNTTGAAATGCGCAAGCTCTAGTTTCATATTTTTTTATTTGATTAATCATTCAGTATGATTGACCCGGGGAAGGTGAAAATTTTTTTTCTTTATTATATCCCCATTCTTGTCTGGATGGGTGTTATTTTTTATTTATCATCGGTTCCAAATCTGAAAACAGGAGCTGCTATCCCGATTGAATTTTTTTCAAGAAAAATTGCACATCTGACAGAATATGCAATTTTGGCAGGATTATTTGCAAGAGCACTGAGGATTTATCAGCTTGATTTTAAAAGAATTTTTGTTTTCAGTTTGGTTGGGGTTTTGATTTTTTCTTCAAGTGATGAGCTCCATCAATTATTTGTGATCGGAAGATCAGGAAATTTTTTTGATGTCGGGGTTGATTTGCTGGGGTCGATTGGGGGTTTGTTAATTTTTAAAAAGATAGCCGGTTAATTCCCGGTTTTTTTAAATCATGAATTGGCTTATTTATTTTCTGGAAGCTTTTGTTGTCGGCATCATTATTGGTAGTCTTGTTTTGTTGTTTAAGAAAAAATATAAGAATGAGATTGTTCGACGATGGGGAGGAGTGATTGTTATTGGCACTTCTCTCCTAATTATTCTGGTCAATCCCGAGCTTGAAATAACTGGTCAAATTTTTTCTATTTTAGTTGGAGGGTTGGCGATTCTTGTTTTCGGGGTCTTGGACGATTTTAAAAAAATTTCGTGGAAATATCAACTTGTTTTTCAATTTGCGTTAGCTGCCTTTTTTGTTTTGTTTGGTTTTAATATTGGACACATCAAGCTTTTTGATGATGTGGCATTGAACTTTAATGTTCTCGAGCTTAATGTTCTTGGAAACCATTTCTATCTGTTAGCCACAGGAGCCTTTATTTTATGGGCGATTATCGTGGTTAACTCAATTAATTGGATTGATGGAATTGACGGGTTATCGGGGACTATTTT